>DATDJF010000150.1:0-3351 GCA_036520715.1 Burkholderiaceae bacterium | reverse complement strand
CGACATCAACATGGACGAGGCCATGCTCGACAGCAAGGCCGCGATGGTGCGCTTCCTCAATCTGGTGGCCAGCGAGCCCGAGATCGCCCGCGTGCCGATCATGATCGACTCGTCGAAGTGGAGCGTGATCGAGGCCGGCCTGAAGTGCATCCAGGGCAAGGGCATCGTCAACTCGATCTCGTTGAAGGAAGGCCCCGACGAGTTCAAGCGCCAGGCCACGCTGATCCGCCGCTACGGTGCCGCCACCGTGGTGATGGCATTCGACGAGCAGGGCCAGGCCGACACGCTGGCGCGCAAGACGCAGATCTGCGAGCGCGCCTATCGCATGCTGGTCGACGAGGTCGGCTTTCCGCCCGAGGACATCATCTTCGACCCCAACATCTTCGCGATCGCCACCGGCATCGAGGAGCACGCCAACTACGCGGTCGATTTCATCGACGCGACACGCTGGATCAAGAGCCATCTGCCCGGCGCCAAGGTGTCGGGCGGCGTCAGCAACGTGAGCTTCAGCTTCCGCGGCAACGAGCCGGTGCGCGAGGCGATCCACACGGTGTTCCTGTACCACGCGATCCGCGCCGGCATGGACATGGGCATCGTCAACGCCGGCATGATCGGCGTCTACGACGAGCTCGACGCGGCATTGCGCGAACGTGTCGAAGACGTGGTGCTGAACCGGCGCGCCGACGCCACCGAGCGGCTGCTCGAAGTGGCCGAGCAGGTGAAGGGCGCGGCCAAGGACGAGAGCACCAAGCTGGCCTGGCGCCAGGCCGGTGTCGACGAACGCCTGTCGCACGCCCTGGTGCACGGCATCAACGACTTCATCGTCGAGGACACCGAAGCCTGCTGGCAGCGTGTGCGCGCCGAAGGCGGCCGCCCTTTGCACGTGATCGAAGGGCCGCTGATGGCGGGCATGAACGTCGTCGGCGACCTGTTCGGCCAGGGCAAGATGTTCCTGCCGCAGGTGGTGAAGAGCGCGCGTGTGATGAAGCAGGCGGTGGCCCACCTGCTGCCCTACATCGAGGCGGAAAAACAGGCCATGGTGAATGCCGGCGGCGAGGCGAGGTCGAAGGGCAAGATCGTCATCGCCACCGTGAAGGGTGACGTGCACGACATCGGCAAGAACATCGTCACCGTCGTGCTCCAGTGCAACAACTTCGAAGTCGTCAACATGGGCGTGATGGTGCCGTGCCAGGACATCCTGGCCAAGGCGCGCGTCGAGGGCGCCGACATCATCGGCCTGTCGGGGCTGATCACGCCCAGCCTGGAGGAGATGCAGCACGTCGCCGCCGAGATGCAGCGCGACGACTGGTTCCGCGTCAAGAAGATCCCGCTGCTGATCGGCGGCGCCACCACCAGCCGCGTGCACACGGCGGTGAAGATCGCGCCCCACTACGAAGGCCCGGTGGTCTACGTGCCCGATGCGTCGCGTTCGGTCGGCGTCTGCGCCGACCTGCTGTCGGACCAGCGCGCCGCCAGATTCATCAGCGATCTCACCGCCGATTACGAGCGGGTGCGGGCGCTGCACGCGGCGAAGAAGCCCGCGGTGCTGGTGACGCTGGCCGAGGCGCGCGCCAACAAGACGCCGATCGACTGGAACGCCTACGTGCCGCTCAAGCCCAAGTTCATCGGCCGGCGGCTGTTTCGCAACCAGGACCTGGCCGAGATCGCGGCCTGCATCGACTGGGGCCCGTTCTTCCAGACCTGGGATCTGGCGGGCAAGTTTCCCGACATCCTGCGCGACGAGGTGGTCGGCGCCGAGGCCACCCGCGTGATGAGCGACGGCCGCCGTTTGCTGCAGCGCCTGATCGAGGGCCGCTGGCTGAGCGCGCACGGGGTGATCGGCCTGTGGCCGGCCAACACGGTGGACGACGACTGCATCGAGCTCTACGCCGACGAGTCGCGTCGCGAGGTGCTGTTGCGCTGGTGGCCGCTGCGCATGCAGGCCGAGCGCCCGGTGATCGACGGCGCGCGCCGGCCTAACCGCTGCTTGGCCGACTTCGTGGCACCGCGCGGCGTGCGTGACGACTACGTGGGCCTCTTCGCGGTGACGGCCGGCGTGGGCGTCGACAAGAAGGAGCGGCAGTTCCTGGCCGACCACGACGACTACAGCGCGATCATGCTGAAGGCGCTGGCCGACCGGCTGGCCGAAGCCTTCGCCGAACGATTGCACCAGCGCGTGCGCACCGATCTGTGGGGTTATGCGAGCGACGAGTCGCTGAGCAACGAGCAGTTGATCGCCGAGGCGTATCGCGGCATCCGGCCGGCGCCGGGTTACCCCGCGTGCCCCGACCACACGATCAAGCGTGCGATGTTCGAGCTGCTGCAGGCGCAGGAGATCGGCATGGAGCTCACCGAGAGCCTGGCGATGACGCCGGCAGCCAGCGTGAGCGGCTTCTACCTGGCGCATCCGCAAGCCACTTACTTCAACGTCGGCCGCATCGCGCGCGACCAGTTGCAGGCGTGGGCAGCGGCGCAGGCGATCGATCCGGCGCAGGCGCAACGGGCGCTCGCCTCGGTCCTGTAGGCGAAGACGCGTCAGCGCTCGGGCAAGCCGCGGCGCAACTGCATCGCCTCGCCGAGGTGCGTGGTCTCGATCGCCGCCGCGCCGTCGAGATCGGCGATCGTGCGCGCCAGCTTGATCACGCGGTGCAGGCTGCGGCCCGACCAGCCCATGTGGGCCGCGGCGCGCTGCGCGAACTGGCGGGTCGTGTCATCGAGCGCGCAGTGCACGTCGAGCTGCGGCGGCGCCAGATCGGCGTTGACCGCGTCCTGGCGCTCGAGCTGGAGCGTCCGTGCGCGTGCCACGCGCTGCGCCACCGTGGCCGACGTGTCCCCGTCGCCGCCGGCCAGCATCTGCTGCGCCGGCGCCGCGTGCACCTCGACCTGCATGTCGATGCGATCGAGCAGCGGCCCCGAGATGCGGCCCTGGTAGCGCGCGATCTGGTCGGGCGTGCAGCGGCAACGGTGGCCGCCGCCGACAGGGGCGCCGAGCCAGCCGCAGGGGCACGGGTTCATCGCGGCCACCAGCTGAAAGCGCGCCGGAAACTGCGACTGGCGCGCGGCGCGCGAAATGGACACCTTGCCGGACTCCAGCGGCTCGCGCAGCGACTCCAGCACGTCGCGGTCGAACTCGGGCAGTTCGTCCAGGAACAGCACGCCCCGGTGCGCAAGCGAAATTTCACCCGGCCTCGGCAACGCGCCGCCGCCGACCATCGCGGCCCCCGAGGCGCTGTGGTGCGGCGCGCGGTAGGGCCGTTCGCCCCAACGGGCCGCCTCGAAGCCGCTAGCCGATACCGAATGGATGGCTGCGACTTCGAGCGCCTCGCCTTCGCTCATCGGCGGCAGGATTCC
>DATDJF010000149.1:0-10281 GCA_036520715.1 Burkholderiaceae bacterium | reverse complement strand
CCGCGATGGCCAGCGTGGCCTGCACGATCAGCGGCGCGGTGACGTTGGGCAGCACGTGCCGCAGCGCGATGCGCCACGGCGGATTGCCGAGCGCCCGCGCCGCCTCGACATAGTCCTCCACTTTGACGTTGATCACCTGCGCACGCGTGAGCCGCACGAAGATCGGCGTCGCCGAGACGCCGATGGCGATCATCGCGTTGGTCAGGCTGGGGCCGAGGAAGGCCGCCAGCGCGATCGCCAGGATGAGGAACGGACACGCCAGGAAGGCATCGGTCACGCGCGAGATCAGGCCGTCGACCACGCCGCCGACGAACCCGGCCGCCAGACCGATCGGCACGCCGAGCAGCAGCGAGATCGACACCGACACCACGCCGGCCAGCAGCGAGGCCTGCGTGCCCCAGATCACGCGCGACAGCACGTCGCGGCCGATCTCGTCGGTGCCGAACCAGTGCAGCGCGCTCGGCGCCTTGCGAATCGCGCCCCAGCTCGTGGCCACCGGGTCATGCGGCGCGATCCAAGGTGCAAACACCGCCAGCACGATGAACACCAGCACGATCACCATGCCCACCACGGCCGGCCGGCGGCGCAGCAGCTTGCGCAACGCCCTTCGGCCGGGGCTCGCGGGCCTGGGTTGCGTGCCGAGCGCGGGGGTGGAGAGGACCGCTGCCATGTCAATGCTTCGAGCGCCCTTCGATGCGCTCGCTATTGCAATAGATCCCTCCGGTCTCGGCCGGCGGCCGAGCTACTTTCATTTGCGGCCCCAAATGAAAGTGACCGCCGGCCGGGCGCACCGGCGGGCTCTCTCGTTGGGCAGATAAGGCCAATCTCATCTCACCCCCGCAACCGCGGATTCACCGCGAAGTACGCCAAGTCCGCCAGCAGGCTCAACATCACGTACGCGGTGGCGGTGACGAGCACCACGCCCTGCACCACCGCGTAGTCGCGGTTGAACACCGAGTCGACGATCAGCTTGCCGAAGCCGGGGATCGTGAAGACCTGCTCGGTGAGCACCGCGCCCGACAACAACGTGCCGAGCTCGAGTGCGCCCAAAGTGATGACCGGCGTCAGCGCGTTGCGCAGCGCGTGCTTGAGGATCACCGAGCGCTCGTTGAGGCCCTTGGCGCGGGCGGTGCGCACGTAGTCGGACTGCAGCACCTGCAGCATCGCGCTGCGGGTGTGGCGCATCAGCACCGCTGCCAGCGCGTTGCCGAGCACGAAGGCCGGCATGATCATCGACGCCAGGTTGGCACGCCAGTCCTCGAACGGGCTCACGTAGCCCGACGCCGGCAACCAGCCGAGCTGCACCGAGAACAGCAGGATCAGCAGGATGCCGAGCCAGAAGTTCGGCGTCGAGATGCCCCACAGCGCCACCGCGTTGGCGGCGCTGTCCCACCAGGTGCCGCGGCCCACCGCAGCCACGATGCCGGTGGGGATGCCGATCGCCAGCGCGATCACGAACGCCATCAGCCCGAGCTGGATCGTGACCGGCAGCTTCTGCAGCACCAGGTCGAGCACCGCCTGCTGCGTACGCACCGATTCGCCGAGGTCGCCCTTCAGCACGCCGCCCACCCAGTAGGCATAGCGGATCGGCAGCGGCTCGTCGAGGTGCAGCTTCTCGCGCAGATGCGCGATGACGGTGGGGTCCTGCTCCTCGCCGGCCAGCACCTTGGCCGGGTCGCCGGGCAGCAACTGCTGCAGCCCGAAGATCAGCATCGACACGAACACCAGCGTCGGCACCACCTGCGCCAGACGCTTGAGCAGGTATTCGGTCATCGAGCCTTCAGCATCACGGGCTGCCGTTGCCCATCTTCAGCCCGGTGACCCGCAGCAACCCGTCGGGCACGTTGCGCACGCCGCTCAACTTGGGGTTGTAGGCCCACAGCCAGTTGCGGTGGTACAGATAGATGATCGGCCGCTCCTTGAGCACACGCGCGGCGATCTGCTCGTAGGTCTTCTTGCGCTCGGCCGGGTCGCGCTGCGTGCGCGACTGGTTGAGCAGCGCGTCGGTCTCGGCGCTGCAGTAGCCGGCGTAGTTGAGCGGCTGCTTGCAGCCGTGGAAGCTGAAGGCGTTGCCGTCG
The DNA here is from genome assembly GCA_036520715.1 of Burkholderiaceae bacterium. Classification (GTDB taxonomy): domain Bacteria; phylum Pseudomonadota; class Gammaproteobacteria; order Burkholderiales; family Burkholderiaceae_C; genus JAEUPI01. The sequence goes on along the minus strand of DATDJF010000149.1, from coordinate 8,203 downwards.
GGGTCGGCGCGGCCACTCCAGGCCAGCACGTAGGCGTCGAACTCGCCCTTGTCGGCCAGGTTGAGCGAGGTCGCGAACTCGGTGGCCTGTACCTTGACGTCGAAGCCGGCTTCGCGCGTCATCGCCTGCACCACCAGCGCCAGGCGCTGCGCGTCGCTGGTGGTGGCCGTCATCAGCGTGACGGTGGGGTTGGGAATGCCGGCTTCCTTGAGCAGCGCCTTGGCCTTGGCGATGTCGCGTTTGGGCAGTGGCACGTTCTTGGCGTAGTACGGATTGTTCGGCGCGACCCACTGGTTGCCCACGGTGGCCTCGTTGTCCATCACCACCTGCGCCACGCCCTGCCGATCGATCGCCAGCTCGAAGGCCTCGCGAACGCGAGGATCCTTGCCGAGCGCATTTTTCTGCGCCTGCTCGCTCTTGCCGACGTTGATCGTGATGCCCTGGTAGCCGATCTCGGTGATGCGGGCGACCTTGAACTTCTTCTCGGCCTGCAACTTTTCGATGTCGGACGAAGCCACACGCTCGATGAAGTCGAACTGGCCCGACTTCAGGTTCGCCAGCCGCACGGTGGAGTCGACGATCGGCGTGTAGATCACCTTGTCGAAGTGGACCTGCGCCTTGTTCCAGTAGCCGTCGTAGCGCTCGAGCACGATGCGGTCCTGCGCGATGCGCTCGGCGAACTTGAACGGCCCCGAGCACACCGGCTTGGCACCGAAGTTCGCAGCCGCGGCCAACGCGGCCTTCGGGCTCACCATCATGCCGGCGCGGTCGGCCAGCGCGGCCAGCAGCGGCGAGAACGGCGCGCTCAGGTTGAGCTTCACCGTCATCGCATCGACCACGTCGACGCTGGCCAGCGGCGCCAGCTCGCCGCGGCGATTGGAGCCCTGCATCGTCTTGTGGCGCTCGAGGTTGAACTTCACCGCCGCGGCGTCGAGCTTTTCGCCGTCGTGGAAGGTGACGCCGGGCCGGATCTTCATCGTCAGCGCCTTGTTGTCGGCCGACCACTCCCAGGCGGTGGCCAGCTGCGGCACGATGGTGAGCTTCTCGTCGATCTCGAGCAGCTTGTCGCACAGCGCGGCGAACACGATGCGGCCGACGAAGGTGCGCGCCAGCGTCGGGTCGAGCACGTCGGGGTCTTCGGCCAGGCCGACGCGCAGCGTCTGCGCTGCGGTGGCACCTGCGGCGGCGGACAGCAGCAAGGCCAACAGCGACTTCGGGATTGTGTTCATCGTCAGGCTCCGAAAGAAGGAAGTTCGATCCAGGCGCATGCGTCACACCCGCGCCGCACGTGCCGCTTGAAATGCTTCGACGCGCGCTTCGATGCGCGCGCGATCGAGCTCGCCCACCGGGTCGTGGCGGCCGGCCAGGCAAGCGATGAACGGCTGGAAGCGCTGCAGGCTCACCGCGTGCAGGCGCCGCAACTCGGCGATCGGCTCGACATGGTCGTCGACCCGCAGGTCGAGCTCGGCATGATCCTCGTCGCCGTGGATGCGCAGCGCGGCCGACTGCTTGCCGCGCTTGTCGCCGCCCGCCGCCTCGCCAGCCGCCATCGCCTCGAGCAGCCGCTCGGCCAGCGGCTGCCGCGCGTGCGCAGCGAAGGCATCGATGGTGGCCTGCAGCACCTGCGGCCCGGCCAGCATGTTGCCGGCGACGCTGAAGTCGTCGAACACCTGGTGCCCGCACCAGTCGACGCAGGCCTCGCCGGTGTGTGCCGCGCCGCGGCCACGGGCGCCGAGCAGGTGCAACTGGCGTTGCGCACGCCCGGCGTCGGCGCTGGTCAGCTCGGCCGCCACGTCGGCCGGCGCACATCCTGCGGCGAGGCGAGCGAGACCCGCCGGCCCGTACAGCGGATTCATCAGCGCCTGCGTCGCCACTGTGCCGACGCCGCGCCGCGTGTGCACGCACAGCGCGCCCACCGCGAAGAAACGGCTCGCGATGGCGACGCCGAAGCGGCCGCGGCCGTCGCGCGCGAGGATGGACCACGTCATGCGGTGCTGAAGGGTTGGATGGAAGATCGTGCCGGCGTCGAGCACACATCGTATTGGACGCGCTGCGACGCACGCACGCATCGGGAATTGCCATTGCGCGCTGCCGGGCAAGCGCAGCGTGCCGCAGCCCGGCGCTCAACGCCCCGGTGGATTGCGGCCGAGCGCGGCGGCGCCGGCATAACGGCCCCGCGCGCCGAGCCGCTCCTCGATGCGCAGCACCTCGTTCCACTTGGCCATGCGCTCGCCGCGCGCGAACGCGCCGACCTTGAGCTGGCCGACCTGCCAGCCGATCGCCAGGTGAACGATCGTCGTGTCCTCGGTCTCGCCCGAGCGCGCCGACACGATGCCGGCGTAACCTGCCGCCTTCGCGGCCTGCCAGCACTGCAGCGTCTCGGTCAGCGTGCCGCGCTGGTTGGGCTTCAGCAGCACGGTGTTGGCTGCACCCGCCGCCGCGGCCTGGCGCAGCAGCGTCGGGCTCGACACCAGCAGGTCGTCGCCCACCACCTGCAGCTTGGCGCCCACCGCACGGGTGAACCGAGCGAAGCCATCGAGGTCGTCCTCGGCCAGCGGATCCTCGATGCTGACGATCGGGTACTTCTCGATCCAGCGCACCAGCAGCTCGGTCATGCCGTCGCTGTCGAGCTCGCGGCGTTCCAGGCCGAGTGTGTAGCGGCCGCCCTTGCCGAAGTCGCTGGCCGCGACGTCCAGCGCAATGGCCACCTGCTCGCCGGGCACGAAGCGTGCACGCTCGATCGCCGCCACCAGCGCCTCGAGCGCCTGCTCGTTGGTGTTGAACACCGGCCACCAGCCGCCTTCGTCGGCCACGCCGAAGGTGGCGCCGCGCGCGCGCATCAGCAGGCCGGCGTGGCGATAGACCTCGGCCGTCCATTCGATCGCCTGCGCGAACGTCTTCGCGCCGGGGCACACGACCATGAAGTCCTGGATGTCGGTGCGGCGGCCGGCGTGCGCGCCGCCGCCGAAGATCTGCACCTGCGGCGTCGGCAGCAGCGCGGCATTGGGACCGCCGAGGTACTGGTACAGCGGCACGCCGTGCGCTGCCGAGGCCGCGTGCGCGGCGGCCATCGACACCGCGAGCGTGGCATTGGCGCCGAGCCGGGATTTGTTGGGCGTGCCGTCGAGCTCGATCAGCCGCTCGTCGAGCGCGGCCTGGTCGTTGGCGGCCATGCCCATCAACGCGCGCGCGATGTCGCCGTTGATCTGCGACACCGCGCGCTGCACGTCGAGCCCGCCGTGCGCGTGGCCGCCATCACGCAGCTCGAGCGCCTCGCGCGTGCCCTTGCTGGCACCCGCCGGCACGATGGCACGGCCGACGGCGCCGGCGTGCAGCCGCACTTCGGCCTCGACCGTGGGGTGGCCGCGGCTGTCCCAGACGCGGCGTGCGTGCACGAAGCGGATCTCGCTGGGGTTCTGGCTGCTCATCGGGGCATCAGGTGCTGGCGCCAAGCGTGGCTGACGTCGCGCAGGCGCGCCGGTGCATCATGCAGCAAGCCGCCGGCGACGCGGCGCACCACGGCCCGCTCGGCATCCGACGTGATGTACTCGACCGGCGACTTGCCGTCGACGCGCGCCAGCAGCAGGCCCGGCAGCAGTGCCGCGGCGCGCGCCTCGAGCGCGTCGCACGGCTCCCAATCGGCCCGCTCGAAATAGCCGGCGGTCAACGCGTCGAAACCGGCCAGCAGCCGGTCGCGCGCCGCCGGTACCCACAGGCACTTGAGCAGCAGGTGGTTCAGGCAGAACGCGAGGTCGAACGCCGGATCGCCCCACCACGCGCACTCGGCATCCAGCAACACCGGACCGTCGGGCCCGACGAGGACGTTCTTCGGGCTCACGTCGCCATGCACCAGCGACACCTTGTGCGATTGCGTCTGCGCGACGAGGCGTCGCAAGGCCGGCGCCAGGTCCGGGTTTTTCTCGGCGCTGGCGAGCAGGTACGGCTCGAGCCGGATGTCGAAGAAGATCGCGTCGGTGTCGAACTGCGCCGCCAGCTCGGGCCGCGCGGCTGCATGCGAATGGATGCGCGCCAGCGTGTCGCCCACCGCACGCGCAAAGCCTGCATTCACCTCGCCGCCGCGCAGGCACTGCTTCCACAAGGCATGGCGCTCGGGATCGAGGTAATCCATCACCAATACACCGAGCTCTTCGTGCTGGCCCAGCACACGTGGCGTGCAGCCGGGCACCGCCTCGGCAGCCACCTGCATCCAGCGCGCCTCGTAGCGGTTGCGCGAGATCGGCGCGCGCCAATCGGCGGCGACGCGCAGCTTGGACAGCGCGCGCTTGGCGCACACCGCACCGCGCGCGGTGTGGATGCGCCAGATGTCCGAAGAGACGCCGCCGGTCAGGGGCGCGCCGGCAAGGGCCTCGTCAACGGCGGCCAGTTGAAGTTCGCGCAGGGCCTGTGCGAATTCGACCGGGATGGGTTGGGCGGCGTCGGGCATCGCGCGGATTGTGCGCGTGGGCCCGGCGCGCGTGCCGCCGCTCAGTCGCGGTGGTGGCGCTCCGCCTTGTGCCGGCGGTAGAACGCGAGGGCGTTCTTGAACATCACCTTGTCGCGCACGGCGGTGCCGAAGGGCGCGAGGTACTCCTCGGCGATGGCGATCTGGGCCTCGAAAGTCCCGTGCAGGGCGATCACCGGCCAGTTGCTGCCCCAGATCAGGCGGTCCGCGCCGAACGCGGTCATCAGCACGTCGAAGTGCGCCTTGTAGGGGCCGAGGTCCGTCGGAGACGGGAAGACGACGTCGCCTGGGGCGTACATGTCATAGAACGACGAGAACTTCATGTACAGATTCGGGCAGACGTCGGCGAGGCGGCGAATCTCGAGCTCCCACGTGGGGTCCACCGGCGGCGGCCCCTTGGCACCCCCCAGGTGGTTGATGATGATGCGCAGCTCGGGCACTGCGGTGCACAGCGCCTGCACCTGATCCTTTGGATTCTTCGTCCCGCGGCTGATGAGGTCGAGCGTCATGCCGCGCCGTGCCAGGTTGCGCAGGCTGTCGAGCTGGGCCGGGCTGAGCGTGATGCCTTCGGCCGGACCGGTGAGGTAGCCGCGGATTCCCACGAAGCGCGAGTCGCGCGCGAAACGCGCCAGGTCGCGGGCGAAGGTCGACGCGCCGATCTCGAGGTTGCCGACGAAAAACGAGTAGAACCTGTCGTGTCTGACCAGGTCGAGGATCCACTGGTTGTCTTCGACGATGCCGCTCGCCTCCACGACGCCGGCGGTCACGACACCGTTGGCCCGGGCCATGGCGGTGTAGTGGTGCGGCAGCACGTCGCGGTAGATCGGCCCTTCCGCCGGCGTGGGCCACGGCACGCCGCCCGGCCGCGTGACCTGCCAGAAATGAATGTGCGTCTCGACGATGGGCCGTCTGCCAGGCGCGGCGTGGCGTTGCGCGTCCTCGACGGCGGCGCGCAGCGCCCGCTCATCGGCATCGTCGTGTGCGCGCGCGGTGGGTGCCCAAGTCATGCTCAGCAATGCTGCCACCGCTGCGGCCCAGAACACAAAACCGTTCCTCGCCATGCCCATCATGTGTGTCTCCTCTATTGGTCAGGCCACTTTGGTCAGGCCAATATAGAGGATGCGACGTTTTGGCCTGACCAGTAGAAACCCTCTCATTCCCCGGAGTGCCTGCGGTCCGGCGTCCGGAACGGCATCGTGCGCGTGTATGCTCGCGGCACCCCCGAGAGAGTGGCCTGACCAATTGTCGACCCTGCCCAAGCCCGCGGTTCCCAAACCGGCCGATTCGCGTCGGCTGTACCAGCAGGTGGCGGACCAGATCCGCTCGGTCATCGAAGCGTCGCGCTTTGCACCGGGCACCCGCTTGCCGCCGGAACGCGAGCTGGCGTTGCAACTCGGTGTCTCCCGACCCTCGCTGCGCGAGGCGCTGATTGCACTGGAGATCGAGGGCATCGTCGAGACCCGCATGGGCTCGGGCGTCTATGTCTGCACACCGCCCTCCGCGCCCGCGGCGCTGGAGTCGCCGATGCTCGGAGAAAGCCCGTCGGAGCTGATGCAGGCGCGCTCGGTGCTCGAGGGTGCGGTCATCACCCTGGCGGCCGCGCGCGTGACCCGACAAGGCCTCGATCGCGTCAGGGCCTGCCTCGAGGCCATGCGCAACGACATCCGGCGCGGCAACACGCCGCTGGAGACGGACCGCCGCTTCCACGTGGCGATCGCGGAACTCACCGGGAACACGCTGCTCGTGCGTTTGGTGGGTGAGTTGTTCGACGCCCGCCACGGCGCGATCACCTCGCGCATGAGTCGTCGCGCGGAGAACGCGCGCTCGTGGCAGACGGCATTCGACGAGCACGAGGCGATCTTCCGTGCCCTCGAACTGCGCGATCCGCAGGAGGCTGCGGCGGCCATGTGCGGCCACCTCAAGGCGTCGCGTGAACGCTGGATCGAGCAGTCCGGCAGCACGCCGGATGCAGGTCCCTAGAGGGCCTGAGCCCGCCCCGCCTCCACCAATTTCACCAGCGCAAACAAAGCCTGGTTCACCGGCGTGGGCACGCCCAGCGCGGCGCCGCGGCGCGCCACTGTGCCATTGAGGTGGTCGATCTCGCTCGGCTTGCCGCGTGCCATGTCCTGCGCGGTGGACGAGAGCTGCGCCGGCATCGCGGCGGCGAGGCGCTCCATCGCCTGCAGCGACGCCTCGAGGTCGAGCGTGATGCCTTCGGCCTGCGCCACCGCCACCACCTCGTGCACCACGGCGCGCTGCAGCGCCACGACATCGGGCACACCGGCCATCTTGCCGTAGGGCAGTTGCGCCAGGCCCGAGATCGCGTTGTAGGCGCAGTTGACCATCAGCTTGCTCCACAGCTCGGCCATCACGTCGGCCGAGATGCGCACCGGCACCTGGGCCTTGGCGAACAGCTCGACCAGCGCCTGCAGCCGCTGCATCAGTGCCACGTCGTGCGCCGACGCGGCGTCGAGCGGGCCGATCACCAGATCACCGCGGCCGTGGTGCTGCACCACGCCGGGCGCGGGCATCGCGGTGGCCACGTAGACGACGGTGGGCACCACCGTGCAGCGCAGATGCCGGGCCAGCGTGAGCGCGTTGTCGACGCCGTTTTGCAGGCTCATCAGCAGCGCCTGCGCGCCCAGGTGCGGCGCCAGTTCGCGCGCCACCGCGTCGGTGTCGGTCGACTTGACGCAAAACAGCACCAGGTCGGCATAACGCACCGCGGCCAGCTCGGTGCTGGCCTCCAGGCGCACCGCCTCGACGGCGCCGGCCTTGTGCAGCATCAGGCCCCGCGCGCGGATCGCCGCCACGTGCGGCGCACGGCCGATCAGCGTCACACGGTGGCCGGCACGCGCCAGCAGCGCGCCGAAGTAGCTGCCGACCGCGCCGGCGCCGACCACCGCGATGGTGGACAGGGTGGAACTCATGGCCACGCAGCGTAGTGGCAAAACGCCGCGGCGTCAGGCCGGTGCCCCCTCGGCCACCACGCACAGCAGCGTTTCGCCGGTGGCCACCAGCTTGTCCGCTCCCTTGGCGTGGGCGTACAGCTCGCAGTGAGTGAACACCTGTTGCCTGCCAGCACGCAGCACACGCGCCTTGGCGACGAAACGTTCGCCCACCGCCGGGCGCAGGCAATTGACCGCGAAGTGCGAGGCCAGGACGCGCGCGCCGAGTTGCGTGGCCGCGGCATAGCCGCAGGCAGTGTCGATCAGCGCGCCCACCACCCCGGCATGCAGGAAGCCGGTGTACTGGCCGAGCTCGGCGCGCCACGGCAGCGCCAGCTCCACTTCGCCAGGCGCCGCGTGCTGCACCTGAAAGCCGCACCAGCGGTTGAACGCCGCGGTCTCGTTGAGCGCGCGCAGCATGCGCAGGGGATCGCTGGTGGCAGTCATCGCGGCAGCCCGTTCGTGCAGATCGCGCCACGGTAGGCGGCACGCGCCGCGGCGGCTGTCATGACCGCGACAGTGCGGTTGCCCGCGCTACAGTCGCTGCAGCGCCAGCCTCCCTGCCCATGAACCCCTGCCTGGTCGAAGCCACCCGCGGCGGCATCGTCGAGTCGTCGCACCGCGGCGCGTTCGTCGTGGTCGACCCGCAGGGCGCCACCGTGCGTGCAGTGGGCGACATTCAGCGCCCGGTGTTCGCCCGCTCGGCGGTGAAGGTGCTGCAGGCGTTGCCGCTGGTGGCCAGCGGCGCGGCCGACGCGTTCGGCCTCAGCGACGAGGAGCTCGCACTGGCCTG
>DATDJF010000148.1:0-11790 GCA_036520715.1 Burkholderiaceae bacterium | reverse complement strand
TTGGCGATGGTCTGGAAGAAACGCTCCTCTTCGACCCTCAACACCTCGGTCACGCGCGTCGATTCGCGGCGCAATTCCGGGTACGCATCCCCCATTTCGGCCGCCAGCGGAGCGACGAGCTTGTGGAAGAAGGCTTTCCTGGCACCGAGCTTGTAGCCGTGGCGGATGGCGCGCCGCGCGATGCGGCGCAGCACGTAGCCGCGCCCTTCGTTGCCCGGGATCACGCCGTCGGTCACCGTGAACGCGCAGGCGCGGATGTGGTCGGCGATGACGCGCAGCGAGGGCGTCTGCAGGTCGGCGATCGGCAACGCGCCGGCGGTGGTCACGGCATCGCGGGTGGCCGACAGCAGCGTGGCGAAGAGGTCGATCTCGTAGTTCGAGTGCACGTGCTGAAGCACCGCCGTCAGCCGCTCCAGGCCCATGCCGGTGTCGACGCTCGGCTTGGGCAGCTTGTGCATCACGCCGTCTTCGGTGCGGTTGAACTGCATGAAGACGTTGTTCCAGATCTCGATGTAGCGGTCGCCGTCCTGCTCGGGCGACCCCGGCGGGCCGCCCGCCACTGCGGGGCCGTGGTCGTAGAAGATCTCCGAACACGGGCCGCACGGGCCGGTGTCGCCCATCATCCAGAAGTTGTCCGACGCATAACGCGCGCCCTTGTTGTCGCCGATGCGCACGATGCGCTCGGCCGGCAGCCCGATGTCCTTGAGCCAGATGTCGTAAGCCTCGTCATCCTCGGCATACACCGTGGCCCAGAGTTTCTCGGCCGGCAGCTTGTATTGCACGGTCAGCAGCTCCCACGCGTACTTCAGCGCGTCGCGCTTGAAGTAGTCGCCGAAGCTGAAGTTGCCGAGCATCTCGAAGAACGTGTGGTGACGCGCCGTGTAACCCACGTTCTCCAGATCGTTGTGCTTGCCGCCGGCGCGGATGCACTTCTGCGAGGTGGCGGCGCGTGTGTACGGCCGCTTGTCGAAGCCGAGGAAGACGTCCTTGAACTGGTTCATCCCGGCGTTGGTGAACAGCAGCGTCGGGTCGTCGCCCGGCACCACGGGCGAGCTGGCCACGACCTGGTGGCCCTTGGACTCGAAGAACTTCAGGAACGTGGCGCGGATCTCGGCGGCTTTCATGCGTGGCCTTGCAACGGAACCAATGATTCTAGGTGGCGCGCACGAGGTAGTTGCCGGCCTCGAACTGCACCGGCGCCGCGTCGGGGTCGCGGCTCACGCCCGCGGGATCGTCGCCCGCCTTCACTGCTTCGAGCTGGCGCTGCAGCACGCGGCGCAGCATGGCGATGCCACGGTCGCTGGTGGCCAGGTGCTCCTCGGAGTGCCAGGCGACCGCGCCCTGGCTCACCTGCGCCTCGTAGTCACCGGGGAAGTCGCGGTGTTCAGCGTCGGTGAGTTCTTCCCACAGCTTGCCGTTCAGCCGCGAGCGCATCTTGACCAGATCGCCCTTGGCCTTGACGCGGCCGGCCACGTAGATGCGAAAGTGCGTGTCGTCGATCGGCAGCACCCAGCCGATCGACTCGACGCGGCCGTATTGCCCGACACGCGGGTTGGGAATCACGCGCAACGTCGGCAGCGCCGCCTCGCTGATGCGTCGCAACGTCGAGCCATCGGGCAGCTTGCGCAGCGACACCGTCTTCACGCCGAGCGGCGTCTCGTCCCAGGTGACGTCGGGCATCAGTGACATCGCCTCGACGAACTGCGTGCCGCTGAAGCTGCCGTGCAGGATGACCACGTGGAACGGGTCGACCAGGTTCTCGTAGTGCTGCAGCCAGTTGCAGGGAATGACCTTCGGCCCACCGCCGCCGATGGAGTTGTCGTCGGCGTCGATGAACTCGTCCTCGCCCAGCACCTCGAGCGCCTCGTAGCGCGGCAGCGTCGGCTTGCGATCGGGCGGCCCCAGGTAGGCCCACACCATGCCGTAGCGCTCCTGCAAGGGATACCAGGGCTGGCGGCGCCGGCTGCGGCTCGGCTCGCCAAGATTGGGTTCGCACGGCTGCTCCAGGCAGTGGCCTTGCACGTCGAACAACCAGCCGTGGTAGCAGCAGCGGATGCCGCGCTCTTCGACCTTGCCGTACACGAGCGAGGCGCCGCGGTGCGTGCAATGGGGGTGCACCAGGCCGGGCCTGCCGGCCTGGTCGCGAAACAGCACCAGGTCTTCGCCCAGCACGCGCAGCAAGCGCGGCGTGGCGTTGGCGTCGGCCGTGAGGCCGATCGGGTGCCAGTACCGGCGCAGCAGCTCGCCCATCGGCGTGCCGGCGCCGACCTCGGTGAGCTCGGAGTTGTAGCTCGGCGCGGGCCGGCCGTAGGCGGTGCCGGTGTCGATGGTGATCGGAACGGTCTTCATGACTCGGTCACTGCGGTGTCACGCCGGCTGCCTTGACCAGCGCGGCCCACACCGGCACCTCGCTCGCGATGCCCGCGGCAAATGCATCGGGTGTGCCACCCACTGGCTCGAAACCCATGTCGAGCAACTTGCCGCGCAACTCCGGCGACTGCGTGATCTCGCGCAGCGCGGCCACCAGCTTGTCGAGCACCGGCGCCGGCGTGCGCGCCGGCGCGAAGAAACCCATCCAGCTGTCCAGGCCGAAGCCCTCGAAGCCCTGCTCGGTGAAGGTCGGCACGCTCGGGATGGTGCCGACGCGCTGCGAGCCGATGATGCCCATCACTTTGATTTTCCCGGCCTGCAGGTGGGTGCGGGCGGTGGCCGGGTTGGCCCACGCGGTGTCGAGCACGCCGCCGAACATGTCCAGGTGCGCGACGGCCTCGCCCTTGTACGGCACGTGTTCCATGGGTGCGCCGGTCTGGCGCTTGAAGAGTTCGCCGAACAGGTGTGCCGACGAGCCGTTGCCCCAGGTGCCGTAGGTCACGCGCCCCTTGGCCTTGGCCCAGGCGACGAACTCCTTCAGGTTGTTCGGCGGTGCGCTGGCCGGCACCACGAACATCGGCCCGCCGGTGGCGATCTTGGTCAGCGGCTGGAAGTCGCGCACCGGGTCGTAGGGCACCTTCTGCTGCAGCAGCGGCACCGTGGTGTGCGTCAGCGACAGGGTGAGCAGCAGCGTGTAGCCATCCGCCGGTGCCTTGGCGACGAAATCGGTGGCGACGATGCCGCTGGCGCCGGGCTTGGCATCGACGATCACCGGCTGCCCGAATCGCTGCTTGATCGCCTCGCCGTAGCTGCGTGCGATGTTGTCGATCGGCCCACCGGCCGTGCCGAACGGCACCAGGCGGATCGGGCGGCTGGGATATCCGTCTTCGGCCACGGCGTCGACGCCCAACAGAGCCAGCAGCGCGCCCGAGCCGCGCAACAAGGCGCTGCGGCGGCTGGCGACGGTGAAGGTCATCGGCATGACGGTTCTCCTGCGGCGTGCGGTCGGGCTGGGCACCGCGAGGATACAAGGGCAGCGCATCGACCCTGTTCGTGTCGTGATCGCCCGCTCGCGTCGATCCGGTGAAGCCCTCAAAATACCCGGCGGATGCAGGCAGTCTCCGGGTGTGAATTTGTAGTCGCTCGTTACCGGCGAGTTGTCTGAAAAGACCGGGTACCGCCCGGCTCGCGACATAGCATCGCTCATCGTGACCCTGCAGGCTGCGCAATGAGGTGCCGACGGTGATGAAAGCAACCTTGGATCGAACCCCTGTCCAACCGCACCGGCGGGGCGCCGCGGTGGTCTTCGCTGGGTTGGCTGCGCTGGCGGCCCCTGCCGCTGCGGCCTGGGAGCCCACGGCTCCGGTGGAGCTGGTGGTGCCCGCCGGCACCGGCGGGGGCGCCGACCAGATGGCGCGCTTCATCCAGGAGATGGTCAGGAAGCATGCCCTGATGACGCAGCCGCTCAACGTGGTCAACAAGTCGGGCAACTCGGGGGCCGAAGGCCTGCTCGACGTCAAGGCCGCACAGGGCAACCCGCACAAGCTGATCATCACGCTGTCCAACCTGTTCACCACGCCGCTGGCCACCGGCACCAAGTTCACCTGGCAGGACATCACCCCGGTGCAGATGCTCGCGCTGGACCAGTTCATCCTGTGGGTCAACGCCAAGTCGCCGCACCAGTCGGCCAAGGACGTGCTCGAGGCGATGCGAACCGCGCCGCCTGGCACCATCAAGCTCGGCGGCACCGGCAGCAAGCAGGAAGACCAGTTGATCAGCGTGCTGCTGGAAACCGCAGGCGCCACGCGGCTCAGCTACGTGCCGCTGAAGGGCGGCGGCGACGTCGCCAAGGCGCTGGCGGCCGGCGACGTCGACCTCACGGTCAACAACCCGATCGAGGGCGAGAAGCTCTGGCGCGAGGGTGCACTGCGGCCGCTGTGCGTGTTCGACGGTGCCCGGCTCGACTACCGCGACAAGATCGCCGGCCAGATGAGCTGGAACGACGTGCCGACCTGCATGTCGTTCGGCATCCCGGTGCAGTACCTGATGATGCGCGGCATCTTCATGTCGCCCGGCGCCACGCCCGAGCAGGTGGCGTACTACCAGCAACTGCTGGCCAAGGTGCAGCAGCAGCCCGAGTGGAAGGCGTTCATGGCGCAGGGCGCCTTCAAGCCCAATACGATGAACGGCCAGCCGTTCGTGCAATGGCTCGACCGCACCGAGAGCTTCCACCGCGTGCTGATGCGCGAGGCCAAGCTGATGGCGCCCGCGGCGAGCGCCGCGGTGGCCACGGCGCCGACCGCGCCGGCCGTCAAGAAGTGAAGCGCCGCTGAGCGCGACGCCTGCGCGACTGCGCAGGCGGCCCGCGATATAGGATGATTCCGGCTTAGCCGGCGCCTGGGCGCCGGTGCTCTGCAGGAAGCATCCGCATGTCCAGCGCCAGTTTCAGTTGGGAAGACCCGCTGCTGCTCGACGAGCAGCTCACCGATGACGAGCGGCAGGTGCGCGACGCCGCACGCGAGTACTGCCTGGGGCGCCTCGCGCCGCGTGTGCTCGAGGCGTTTCGGCACGAGAAGACCGATGTCTCGATCTTCCGCGAGATGGGCTCGCTCGGCATGCTGGGCCCGACGATCCCCGAGGCGTACGGCGGCGCCGGCCTCAACTACGTCTGCTACGGCCTGGTGGCGCGCGAGGTCGAGCGCATCGACTCGGGTTACCGCTCGATGATGAGCGTGCAGAGCTCGCTGGTGATGGTGCCGATCCACGAATTCGGCACCGAGGCGCAGAAACGCAAGTACCTGCCCAAGCTCGCCACCGGCGAGTGGATCGGCTGCTTCGGCCTCACCGAGCCGAACCACGGCTCGGATCCCGGCAGCATGGTCACACGGGCCAAGAAGGTGCCGGGCGGCTACAGCGTGAGCGGCGCCAAGATGTGGATCACCAACTCGCCGATCGCCGACGTGTTCGTCATCTGGGCCAAGGACGACGGCGGCCAGATCCGCGGCTTCATCCTCGACAAGGGGGCCAAGGGCCTCTCGGCACCGGCGATCCACAGCAAGATCGGCCTGCGTGCCAGCATCACTGGCGAAGTGGTGATGGACGAGGTGTTCTGCCCCGAGGACAACGCGTTCCCCGAGGTGCGTGGCCTGAAGGGCCCCTTCACCTGCCTGAACAGCGCGCGCTACGGCATCGCCTGGGGTGCGCTGGGCGCCGCCGAAGACTGCATGCACCGCGCGCGCCAGTACGTGCTCGATCGCAAGCAGTTCGGCCGTCCGCTGGCGGCCAACCAGCTGGTGCAAAAAAAGCTCGCCGACATGCTGACCGACATTTCGCTCGGCCTGCAGGGCTGCCTGCGCCTGGGGCGGCTCAAGGACGAGGGCAAGGCCGCGGTCGAGACCACCAGCATCCTCAAGCGCAACAGCTGCGGCAAGGCGCTCGACATCGCCCGTGTGGCGCGCGACATGATGGGCGGCAACGGCATCAGCGACGAATTCGGCGTCGCCCGCCATCTGGTCAACCTCGAGGTCGTCAACACCTACGAAGGCACCCATGACATCCACGCGCTGATCCTGGGCCGCGCGATCACCGGCATTCAGGCCTTTACGGCATGACTCGGCCTGCGCCGTTGCAGGGCGTGCGCGTGCTCGACTTGAGCCGCGTGCTCGCCGGCCCCTGGTGCAGCCAGTTGCTCGCCGACTACGGCGCCGACGTGATCAAGGTCGAGCGCCCCGGCCACGGCGACGACACACGCGAATGGGGCCCGCCGTGGTGGGGTGATGCGGACGACCGCATGTCGGCGTACTACCTGAGCGCCAACCGCGGCAAACGATCGATCGCGATCGACATCGCCAGTGCCGAAGGCGCGGCGTTGGTCAAGAAGCTGGCCGCGCAAGCCGACGTGCTGCTGGAGAACTACAAGGTCGGCCAGCTCGCCAAGTACGGCCTCGACCAGGCCGCGCTGCGTGAGCTCAACCCGCGGTTGATCTATTGTTCGATCACCGGCTACGGCCAGGACGGGCCCTATGCGCCGGCCGCCGGCTACGACTTCGCGATCCAGGCCACCGGCGGCCTGATGAGCGTGACCGGCGAGAAGGACGGCACTCCGGGTGCCGAACCGCAGAAGGTCGGTGTGGCGGTGGCCGACCTCTTCACCGGCCTGTACGCGACCACGGCGATCCTGGCCGCACTGCAGGAGCGCCACCACAGCGGCCGCGGCCGCTGGATCGACGCCGCGCTGCTCGACACCCAGCTCGCGATGCTGGCCAACCAGGCCAGCAACTACCTGGTCGGCGGCAAGACGCCCAAGCGCATGGGCAACGCCCACGTCAACGTGGTGCCCTACCAGGTGTTCAAGACGCAGGACGGCCACATCGTGCTGGCGGTCGGCAACGACGGCCAGTTCCAGCGCTTCTGCACGCTGGCAGGCCGCGAGGCGATCGGCCGCGACGCGCGTTTTGCCACCAACGCGTTGCGCATCCAGCATCGTGACGAGCTGGCACCGCTGATCGCCGCCTGGATGCGCGAGCGCACGACGGCGCAGTGGACCGCCCTGCTCGAGCCCAACGCGGTGCCGTGCGCGCCGATCCTCGAGCTGCCCGAGGTGTTCCAGCACCCGCAGGTGGTGGCGCGCGGCATGAAGATCCACAACGCCGGCATGCCCATGGTCGCCGCGCCGATGCGGCTGGACGGTGAGCGTGCAGTATCGGATCGTCCGGCGCCGCGGCTCGACGAGCACGGCAGCGCCATCCGCGACGCGCTGGCCGGCTCCGACGCCTGGCCTGCCGCGAAGTGAAGGAGCTCCCATGGACATGAAGACGTCGCCGCTGTCGTCGCTGCAGGACGCCGCGCTGCTGAGAACCAACGCGCTGATCGACGGCCACTGGATCGGCGGCAGCAGCCGCTTCGTGGTCAACGATCCGGCCACCGGCCTCAAGCTCGCCGACGTGGCCAACCTCGGCGCCGACGAAACCGAGCGCGCGATCATCGCTGCCAACACCGCCTGGCCGCTGTGGCGCGCCAAGACCGCCAAGGAGCGCCACGCCATCCTGATGAAGTGGTTCGCGCTGCTCAACCAGCATGCCGACGACCTGGCGCGCATCATGACCGCCGAGCAGGGCAAGCCGCTGGCCGAGGCGCGTGGCGAGGTCATCTACGGTGCCAGCTTCATCGAGTGGTTCGCCGAAGAAGGCAAGCGGGTCTACGGCGAGACGATCCCGACCACCGATCCCACCAAGCGCACCGTCATCATCAAGCAGGCGATCGGCGTGTGCGCCGCCATCACGCCGTGGAACTTTCCGATCGCGATGATCACCCGCAAGGTGGCGCCGGCGCTGGCCGCCGGCTGCCCGGTGGTGATCAAGCCGGCGGAGGCGACGCCGCTGTCGGCGCTGGCGTGCGCCGAGCTGGCGCAGCGCGCCGGCATGCCCGCCGGCGTGCTCAACGTAGTGACGGCCGACGCAGCGCGCTCGATCGAGGTCGGCAAGGCACTGTGCGCTTCGGATGTGGTGCGCCATCTGTCGTTCACCGGCTCCACCGAGGTCGGCCGCATCCTGATGCAGCAGTGCGCACCGACGGTGAAGAAGGTGTCGCTCGAGCTCGGCGGCAATGCGCCGTTCATCGTGTTCGACGACGCCGACATCGACAGCGCCGTCGACGGTGCGATGGTCAGCAAGTACCGCAATGCCGGCCAGACCTGCGTGTGCGCCAACCGGCTGTTCGTGCAGGACTCGGTGTACGACGACTTCGTGCGCAAGCTGGCCGACAAGTCCAAGACCATCAAGGTCGGCAACGGCTTCGAGGCCGGGGTCAACCAGGGGCCGTTGATCGACGGCCAGGCGATGGCCAAGGTCGAGGCGCACGTGGCCGATGCGCTGGCCAAGGGTGCTCGGGTGGTGTCCGGTGGCAGCCGCATCGGCGAGCGCTTCTACACGCCCACCGTGCTCGCCGACGTCACCTCCGACATGCTGTGCGCGCGCGAAGAGACCTTCGGCCCGGTGGCGCCGGTGTTCCGCTTCAAGAGCGAGGCCGAGGCGATCACGCTGGCCAACAACACCGAGTTCGGGCTGGCCAGCTACTTCTACAGCCGCGACGTCGGCCGCATCTTCCGCGTCGCCGAAGCGCTCGAGTACGGCATGGTGGGCATCAACACCGGGCTCATCTCGGTGGCCGAGGTGCCGTTCGGCGGCGTCAAGCAGTCGGGCCTCGGGCGCGAAGGCTCGCACCACGGCATCGACGACTACGTCGAGATCAAGTACCTGTGCCTGGGTGACCTCAACAAATAGCCGGGGACCGGCTCAGAGCCGGCTCGGCACCTCGTCGTTGGCCGCCGCATCGCCACGGTCGAGGCGGCTGAACAAGCCGGCGCTGCCGCGCGGCTCGATCTGCGATGCCTGGCTTGTCGCCAGCCGCAGCAGGGTGTCGGCGTCGCGCCCGTCGCCCGGGTAACGCGCCACCCCCGCAGCCACCGCCACCGTGAGATCCTGCCCCGCCACGCTGAGCGGGCGCTGCAGGCTCTGCGTCAGCTTGGCCACCACACGTTCGCCGTCGGCGGCGTCGTCGATCCAGGCCAGCAGCACGGCAAAACGATCGGCGCCGAGCGCCGCCACCACGTCGCTGGCGCGCAGGCCCGAGCGCAGCCGCACGGCGATCTTGCGGCGCAGCACGTTGGCGGCCTCGGTGCCCAGCTTGGCCTGCGCGGCGGCCAGGCCCTCGATGCGCAGCGCCAGCAGTGCCATCGGTGCGGGCTCGCGCTCGCGCAGCGCCAGCAGATGGGTCATGTGCTCCATCAACTGCGCGTGATTGGGCAGCCCGGTGCTCAGATCGGTGGCGTAGGCGCGGCGCGCCGCCTGCTCCAGCCACTTGCGCTGCGCGCCCAGCCGCAACGCCAGCGCCAGGCGCTCGGCGTTGGCCTCACGGCTCGGCACCACGTCCTGCACGCCCGCTTGCAGCAGCCGCACCACGTCGGCTGCCGCGGGCTCGGGCGTGAGCACGATCAACGCCGAGTCGAGCACCGCGTGCGACAGCGCGTTCCAGTGCACCAGCGCGTGCAACTCGGTGGCGCCCTGGGCCTGCAGCAGCAGCACGTCGTAGCGGTTGAGCTCGAGCTGCCCGGCCGCGTCGGCGAGGCTGGCGCAGCCCTGCACCACGAAGGGACCGAACGACGACGTCGCCAGGTCGGGCGGCGACCCACCTTGGAACAGCACTTGAATCGGCTCGCTCATCGCGCGGCGATCGTGCGCCATGCCGGGCTGCCCGGGCAGGCTCGGAAACACCGAGCGTGCTTTTCGAGGCCTTGCGCGATGCCTTGTCCCGCGGGCCTGCCGCGCGGCGGCCAGGCCGTCAGGCGCGAGGTGGAGCGGGTGAAGGGAATCGAACCCTCGTATGAAGCTTGGGAAGCTGCCGTTCTGCCATTGAACTACACCCGCAGCCCACGGCATTTTAGGGCCTGGACCAGCGCCACCCGTGGCCACGACCGGGGTAGCCCTCTCGATGCCGGCGCCCAAGCGTGCCAGAGTGTCGCCGTTGCGCATCGGCCTCAAGCCGTGAATCGATTCGCCCTCACCGACCCGCTTGACGAAGCGCGCACTGCGGTGTCGCGGCGCATCCTCGTGGTGGCGACCACGGTGTTCGCGGCCGCAGCGGTGTTGCTGGCGACCGGGCCGTTTCCGATTCCGTTGCGCGGCGCGCTGGTGGCCGGCTTCACGCTGGCCGCGCTGCTGTCGTGGGGCGCCACCCGCTGGCGGGGCGACCAGGCGCAGTGGGCCGTGGTCGCGGTCACCATCGTCGCGCTGGCGCTGCTGGCGGTGTACGCGGCGTTGAGCGGGCTGGGCCTGAATGCGCCGCCGATCGGCTTCATGACGCTGCTGACGGTGGCGATCTGCGCCGCCGTCGGCACGCGCATCGGCGTCGTCACGGCGGCCATCAGCGTGGTGTCGTTGCTGGCGTTGGCGTGGGCCGAGCATCGCGGGCTGATCTCGGGCGCCAGGCTGCTGCCCGACCTCGGTCTGGAGCGCCGCCTGGTCAACCACCTGCTGCTGGTGGCCGCCAGCCTGGCTTGCGGCGTGATGGTGGCCCAGGTGCTGCAGTTGCACCGCCGCGCCAGCGACGAACGCGAGGCGCGTTTCGTCGGCCTGCTCGGCATCGCGGTGGACACCTACTGGGAGATCGATGCCGCGTCCAGCACCACCGCCGTCTGGCGGCGCACCGACGACGGCCGCTTCGTCAAGGTGGAGCAGTCTTTCCCGGCGCCGTGGAACAGGCCCGAGTGGGCCACCGACGCGGCGGACACTGCGGCCCACAAGCGGGCCTACGATCTGCAACGGCCCTTTCGCGACCTGCGCACGCAGTGGCGTGGGCGCGACGGCAGCATCCGTCACGAGTTGACCAGCGGCGAGCCGCGTTTCGATGCGGCGGGCCGCTTCGTCGGCTACTGGGGAGTCGGCCGCGACATCACCGCCACCGTGCGGCTTCAGCAGTCGGCTCGTGCCAGCGAGGCGCGCTATCGCGACTTGTTCGAGATCTCGCCCCTTGCACTGGTGATCCACCACGATTGGCAGGTGGTCGATGCCAACGCGGTGGCGGTGGCGCTGTTCGGCTATCCGGACCTGGCGGCGATGAAGGGGCAGAACCTGCTCGCGCATCTGGGCGCGGCGCACCAGCAGGCGCTGGCGCAGGAGCGCCTGGTCGCCGTGCGGGCGGGTACCGGCTTGCCGCCCGTGGTGTACCAGGCCAAGACCCGCGACGGGCGCCGCTTGATGCTGCGCGCCAGCGCCACACGCCTGGATGATGAGAGCGCGCCCGCCGTGCTGTCGATCTTCGACGACATCACCGAGCTGCACGACGCGCAGGAAGCGTTGCGCCGTTCGGAGACCACGCTGTCGCATCTGGTGACCACCAGCCCCGACCTGATCACGCTGACCGACCTCGCGACCGGCCAGTACGTGATGGTCAACGATACCTTCACGCGCATCACCGGCTACACGCGCGAGCAGGCGATCGGCCACACCGCGCTCGAACTCGGCATCTGGAGCGACCCCGAGCAGCGACTCGCCTTCATCGAAGCGGTGCGCAGCCGCGGCACGGTGAGTGACTGGCCGCAGGAGTTCGTGTCACGCTCGGGCCAGCACTTCCTGCTGCTGCTGTCGGCAGCGCAGTTCGAGCTCGAGGGCCTGCGCTATCTGGTGCTCAACGGGCGCGACATCTCGGAGAGCGAACGCACGCGGCTCGCACACGAGGCGGTGCTGGACAACGCCTCGCTGGGCATTGCATTCACCCGCGAGCTGGTCTTCATGCAGGCCACTCCGGCATTCGAGCAGATGCTGGGCTGGGAGCGCGGCACGCTGATGGGCCAGCGTGGGCGCAAGGTCTGGGGCAGCGAGGCGGAATACAAGCAGGTCGGCCAGTTGATCAACGAGCGCCTCC
>DATDJF010000147.1:0-14727 GCA_036520715.1 Burkholderiaceae bacterium | reverse complement strand
CGAGCAACCAGTCGGTCGGCAGGTCGCCCACGATCGCGGCCACACCGGCCTTCTGCGCGCGCGCGGCGGCGTCGCGCGCCGCCGGCGCATCGGCCACCGCGACGCGCTCGAGCTCGACGCCGGTGCCGGCGGCGTCGAGCTCGAACAGTGCGTCTTGCAGCGCCAGCTGCACGCCGTCGGCGGCCGGCCCGCCGGCATGCCCGAGGTAGGCGCGCTCGAGACGGCTGCGCTCGAAACGTGGGTCGTCGGCACGTTCGATCAGCATGGCCTTGAACGCAGCCGCATGCGCGGTCGCCATCAGCAGCAGTGCGGGCAGCGCGGCGAGGGCGCACCGCAGTCTCATGGGGTCCTCTTGGCGCGATGGCTCATTCGACGATCAGCGCCATGTACGGCACGCGGCCCACCGGCACCGTCTTCAGCGCCTTCGCTGCCGCCACGTCGACGAAGGTCAGGTCATCGCTCAGGCCGTTGCATACCAGCAGCCGCGCCTCGGCCTTGTCGAGCGCGACGTTCCAGGCACGTTTGCCCACCAGCACCAGATTGGTCACGTTGCGCGAGGCCACGTCGACGAAGGCCACGTGGTTGGCGCGCCCGAGCGCGACGAACGCGCGTTTGCCGTCCTTCGTCATCGTGATGCCCACCGGCGTGATGTCGGCCGCGCGCGCACCCTTGACCTCGAAGGACAGCGTGGCGATCACCGAGTAGTCCTTGGTCGACAGCACGCTGACGTCGGCACTCAGCTCGTTGGTCACCCACAGCTGCGTGCCGTCGGGCGTGAGCGCGAAACGCCGCGGGCGCTTGCCGACCTTCACGTTGTTCAGCACCTTGCCGCTGGCGGTGTCGATCACGTGCACGAGATTGGCCACCTCGGAGGTCACCCACACGGTCTTGCCGTCCGGCGACACCTTCACGCCCTCGGGCTCCTTGCCGACCTTGACACTGCGCAGCACCTTGCCGCTGGCGACGTCGATCATCGACAACTCGCCGTTGTCCTCGTTGGTGACGTACAGCGTCTTGCCGTCGGGCGAAAGGTCGAATGCCTCCGGGTCGTCGCCCAGCGGCAGGCGACGCACCGACTTGCGCGTGGCGAGATCGATCACGTCGGCCGCATTGGACTCGGTGCACGCCACCATCAGCTGCTTGCCGTCGGGTGTGAGCTGCAGGTGGCGCGGCCGCTTGCAGGTGGGTACGGTGCCGGTGACAGCCATCGTCTTGAGGTCGACCACGGTCAGCGCGTTGTCCTTCTCGCTGGAGACGTAAGCGACCTGAGCCTGTGCGTGGGCGGCGGCGATGCACAGGGTCATGGCGGCTCCGAGTTGCAGAACCTTCGGGGTCGTCATGCGGGAACTCCTTGCTTGGGTTGGGTGGCGCGGATGAATGCTTCTTCGAGCGTGCCGCCGCCGAGCGTGGCGGTGACCTCGCTCGCAGGGCCGTCGGCGAGCAGGCGGCCGCGGTGCAGCACCAGCACGCGGTCGGCCTGCACGGCCTCCTCGACCAGGTGGGTGGCCCACAACACCGTGGTGCCGCGCGCCGCGATGTCGGCACGCACGGTGGCCAGCAGGTCGCGCCGCGACTTCGGATCGAGCCCGACGGTGGGCTCGTCCATCAGCAGCAGCGCCGGTTGGTGCAGCAATGCACGCACAAGTTCCACCTTGCGGCGGTTGCCGCCGGAGAGCTCGCGGGTGGCGCGGTCGAGGTCGTCGCCCAGGCCGGCCTCCTGACAGGCCTGCGCGATGCGCGCGTCGGCCACGCTGCGCGGCAGGCCGTGCAGGTCGGCATGAAAACGCAGATTGGCACGCACCGACAAATCGAGGTCGAGCGACATCTGCTGGAACACCACGCCGATGTGGCGCAGCGCGCGGGTGGCCGCATGGCGCATCGACAGCGAGACCACGTCGATCGAGCCGGTGTCGGGCACGAACAGGCCCGTGAGCAACTGGAACAGCGTGGACTTGCCTGCGCCGTTGGGGCCCAGCAGCACCACGAAGCTGGCGGGCTGCAGCGTCAGCGACACATCGTCGAGTGCCGCGCGCTCACCATAGTGCTTGCTCAGGCCTTGAACGTGCAGCGCGGGCTCTGGTGAATTCATCGGCCACGTTATAGCAGTGCGCACCGATGCGCACCCTTGGGTCTTGCGCGGTGCGCGTCAGTGCGGCGCGCGATTCCAGCGCAGCTTGCGGTAAATGGTGTTGCGACTGATGCCCAACTGCCGCGACGCCTGGGAAATATTCCCATGTGCCGCACTCACCGCCTGGCTGATGGCCTCGAGCGTGAGTTCGTCGAGCGAGGAGTGCAGGGTGGTTGAACCGGCCACGCCAAGCTGACACTGCGCCAATGCCTCCTCGACGACGTCCTCGCTCAGGTGCTCGCGCCGGATCTCGCGCCCGTTGGCCGCCAACGCAACCGCCGTGCGCAGCACGTTGAACAGTTGCCGCAGGTTGCCGGTCCAGCGGTGGGCGCGCAGCAGCGCCACCACGTCGTCGGCCAGCCGCATGCCGCAGCCCGGTGCCTCGTGCTCGACGATCTGCCGCGCGAGGTCGACCAGGTCGCTGCGCTCGCGCAATGCGGGCACACGCAACGTCAGCCCGTTGAGGCGGTAGCACAGGTCCTCGCGCAAGCGCGCGCCATCGACCAGCGTGCGCAGCGCCTCGCGGCTGCTGCACACGAGCCGTGGCGCGCCACGCACCGCGGCGCGCGTGCCGTCGGCGCGGGCATCGAGCAAGCGCAGCAGGCGCTGCTGGCTGGCCGGCGGCATGTCGCCGATCTCGTCGAGGAACAAGGTCGCTGCGCCGCCATCGTGCGACACGCCATCGGTCAGTGCCGCCTCGATGGTATCGGGCAACAAGCCGGCGCACGCCAGCACGACGAACGGCTGTTCGGCGTCGACGCTCTGGTGCGCGGCAAGCGCCAGCCACTCCTTGCCGGTGCCGGTCTCGCCCACCAGCACGCTCGGGATGTTGCGTTCCAGCGCGCGGCACAGGCGCTCCACCACCGCGGCGGCCTGGGCATCGCGCGGCAGCGGCACGCGTGCGCGTGCCGGCGCGACGGGCGCAGCCCACGATGCGCCGTCGGCAGCGTCCGCGGCGGCGGCGGCCCGCAGCGCCGGCGCGGCCACCGCGGCGCCCGGCACCTGCGCGGCCACGGCCTCGGCCAAGCTGCTCCACACCGGCCAATCGAAGCGCGCGTGCAGGTGATAGTGGCGGCCTTGAGCGGTGCACACCGCCAGCGGCGTGGCCAGCGGCGAGCGGAAACGATCGACCAGCGCGCCGACGCTGGTGTGAAACAACGATTCGAGCGATTGCATGCGCAGCGTCGCGCCGCTCATGCCGAGCTGCTCGAGCGCGCTGCGGTTGGCGCCGACGATGCGGCCGTCGGGGCGCACGGCGATGATGCCTTCCATCAGCGTGCCGATGAAATCAACGCGGCCGTGAAAGTGCAGCCGCATCACGTTGCGCAGGTCGTCGGTCAGCCAGCGGTTCTCGATCATGCGCGCCGACATCTTGACCAGCGCCATCGTGTGCTGGTGGTAGCTGCGTTGGTCGCCCGAGACGTCGAGCACGCCCAGGATGTTGCCGCGCGGGTCGAGGATCGGCGCCGCCGAGCAGGTGAGAAAGTGGTTGGCGTGAAAGTAGTGCTCGTCGGCGTGCACGAGCGTGGGCAGCTCGGTGACCAGCGCCGTGCCGACCGCGTTGGTGCCCTTGCTGGTCTCCGACCACACGGCGCCCGGGAACGCGGCGACCTTGGTGGCGCGCGTGAGGAAGTCGTCGTCGCCCATCACGTGCACGATGGTGCCGGTGGCGTCGGTCAGCACCACCATGCTGTGCGTGTTGACGATCTGGTCGTGCAGCAGCTCCATCACCGGCGCGGCATGCTGCAGCAGCCGCAGGTTGCGCGAGCGTGCCACTTCGAGATCGGCGCGTCCGACCAGCCCGAGGTCGGGCGCCTCGATGCGCGACAGCCCGAGCGCTGCGCAGCGGTCGTGCGAGCGGTTGATGGCATCGACGTGGTCGGCGTCGAGGTTCAGCGCACCGGCGATCGGGCGCGCGTAGCCTTCGTCGTGGCGCACGTGGCGGCTGCGAACGATGATGCCTTGCGTCGGGCTGGGCATGGCGGTCTCCTGCGCTGGTGTCACCTAGGTGCGCGCGCGTGGCTGGGGCTGTCGCGATTGTGGCGCGGACGCAGGATCCTGCGCGCCCGCTGCCGTGCGCACGGGACGCTGTTTGTCCCAAACTGATACAGCCGCGCCGGCGTGCGCTGGCGCCGTGCGGGGCGCCGAACGCGGGCTCGCTGTCAACCCCCGGGATATCCCAGGGCGGTGCGTTGCGTGCGGCGCGCATACGATCACTGCACGAACGGGTCCGCGCTGCTGCACGGCAGTCGAGAGCCCGCCACTCGGGTTCGATCGCACGAGGAGACCACGTTGAAGATCCGAAGCCACTTGCTAGGCGCCACGCTCGCGCTCCTGTTCTGCGGTGCACACGCGCAGAACGACCAGGCCCTGAAGAACGACGCCAAGTCCACCGGCGACATACTGACCTACGGCATGGGCTACAACAACCAGCGCTACAGCCCGCTGACGCAGATCAACACCAAGAACGTGAGCAAGCTGGTGCCGGTGTGGGCCTACAGCCTGAACAACACGCAGAGCCACGAGTCGCAGCCGATCGTGCACGAGGGGGTGATGTACGTCACCACGCACGATGCCACGGTGGCGATCAACCCGCTCACCGGCAAGCAGATCTGGAAGACCGCGGTCGAGCTGCCGCAGGACGTGTTCAAGTACGCCTGCTGCGGCATCCTCAACCGCGGCGCCGCCGTCTACGACGGCAAGGTGTACCGCACCACGCTCGACGCGCACGTCGTCGCGCTCGACGCCAAGACCGGCAAGCAGCTCTGGAAGAGCAAGGCTGCCGACTACCAAGACGGCCATGCGCAGACCGGCGCGCCGCTGGTGGTGGGCGGTGTCGTGATGACCGGCATCGCCGGCGGCGAATACGGCACACGCGGCTTCATCGACGGCTGGGACGCCAACGACGGCAAGAAGCTGTGGCGCCTGCACACCACCGCCGCGCAAGGCGAGAAGGGCGGCGACACCTGGCCCGGCGACACCGCGCAAAAGGGCGGCGCACCGACCTGGCTGACCGGCGCCTACGACGCCGAGCTCGACCTCGTCTACTGGGGCACCGGCAACGCCGGCCCGTGGAACCCGCAGGTGCGGCTGGGCGACAACCTGTACGTGTGCTCGGTGATGGCGTTCCGGCCCAAGACCGGCGAGCTGGTGTGGCACTACCAGTTCAGCCCCAACGACCCGTACGACTACGACGCCACCGAAGTCGGCATGCTGGTCGAGATCAAGGGCCGCAAGGTGCTGGCGCAGGCCAACCGCAACGGCTTCTTCTACGTGCTCGACCGCGCCAACGGCAAGCTGCTGGCGGCCAATCCGTACGTCAAGGTCAACTGGGCCGACAAGATCGACATGGCCACCGGCAAGCCGGTGGAGTCTGCTGCGACCAAGAAGATCCGCAATGGCGAGAGCGCCGAGATCTTTCCGTCGGTGCTGGGCGGCAAGAACTGGACGCCGATGTCGTGGAACCCGGCCACCGGCCTGGCGTACGCGAACACGCTGAACATGAGCTGGCCGTACCAGATCGCCAAGCAGGACTACAAGCGCGGCGAGTGGTACCTCGGCATCGACTTCAAGGGCGTCACGATGCCCAAGGACGAGCCGCACGGCTACCTGTCGGCGATGGATCCGATGACCGGCAAGAGCAAGTGGAAGATGGCGTGGCCGGGCCAGCCGAGCATGGCCGGCACGCTGTCCACCGCCGGCGGGCTGGTATTCACCGGTGCGGCCACCGGCGAGTTCATGGCGGTCGATGCCAACACGGGCAAGAAGCTGTGGCAGTTCCAGACCAGCTCCGGAATCATCGGCCTGCCGGTGACCTGGGCGCACAAGGGCAAGCAGTACGTCACCATCGTCTCCGGCGCCGGCGGCGTGTGGGCGCTGCTCGGCGACGAGCGCATGGCGTCGGTGCCGGGCGGCGGCTCGGTGTGGACCTTCGCGCTGAACTGATGCGGCGGGTCTGGCTGTCGGGCGCTGCGGCCGCGCTGGCCGCGGCATCCGGCATGGCCAGTGCGCAGGAGCGCTTCACCGCCGAGGCCATCGACAAGGGCCGCCAACAGTACAACCGCATCTGCGTGCAGTGTCACGGCCGCAACCTGGTGAATGCCGGCACCACGGTGTACGACCTGCGCAAGTTTCCGCTCGATCAGCCCGAGCGCTTCAGGCAGTCGGTGTTGCAGGGCAAGGGTGCGATGCCATCGTGGAAGAACGAGGTGACCCCGGAGCAGCTCGAGTGGTTGTGGGCCTACGTCGGCAGCCGCGGCGGCAAAGAACCGTGAGGCTGCTGCCTTCGCTGATCCGGATGGTGGTGGCCGTAGCCGCTGCCTTCGGCGCGGTCGGGTGGGTGCAGGCACAGACGCCGCTGACCGTGTGCATCGCGGCGGAAAACGAGCCGCTGTCGTACCTCAAGGACGGCAAGCCCAGGGGCCTCGACGTGCGCGTCGCGCAGGCGATCGCCGACGAGCTCGGCAGGCCACTGTCCATTGTGCCGTTCGAGACCGACTACGAGCGCGAGAGCAGCTTGCCGCGCGAAGTGAGTGCGCTGCTGTCGTCGAACGTGTGCGAGCTGGTCAGCGGCTTTCCGCTGCTGCGCGAGGACATCGGCACGCCGCCGAGCCAGAACGCACGCACGCCCGACTATCCCGGCGCCAAGCGGCGCCGCGAGCGGCCGTTCATCACGTTGCAGGCCATGGCCGCGAGCCGGCCGTACCAGGGCATGGCGCTGGTCGTGGTGCTGCGGCGCGAAGCGTCGCGCAAGGTCGAGCGCCTGTCGGACCTGGCTGGCCTGCGCATCGGCAGCGTCGCCGGCACGCTGTCGAGCGCGGCGCTGACGATGTACCGCAACGGCACGCTGCGTCGCGATCTGGTGTCGCTGCCGCAGCGCGGCGTTTCGGTGTTCGAGCTGATGCAGGCCGACAAGCTCGACGCCGGCCTGGTGGCCGCGGGCCTGTACGACGCGTGGCGGCTCGAGCACCCCGGCAGCACGCTGGTGCTCGCCGAATACCGGCGGCCGCTGGGCATCAACCTCGGCTTCGTCGCCACGCCGCAGGGCGCCGCTGCGCTGCAGGCGGCCAGCCGCGTGATCGAGCGTGCGCTCGAGCGCGGTGACTTGGCGAAGTGGGCCGCCGAAGAGGGTGTGAGCTGGATGCGCCCGACACAGCCCGATGTCTCGCGCGGGCCGTCGCTGCTGGAGTTGGCGCAGGATCCTTGAAGCAGGATCCTTGAATCACAAGTTGCTGGTCGCGCGCACTTCCTCGATCGTCGTCAGGCCGGCCAGCACCTTCTCGATGCCGTCCTGGCGCAACGTGCGCATGCCGGCGCCGAGCGCGCAGCGCAGCAGGTCTTCGGCGCGCGAGTGCGTCTGGATCAGCGCCCGCAGCGGGCGGTCGACGATCATCAGTTCGTGCAGGCCGAGCCGCCCCTTGAAGCCGCTGCGTTCGCAGCGCTCGCAACCGGCGGATCGGTGGATCACGAGGCGGCCGTCGCGGCCGTGCCGCGTGCGCCAGTCGGCGAGCACGGCCTGCGCGTCGGGCATTTGGGGGCTGCCGCCGAAGGCGTTCATCCAGTCGGCGAGCAGCTCGGCCTCTTCCTCGTCGCTGGCCAGGCGGCCGGTGCGGCAGTGCGGGCACAGCTTGCGCACCAGCCGCTGCGCCAGCACGCCGAGCAGCGAGTCGGCGAAGTTGAACGGGTCCATGCCCATGTCGAGCAATCGCGTCACGGTCTCGGGCGCGCTGTTGGTGTGCAGCGTGGAGAGCACCAGGTGGCCGGTGAGCGAGGCTTCGATCGCGGTGTGCGCGGTCTCCTCGTCGCGGATCTCGCCGACCATCACCACGTCGGGATCGGCACGCAGGAACGAGCGCAGCGCCTTGGCGAAGGTCCAGTCGATCTTGGGATTCACCTGCACCTGGCGCAACCCCGGCTGCGTGATTTCCACCGGGTCCTCGGCGGTCCAGATCTTGCGCTCGGGCGTGTTGATGTGGGCCAGCGCCGCATGCAAGGTGGTGGTCTTGCCGCTGCCGGTGGGGCCGACGCACAGCACCATGCCGTAGGGGCGCTCGGCCACGGCCTTGAGGCCCTTCAGGTTGCGCTCGGACAGGCCCATCGAGTCGAGCGGAATCGCGCGCGCCGACGCGAGCAGCCGCAGCACCGCGTCTTCGAGCCCGTTGCTGGTGGGGATCGTCACCAGCCGCAGCTCCAGCCGCTGGCCGGGCACGAAGCGCGAGAAGTTGATCTTGCCGTCCTGCGGCTTGCGGCGCTCGGAGATGTCGAGGTCGCACATGATCTTCAGCCGCGCGATCATCGCGTTGCGGTAGGTGTGCGGCAGCTCCATGTAGGGCCTGAGCACGCCGTCCTTGCGAAAGCGCACGCGCAGCTTGTCGCGCCCGGGCTGCGTCTCGATGTGGATGTCCGACACGCCCTGCTGCTGCGCCTCGACGATCATCGAGTTGATCAGGCGCACCAGCGAGTTGTCGGACTGCTCGACCTGGCGCTCGTCGTCGCTGCGCGACTCGCTGCTCGACTGCTGCTGCTCCAGGTTGGCCAGCAGCTGGCTGGCGTTGTCGGGCTCGAATTCGATCGCCTTCGACGGGTCGGTGGCCGCCTCGGCCGCGCTCCACACGTCGTAGCCCAGGCGCTGGTACACGCGGTCGATCGCGCCGGCGAGCGTGCCGCTGCGCGCCAGCGTGGTGACGATCTTGATCTGCGCGACGAACTCGACTTCTTCGATCACGCGGGCGGCCGACGGATCCTCCAGCGCCACCACCAGCCGCTCGCCGCGCATCAGCAGCGGCAGCACGTTGAGCTTGCGCGCGATGCCCAGCGGCAGCCGCTGCACGGCCTCGGCGGCGACCGGGAACGCCTCGACGTCGACGATCGGGTAGCCCATCTTGCGCGCCAACGCGGTCTGCAGGTCCTCGCGCGACACCGTGCCCTCGCGCACCAGCAGTTCGCCGAGCGGCACGCCGCGGTCCTGCTTCTGCTGCTCGAGCGCCGACTTCAGTTGGGCGTCGGTCACGAAGCCGAGCGCCAGCAGCGCCTCGCCGATGCGCACCATCGGCATCTTGGCCTGCTGCTCGATGGCCGCCAGCAACTGCTCGGGCGACACCACCTGCGAGGTGAGCAGGATGTCGCCGAGCTTGCGCGAGCGCATGGCCTGTTGTTCGTCGAGTGCCTGCGCCACCTGTTGTTCGGTGGCCGCTTTCTGCTCGACCAGCACTTCGCCGATGCGCGCCCCGATCTCGAAGCCGTCGATCACCGGCTTCGGCACGAACTGGCGCAACACGCGGCCCGTCTCGTCGAGCGGGGTGAAGAAGAACAGGCCCGCCGGATGGTCGACGTGGCCGATGGTGCGGCCCTTGAAGACTTCGCCGCCCTTGTAGCGCACGGTCAACTCCACCGCCGGGTGGTGCGCCACCAGTGCGGCGGCCGGGTCACCCCGCGCCGGCGCCAGCGGCGCCAGCGGCTTGACCAGCGTGAGGCGGCGAAACTGCGCAAACCGCAACGGCAGGTTGCCGCGTGCCGGCGGCACCTGCACCTGCGCAACGCCGGCTTGCCAGTCGATGGCGACCAGGCGGCCTCGGGTCACCTTGCCGTTGGGGCCCTCGACTTCGCAGTCCTTGGGGCTGCTGAAGGCTTGCGCCGGCGCGTAGGCGGCGAACGGCGGCACCGGCCACACGTTGGGCGGATGCGCGTCGGCCTGCTTGGGCAGCAACGACAGGGCGGGCTTGGACAGGTCGGACATGGTGCGCTCCCGGTGGACGGGGCGCGCGCCAGGGGAAGGCACACGCACGGCCACTGTGGGATGGTCGCAAGCCGGGCGGGCGCGTGGCGGCCCGAAAAGGCGGGTCGTTGAGGGTCAATTCGCGTGGGCAAGTCGCAGGCGCCGAAATTGGTTGCGACTCGCGCCACAGTTCCGCGACTGGCGGGCGCTGGTTGTCGCGACTGACCTGGCGTGACCTCACTTCAGATCAGGCGCGGCGCCAGCACCCGCCTTTTGCCAGTTCCAACTTAAATTTCCATCACCACTACGCATTGATTGTGATTTGCTACCAAACACGCCCAAGGCTGGACTCCGGATCCGCGCGCGGTGCGTCTCATGACCCAAAGCTCATACCATTTCGGTCCGTGCACGCACAGAAGTAGCCATGCGGAAGAGGCCGGAGCAGATCGAAGCGCTCACGCGTGTGTGCGTTGACGATCTATTGTCCGGCTTTGGCCTGGGTGGGCTGAACCGAGGCCGGCGCTTCCTGGAGTTGCTCTCCCGGGTTCCGGCGCAGCGCGTGGCGCGTCAAATCGCGAACTACGACCAGATCGTGGGCGAGTCGGGGCTCAGGGTGGGGGGCGCCTGGGCGTTGGAGCGGATGGTGCGGCGCGTAGAGATCGAGGGCCGAGAGCGCGTGCCGACAGAGGGTCCGCTGCTGCTGCTCTCCAATCACCCGGGGCTGGCTGACGCCGTCGCGCTGTTCAGCTCCATCCCGAGGGCGGACCTGCGCGTAGTAGCAGCCCAGTGGCCACTTCTGGACGCGCTCCCGAACACCTCGCGGTACCTGATAACGCTAGCGAAGGATTCCTCGAACCGGGTCGCGGTCCTGAAGTCTGCGGCCCGACATTTGCAGCGCGGTGGTGCGGTTTTGAACTTTCCGGCTGGACGCATGGAACCAGACCCGGCAGTGCTGCCGGGCGCGGTCGAAGCGCTCGGGCGCTGGTCGACGAGCGTGGACCTGTTCGCACGGCTGGCCCCAGACCTCACCGTCGTTCCCGTCGCGGTCAGCGGCGTGTTCAACCCCATCGCCCTGCGCAACCCGCTCACCAATCTGCGTCATCGAGAGGAGGACCGCTGGTGGCTCGCCTCCAACCTGCAGATGCTCGTGCCTGCGCTGCGCAACGTCACCATCAGGGTCACCTTCGGGGTCCCGGTCCGCACGGCTGATGCCGGGGATGCCGTCAGCCAGCGGGTTCTAGCCGAGATGCGGCGCCTGATCGAACGCTGCGAGGCTCAGCGCATTCCGGTGGGGCGCGCAAGCAGATCGACGTGACCGACGCGGAGCGACGAACGTCCCGCGGCGATCAGACCGCGCCGTCGCTCGAGCCAGTCGACGATCTCACGCGGCGGCGGATCGCCGATCGCGCGCGCGGCAGCAGCCCATCCCGATAGGACCTCTGTCTGGATCTCGCGATCCGTCGGTCCGAATTCCCAATCGGCCAAACCGTGCGAGACCGCATAGCCGACGCGCTCGAAGGCTTCGATCGCCGTCTGCGCGGCTGATGGCCCCAGCGCGGGACCGAATCCCTTGTCGGTGCGCTGATGGCGGTTCACCGCGTCAACGATGCGCCGATCGGTCGGGTCTGCAGGCGCCAGCTCTGCGCGGCCGTCATAGCTCAGCGCTGCATAAACAGGCCAACGGCGCGCGGCAGCTGCGATCGCGAGCCGGTTCAACCAGTCGCCTGAAACGAGATCGAGCAGCGCTGCGGTCGTGATCAGGTCGGCCGCGGTGTCGAAGGCCGCTTCCAGATCGCGATTGAGATCGACCGGCACGGCGGTCACGTTGATGCCGGGCGGGGAGGAAGGCGAAACGCGGGCAAGCAGACTGAGATCGTTATCGACGAGCCGCCAAGTCTGGCGCGCGCTGATGCGCGGGCTCAGCGCGCGCAATGTGGAGCCCGTTCCGCAGGCCAAGTCGACGAGGGTGACCGAAGGCTGCCCCGCGAGCAAATTGAACACCGCATCCAACACCGCAGCATTGCGGGCGCGCAGATCGTAAGGCTCGCGCAGCTTGAGCCATTCCGCGCTGAAGCCGCTCACTGGACTACCCTCGCGCTTTGCGCTCAGGGATTCGCCCTTCGGGCGGCCGGGCGGGCTCACTGGACTACCCTGCGCGCTTCGCGCTCCGGGATGAGCGCTTGGGAGCGGCCCGGCGCGCTCATGCGAGCCGCTCGAGTGCGCTCGCGACGATCCGCGCCGTACTCTCCCAGCTCGGCAAGTCGGCTGCCGCGGCCAATGCACCGCGCGCAAGCCGCCGCCGCTCTCCCTCGTTTTCGATCACCATCCGCAGCGCGCGGGTCAGCGCCTTCACGTTCCCGGGCTCGACCAGCACGCCTGCAGTCGGGGGCACGGTGTCCAGGGTCGCGCCGCCCGTCGTGCCTATGATCGGCAAACCGTGCGCCATCGCCTCAGCGTAGGCCATGCCATAGCCCTCGAAGTGCGATGCCAGCACGAAAAGATCGGCCGACGAATACAGCGTGCCCAGCCGCTGCGGCGAGACTGCCCCGAGCAGATCGACACGGCCGGCGAGTCTGTGCCGTGCGATATCCGCTTCAAGCTTGGCCGCCGTCGCCGGGGCGCGTGTGAGATCGCCCGCGATTGTCAGCCGCCACGGCAGTCCGGAAATCGACGCGAGCGCAGCGATCAAAACGTCGAAGCCCTTGCGCGGCACGACCGCCCCGACCGACAAAAGCCGCAACGTGCCGTCGGCGCTGCCCTTGGCGGGCACTGCGCGGTCGGTGCCCGGCGGAGCGACGGTGATGCGCTCCGGGGAAACGTCGTAGTCCGCGTTCAGTCGCTTCCCGGTCGCCCGACTGGTGACGATGATCGAGCGTGCAGCGGCCAGCGCCTTGCACTCGCTTTCGAACAACTTCAGGGCGTCGGCAGACGACAGTCCCGTTTCAAGCGCGAGAGGATGATGGACCAACGCGACCAGCGGTGCGCGCCGGGCGATCTTCTGCGCTGCCTCCGGCAGCGCGCCGAGCGCCAAGCCGTCGACCACGACCGGGATTCCCTCCGGCAAGGCCTCGAGCCGCGCCAACGCAACCGCGCGCTGCTCGGCGCTGGGCTGCGGAAATCCATCGCCCACCGAGACGACGCCGATCTGCCAGCGGAACTGCAATTCCGCGATGATGCGCCGGTCGTAAGCGTAGCCGCCGGTCGGAGTCGCAAGATCGCCCGGCACCGCAAACGTGATGCGATTCACCACAGAGGCGCCTCGTAAGAGGCGCGCGCCACATGCGACTCCGCGATCTTCACGCGGATAGCGCCAAGCTCACGGCCATCGCGGCCGAGCTCACCCGCGCGCGCCGCGGAAGCGAGCCTGTCGACCAGGTACTTAGCCAGGAATTCCGTGGTGGTGTTCTTGCCCTTGAACTCCGGCAGCTCGTCGAGATTGCGGTAGTTCAGCGGCTGCAGCACCGACTTGAGCACCTCGTGCGCCCGCCCGATGTCGACCACGATGCCGTTCTGGTCGAGCGTTTGCGCAATGAACGCCACGTCGATGACGAAGGTCGCGCCATGCAGCGCCTGCGCCGGCCCGAACACGGCTCCGCGGAATGAATGGGCGATCATCACATGGTCGCGGACTTCGACGGTAAACACGAAGGACCTCCGTCTCACGGATAGGCAATGAGCTGGCAGAGTACGCCGCTCTTCGGGCCGAGGATGTTGGAGAGCCGCTCAGGGAGTTCGTAGAACGGTACTGCTGGCATCAGCAAGGCGTCCAGCCGCGCGTCGGCCAGAAGCTCGATCGCCTGTTGCAGCCGTTGCCGATGAGACGTGGTTGCGCGGCGCGATGGCGCCACCTTGCCCACTTGGCTCGACACGACCTTGAGGCGGCGGCTGTGAAAGGCGCCGCCGAGCGGCACCGGCACGCTGCCCATGCCGTACCAGCTCATTTCCAGGATGGTCGCTTCGTCGCCCGCAATGTCGAGCGCAGTGGCAAGCCCGCGCGGATCGGCGCTGGCGTGCACAACCAATTCGCAGTCGACCGGCGCATCGTCCGGTGTGGCGAAATTCAAGCGGAGCGCGCGCGCGAGCTCTGCCCGCGCCGGATTGATGTCGATCAGGGTCACCTGCGAGCCCCGCTCCTGCGCGCACAGGAATCCGACCAGCGCACCAACCACACCTGCGCCGACAACCGCGATCGGCCCGGACGGAAGCGGGTCTGCATCCCAGGTTGCGTTCAGCGCAGTCTCCATGTTCGCGGCCAACACCGCGCGCGAAATCGGAACGTCCCTTGGCACCGGCAGGGCGGCGTCGACCGGCACGTCGAACACGGTCTGGTGGGGATGGAGGGCGAACACATCACGTCCGACCAGGCGGTCCGGCCCGGCCTCCACGCGACCGACCGTCGAGTAACCACACTTCACCGGGAACGGGAAGCTTCCGCCCATGTTGGGGGTACGCATCCGCGCATATTCGCTGGATGGCACCTTTCCCGCCGCAATCAACGCCTCCGTGCCGCGGCTGATGCCGCCATAGCGGGCGCGCACCCGGACCATGCCTTCCGCGAGCGGACCAACCCTTTCCTGCCGGATTTCAGCCCGGCCGGGGCCGACATACCACAGCGCTTCTGCCGTTGGCTCACCGCGCGGCACGCGTCCTCCCTGGAGCATGCGGTTCACGCTCCAACTTGAGACAAGAGAATAGATGCTTTGCCTGCGGTGCTCATGCGAGGCGCGTGTGGACATCGTCGCCGCGCCCGGCTAGATTGCCGTGCCGCAGATCCAGGTCCCACAAATGATCGGGCCCCATTCGATACACGCTGCAGCGCGGGCGCGGGCAGTCCACCAGGCGCGCCGGGCCCTCCAGCTGCAGACCCCGTCGACCGTCGCCAATG
>DATDJF010000146.1:0-8472 GCA_036520715.1 Burkholderiaceae bacterium | reverse complement strand
CCGAAGCGCCGTTGGCGCACGAGCTGCACGCCGCGCTGCCGCCGGGCATGCCGGCGCTGCAGGTCGGCGCCGCGCCGGCCGGCAGCGCCGCGGGCCCGTGGCCCTCGTGGGATGCGCTGCGCGATGCCGCCGCGCCGTGCGCCGACGCCGCCGGCACGCCGCGCGGACCGATGCTCTACACCTCGGGCACCACCGGGCGCCCCAAAGGCATCCGCCGCCACGCGCCGAGCCCCGAGCAGGTGGCACGCACGCTCGAACGCTCACGCCTGTGCTACGGCCTGGAGCCCGGCATGCGCGCGCTGCTCAACGCGCCGATCTACCACAGCGCGCCCAACGCCTACGCGGTGGGTGTCACGCAGGCCGAAGGCGCCACATTGCTGCTGGAGCAGCGCTTCGACGCCGAGCGCACGCTGCAGCTGATCGAGCGGCACCGCCTGACGCACGCGTATCTCGTGCCCACGCTGTACGTGCGGCTGCTGCGCCTGCCCGACGACGTGAAGCGCAACTACGACCTGAGCTCGATGCGCCACGTCAGCTCCACCGGATCGCCGTGCGCACCCGAGGTCAAGCGCGCGATGATCGATTGGTGGGGCCCCGTGTTCAACGAGTGCTACGGCTCGAGCGAACTCGGCTACATGACCTACGTCACCAGCGCCGAGGCGCTCGCCAAACCGGGCACCGCCGGCCGCGCGCTGCCCGACTGCGAACTGGCGATCCTCGACGAAGAGGGCCGCACGATGCCGCCCGGCGAGCCCGGGCTGATCTATGCGCGCCAGCCGGGCATGGTGGACTTCAGCTACCAGGGCAACGACGGCGCACGCCGCGGTATGGAGCGCGACGGCTTCCTGACGATGGGCGACGTTGGCTACCTCGACCGCGACGGTTATCTGTTCATCGTCGATCGTTCGGCCGACATGGTGATCTCCGGCGGCGTCAACATCTACCCGGCCGAGATCGAGCAGGCGCTGCTCGGGCTGCCCCACGTCGCCGACTGCGCGGTGTTCGGCATCCCCGACGACGAGTTCGGCGAGGCGCTGGCCGCCGCTGTGCAGCCGCGCCCCGGCGTGCACCTGAGTGCCGACGAGGTGCGTGCCTTCCTGCGCGAGCGCATCGCCGGCTACAAGGTGCCGGCGGTGGTGACTTTCCACGAGGCGCTGCCGCGCGAGGACACCGGCAAGATCTTCAAGCGCAAGCTGCGCGAACCTTACTGGGCCGGGCGCACGCGCCGCGTCTAGGATCGCCGCTCCAAGGGACCTGCCCATCGCCATGGCTAGTTCCCCTGCTGCAACTTCAGGATCTGCGACTGAATGCCCTCGATGGTCTTGCCGACGTCGGCGCTCATGCCGAGCTGGCGCACCGGGAACTCATTGAAGGTCGCCAGGTGCTGGCCGGTCGAGCCGGCGGCCGTGCCAGAGACGATGCCGTGCGGATCGAACTTCTTGCGGAACTCGGGGTTGGTCGGGCGGTCCGGATCCTCGAGGTCTTCGTTGGCGTTCAGGCAATACAGATTGCCCCAGAACTCGTCGAAGCTGTGGCGGTGCGGCAGGTGCGCCTCGAGGTCACCGAGGTGGTTCTTGCCGAACCCGGCGGTGGCGTAGCCGCGGGTCTTGAGGATCTCGGCCAGCGTGATGTCCTCCTTCTGCAGCCCGGCGGGCGAACCCGGCGTGCCGACGGTGTTCATGCCGGTGCGCATCGGCAGTCTGCCCGGTGATGAAGGCGGCCCGCCCGGCGGTGCAGCTCGGCTGCGCGTAGAACGTGGTCAGCCGCAGGCCTTCCCTGGCGAGGCGGTCGATGTTGGGGTCTTGGACCCCATGATGTCGCCGCCGTACGAGGACACGTTCATGTAGCCGATGTCGTCGCCGAAGATGACGACGATGTTGGGCTTGTGCTCCGGCGCCCGTGCGGCCGGCAAACCAACCAGATTCAACGCGACTGCCGCCAACGCGGCGCAGAACGCCGATCTCCGGAACCGATCCGTCTCGCTTCTCCTGTTGCTCATTGATCCGTACTACTTCAACTCGACCTTCACCGAGTCGATCCTCCCCTTGAACTCGAACGGCCGGCGATCGAAGTACTCGAGCGACACGGTCGAGCCGAGATCGGCGCCGACATCGAAGGATTCGGTCGCCGTGAACGCCGCCGGCACGGTGCGCTTGAGCTCGGCGGCTCCGACCTCCTTGCCGTCGACCATCAGCTTGACCACGCCGGCGCTGCCTGGGCTCGAGATGTCAGTCAGCACCTCGATGCGGTGTTTGCCCGCGGCCAGCGGCAACGCGCTGCGGGTGTTGTACTGCTCGATGATCATCATGTTGTAGAGATAGACGAGGTGCCCCTTGTCCATGTAGAGCGCCAAGCCGCCCCCCGAGCCGCCAACGGCGTAGAGCACGCCGCTCGCGTTGTCGCCGACCTCGACCTCCAGCGTGACCCGGTTGCTCTGCTTGCCCACGCCCGGCGCCGCGAACTCCGGCATGCGCCGCGTGTTCTGGCTGAAGGTCCAGTTGCTGTACTCGGTCTTCACCCGGTCCTGCGGGCGCGTGCGCAGCCAGTTGCCGGCGCCGATCGGGAACGCCTTGTTGTCTTCGGCCACCGCGAGGAAGCGTTTCTTCAGTTCGGCGAGCTTGGCCGGGTTCTTGGCGGCCAGGTCGTTGGCCTGCGAGAAGTCGCTGCGCAAGTCGTAGAGCTCCCATTCGTCCTTGGCCGAGTCCCAGGTCTGCAGGCGCTTGGCAGAGCCCGGCGTGTCCCAGGGAATGAAAGCACCACGCGCGGCGGCATACCAGCCGTCGGCATAGATGCCACGGCTGCCGTTGTTGTCGAAGAACTGCACCTTCGTGCGCGTCGCGGCCTTGGCGTCGGCGAAGGTGTAGGCCAGGCTGGCGCCGTCGATCTTGATCTGCGTGTGGCCGTTGACCACCTTGGGCGGCTTGATCTTCAGGATCTCGTAGATCGTCGGCGCGATGTCGACGACGTGATGGAACTGCGTGCGCATCGCGGCATCGGGCTTGATGCGCTGCGGCCACGACACCACCATCGGGTTGCGCGTGCCGCCGAAGTAGGCCCCCATCAGCTTGGTGCCCTTGAACGGCGTGCCGCCGGCCCAGGCCCAGGCGGCATGGTAGATGTTGTCGGTCTTGGGCGAGCCCAGCGCGGGCAGGCCGCCGATCTTGTCGAGCGCGGCGAGCTGCTGCTCCACCGTGTTGGCGATGTTGTTCTGCGCCAGCAGCTCGCTGATCGAGCCCTGCTGCCCTTCGGAGCTGGAGCCGTTGTCACCGAAGATGTAGAAGATCAGCGTGTTGTCGCGCAGGCCGCGCTGCTCCAGCCCCTCGACCAGGCGCCCAACCTCGGCGTCGGTGTGCTCGACGAAGCCGGCAAACAGCTCCATCCCGCGCGACTGGAAGGCGCGCTGCTCCTTCGGGATGCTCTCCCACGCGGCCATCGAGGCATCGCGCGGGGTCAGCCGGGTGCCGGGCGGGATGATGCCCAGTTCGAGCTGGCGCTTGTGCACCTGCTCGCGGTAGGCGTCCCAGCCGGCGTCGAACTGGCCCTTGTACTTGTCGGCCCAGGCCGGAAAGATGTGGTGCGGGCCATGCACGCCGCCCGGCGCCCAGTACATGAAGAAGGGCTTGTCGGGTGCATAGGCGCGGCGCGTGTCGAGCCACTTCAGCGCCTGCTGGGTCAGATCGCTGGTCAGGTGGTACTTGGGGTCGTTGTGCGGCGGCTCGATGTGATCGTAGTTCTCGGTCAGGCGCGGCTCCCATTGCGAGGTCTCGCCGCCGAGGAAACCGTAGAAATGCTCGAAGCCGTAGCCGTTGGGCCAGCGGTCCTTGGGACCGATGGCCGTGGTCTCGGTGGCCGGCGTGTTGTGCCACTTGCCGAAGGCCGAGGTGTGGTAGCCGTACTGCTTGAGCACCTCGGCGACGGTGGCCGCGCTCATCGGCATCACACCGGTGTAGCCATCGAAGGCCACGGCGCGCTCGGCAATCGTGCCCGAGCCGACCCGCGTGTGATTGCGCCCGGTCAGCAGCGAGGCGCGCGTGGGCGAACAGATCGAGGTGGTGTGGAAGGCGTTGTAGCGCACACCCTGCTGGGCCAGCTTGCTCAGCGTCGGCGTTCGCACCTGGCCGCCGAAGGTGTCGGCCACGCCGAAGCCCACGTCGTCGAGCAGCACGATCAGGATGTTGGGCGCGTCCTTGGGCAGGCGCAACACGGGCTGCGGCCACTTCATCGTCGAATCCTGCAGGCGCGGCTTGGCGACACCGGCCATCGGCTGCGGCGGAAAGGGCAGCACCGAGCCATCGCTCGGCAACGGCTGTGCATGCGCCAGCGCGGCGCCGAGCAGCATCAGCGTCGCAGTGATCGCGGCGTGCCGAAATTGGAACGTCATGTGGGGTTGCCTTCCGATCGATGATGAAGAAGGTGCGCGCGTCGCTACTGCCCCAGCCCGATGTCCTTGGGCGGGAACTTCCTGAACGTCGCCGCGTGCCCCTTGAGCTCGGCCGCCATCGAGGCGAGCCAGGCGTTCATCCGGTGCCCCACCGGGTACTCTTCCTTGGGGTCGATGTAGAGGTTGAACAGCCACGGCGCGAGGCCCACGTCGGCCTTGGTGGTCATGTCGATGTCGAGCCACTGCGAGTGCGTCTGCATCACCTTGACGTGGATCTTGTATTCGTACATGCGCATCGCCATCAGGTCGCGTTCGGTCCAGATGTAGACCTTCTCGCGCTTGGAGCGGCCGTCGTCGGTGAGCAGGAACGAGGTCTGGTCGATGCCGTCGATGTAGCGGTCGGTCGGGATCTTGTCCGCGGCGCCGGCCAGCGCCAGCGAGGTGTTGAACAAGTCCATCAGGTCGAACAGCTCGTCGCTCTCGCGTCCCGGCTTGATCACGCCCTTCCAGTACGCGATGCCTGGCACCCGCACGCCGCCCTCCCAGGCCGAGGCCTTGGCGCCGCGGAACGGCGTGTAGCCGGTGTCGGGCCAGCTGTCGCGCTGCGGGCCGTTGTCGGAGGTGAAGAAGATGAAGGTGTTGTCGAGCACGCCAGCCTTGTCGAGCGCGGCCACGATCTCGCCGACATAGGCGTCGACTTCGACCACCGCGTCCTTGTACGGGTACTTGCTCGCGCTCTTGCCCTCGAAGGCCTTGGACGCGAAGTTGTCGGCATGCACCTTCATGAACGCATGCTCGAGAAAGAACGGCTTGCCGGCCGCCGCCAGTTCGCCGATCTTTTTGACAGTGAATTCCTTGGCGATGCGGTCGCCTTCGGCCACATCGTCGATGGTCTCGATCTTCTTGACCTCGCGCGCCGGCCCGCCCTTGAGCGCATGGATCAGCGCCTCGCTGGCGCCCGTCTTGCGCAGCATCGCCAGCCGCTCCGGGTTGAGCACCAGGTCGGGATAGCCGCGCTTGTCGAATGCCTGCGAGAGTTCCTTCTGGGCTGGGTAGAAGCCGTAGTACTCGTCGAAGCCGACCTCGTGCGGCCGCATGCCTTCGGCTTCGCCGACATGCCACTTGCCGGACAGGACCGTGGTGTAGCCGGCGGCACCCAGCAGCTTGGGCAGCGAAATCTCGTCGGCCCAGGGATTTTTCTTGAGCTTGTCGCCGGCCAGAATCGGCCGCGTCAGGCCTGTACGCACCGGCAGCCGCCCGGTCAGGATGGCCGAGCGCGTGGGCGTGCAGGTCGGCTGCGAGTACGCCGCGGTCAGCTTCAGGCCCTCGCGAGCCAGGCGGTCGATGTTCGGCGTGGCCGCGCCGATCGCCGCGCCGCCGCCGTAGGCCCCGGGGTCGCCGTAGCCCATGTCGTCGACCAGCAGCCACACGATGTTGGGCC
Source organism: Burkholderiaceae bacterium (assembly GCA_036520715.1). Classification (GTDB taxonomy): domain Bacteria; phylum Pseudomonadota; class Gammaproteobacteria; order Burkholderiales; family Burkholderiaceae_C; genus JAEUPI01. The sequence continues at coordinate 2,650 of DATDJF010000146.1, read as the reverse complement.
GCTTGCCGCTCTTGCCGCGCAACTCGGCGAGCTTGCGCTGCGCGGCTTGCTCCTGCTGCGGCCACGCCAGCGCCGGCTCTGTGCTGTCGCTGGTCCGCACCGCTTTGCTCAGCACGGAGGCCTGGCCATGTACGGGGCCCAGGTGCAACGCGAACAGCACGAGGGCCATTGCAGGCAAGGCGAACCCGGTCAGTGTCATGAGGAAATCATTCGTGGTGCGAATCGGCAGTTTGCCAAGCCGGCGATTCTCAGCGGTTTCGGCAGCGGCCGCGCGACAACTCCGCGCAGTGTGGTTGCCATCGCCCGTGCGCTTACACGCAGCGGTGTGCAGTGCTTGCAGCTCGCCCTCACGCCACGACGACGTCATCGCCCACGAAACGCGCGCGCGGCCGCAGCAGCATGCCGCTGCGCTGCTGCTCCAGCACGTGCGCCACCCAACCGGCACTGCGCCCGATCGCGAAGATCGCCGGGCCCATGCCGATCGGCAAGTCGAGCGCGCCGCACACCGCGGCGAGCGCGACGTCGACGTTGGGCCTGGGCCGGCCGGCGCGCGCCATCGCGTCGATCAACGCCATCACCGTGCGCACCCGCGGCGCACGCGGCTTGTAGGCCAGCGCCAGCTCCAGCAGCGGCGGCACACGGGCATCGCCGGCCGGATACAACGGGTGCCCGAAGCCCGGCAGCTTCTCGCCGCGGCGCATGCGTTCGCTCACCGCGGCCACGGCGCCCTCGGGACTGCCGGCCTCGCGCACCAGCCACTCCACGTGCTCGCTGGCGCCGCCGTGCAGCGGCCCGCTGAACGCGCCCACCGCCGCCGAGAGGCAGGCATAGAGGTCGGCACCGGTCGACGCCGCCACGCGGGCCGCGAAGGTGGAGGTGTTCAGCTCGTGATCGGCCGCCAGGATCAGCGTGCAGCGCAGCAGGTCGAGCGACTTGCGAGCCAGCGGCGCACCGAGCGCGAGCGCCAGCGCACGCACCGGATCGCCGGTGTCGGATGCCGCGGCCACACGCTTGGGGTCGAGCACCAGCGCGTACGACGCGGCAAGCTGCGGAATCAGGCGCCGCGCGCGGGCCACCACGCCGAGCGGCTCGGTGTCGAAGCGCAACGGGTCGGCGGCGGCCAGCACCGGCAGCGTCACCGCCAGCGCGCTCAACGGCGGGCTGCCCGGCGGCAGCAGACGCGCCAGCTCGCGCCACGGCGGCGCCGGGCCGTCGCGCGGCCAGCGCACCGGCGCGGTGGGCAGCGCCCCGCTCCACAACAGCTCGGCCACTGCCTCGAACGGCATCGGGCCGCGTGCCAGCTCGGTGGCGAGCCGGCCGCGGTATTCGGGGCCGTGCGCCGTCATGCGCGTGATGCGGCTGTCGAGCACCGGCTCGCCGAAGCGCATGGCCTTGGCCGCCGGCCCGGCGCTGCGCGCGCGCAGCGGCTCGAGGTCCTCGCGGCGGTAGCGGCGCCCTGCCCCGCGCGGCCCCGGCAGCCCCTTGATCAGGCCGCGGCTGGCATAGGCGTACAGCGTCTCGACCTTGACGCCGAGGTAGTTCGCGGCGTCCTGGGACGACAACGCGGCGTCGGGCGGCTTCTTCATGGCTCGCATCTTGACTGCTCGATCAATATTGATCAACTTGGATCTGGCAGTCATGATGGTGGCGCACGACAAGGAGCCGCGATGGACAGCAACGGACTGGAAGGCGTGGTGGTGGCCGACACCGGGCTCAGCGACGTCGACGGCGAGCGCGGCCGGCTGGTGATCCGCGGCCACGACGTGGAGCAACTCGCGCTGCAGCACGACTTCGAGTCGGTGTGTGCGCTGCTGTGGACCGGCACCCTGCCCGACCCCGCCACGCACGCGGCGCTGCGCTCGGCGCTCGGCTGGGCCCGCGTGCGCGCGTTCGCCCGCCTGCCGTCGCTGGGCGGCGCATTGGAAGCCGCCGATGCGATGGACGCCTTGCGAGCCGCGCTGGCCCATCTGCGTGCCGACGAGATCGCGCCGTCGGAACTGAAGTTCGAGCTCACTGCCGCGGTGGCGGTGTTCGCGGCCGCGTGGTCACGCCGGCGCGCCGGGCTGGCGCCGCTGGCGCCGGATGCCGGGCTCGGCCACGCCGCCGACTATCTGCGCATGAGCGGTGCCGCCGGCGCCGACAGCGCGAGTGCTCGCGCGCTGGACGCCTACCTGGTGACGGCCTCGGACCACGGCATGAACGCCTCGACCTTCACCGCGCGCGTGGTGGCGTCGACCCAGTCCGATGCGGTGTCGGCGGTGGTCGCCGCCATCGGTGCGCTCAAGGGGCCGCTGCACGGCGGCGCCCCTGGCCCGGTGCTGGCGATGCTCGACGCCATCGGCGCGCCCGAGCATGCGGCCCGCTGGATCGCCCGCCAGCTCGCCGCCGGGCAACGCATCATGGGCATGGGCCACCGCGTCTACCGCGTGCGCGACCCACGTGCTGCCGTGCTCGAACGCGCGGTCGAACGGCTGCACGCCGCCGGCGTGCGCAGCGATCGGCTGGCACTGGCGCGCGCCGTCGAGGCGGTGGCGGTGGCGTCGCTCGGCGAGCGCAACCCCGAACGGCGGCTGGCCGCCAACGTGGAGTTCTACACCGCGGTGATCCTCGACGCGGTGGGTCTGCCGCAACCGTTGTTCTCGGCCACCTT
>DATDJF010000145.1:0-10334 GCA_036520715.1 Burkholderiaceae bacterium | reverse complement strand
GGAGCATGGACCACAGCGCTGACCTCGACGAACTCGCAAAGGTAGACCGCCTGATCGCGGATGCCGATTGCCGCATCCGCGACCTGGAATCGACGATGAAGGGCACCAAGGTCGGCTGGCACTACACCACCAAGGCCGCCGACCTGCTGGCCGCGCTGCGGCTGGCGCTGGTGAGGCACAAGGCGCGCCGGGCGGCGATCGTGCAGTTCATCCACGACATGGACTCCGGCCGCCTGTCGTACGGCGGCCGCTCACGCCACCGGGCGTGAGCAGGCGCTCGCGTCAAGCCTCGCGGCCGAACTCCGGTCCGTCGAGTTGGCGCTCGGTCTTCCCCCTTCCTGACCATCGCAGGCTTGCCGGTTCTCGCGGTCCCCGACTCTTGTTGACGGAGAGTCGGCAAGATAATATGATGACCGTCATACACAAAAGCTTCGATGAGTCGCACGCCCAACACCCGCAAGCAAGACACCCACGAGCGCATCGTGGAGGTCGCGGCACGCACGATTCGCCAGCACGGCTACGCGGGCGTCGGCGTCGCCGACGTGATGAAGCAGGCCGGTCTCACGCACGGCGGCTTCTACGCCCACTTCGATTCACGCGACGCGCTGCTCATCGAAGCCTTGGAGAGGGCAGGCCGCGAGAGCGGCGAGGCGGTGACCCGCGCGGTCGAACGGCGGGCGGTAAAGGGCGTGAGCGCCTTTCGAGCGCTCGTCGAGGCCTACCTTGCCGACGAACACCTCGCGTCACTCGAGACCGGCTGCCCCGTGGCCGCGCTCGCGTGCGACATGCCGCGCCAGTCGGGTGCCGTGCGCGAAGCTTCGGCCGTGCGCGTGCAGCGCCTCGTTGCCGCCGTGAAATCGACCTTGCCTCGCGCTCAGCGCGCGGCGGCGAGCGTGGTGGCCGGCACGCTCGTGGGCTCGCTGCAGCTCGCGCGTGCGATCGGCGCCAACGCCGACGGCCGCGCGGTGCTGTCGGCGGCACGCAAGGCGCTCATCAACCAGTACGACACACCCGTCTCGTCGGACGGCTGAACCCGCAGAGCCGACAGACCTACTTCGACTTTTCGTTCACCCTTTAATATGACGATTGTCATATTGAGTTACTCGCTCGTTCACAGGAGACTGTCCATGAAGATTCACAACGCCGTCGCCCTCGTCACCGGCGCGAACCGCGGCATCGGCTCTGCCTTTACACGCGCGCTGCTCGCCCGCGGCGCGCGCAAGGTCTACGCCGGTGCGAGGGACCTCTCGACCCTCACCCAGCCGGGCGTCGAGCCGATTCAGCTCGATGTGACCAAGCCCGACCAGGTCGCAGCGGCCGCGGCGCGCGCCCGCGACGTGACGCTCGTCATCAACAACGCCGGCGTCGGCCAGCTCGGCGGCTTCCTCGCACCGGACAGCGAGGAGAGCGCGCGCCGGCACCTGGAAACCAACTTCTTCGGCGTGCTGCGGATGAGCCAGGCGTTCGCGCCGGTGCTCGCCGACAACGGCGGCGGCGCGCTGCTCAACGTGCTGTCGATCGTGACATGGATCAACGGCGGGCAGCTGGCGGCCTACGCGGCCAGCAAGTCGGCCGCCTGGTCGCTCACCAACGCGCTGCGCCACGAGCTCGCCGCGCAACGCACTCAGGTGCTGGCGCTCCACATGGCGTTCGTCGACACCGACCTCGTGCGTGCACTCGAGGGCCCGAAGACCAGCCCCGACGACATCGTTGCCCGCGCGCTCGACGGGCTCGAGGACGGGCTGGACGAAGTGCTGGCTGACGAACGCACCCGACTGGTCAAGCAGGGCCTCACAGCGGCCAGGCCGAGCTACCTGCCGCAGGCCGCCTGACACGCGTCGATGGCGACGACACCGGAGCACCCCATGATTCCTTCCACCCTGGCCGCCAACCCCGCGGCGGCCGAACCCCCTGCCCGCCCCGCATCGCCATGGCCGGTGTTCTGGGTCTCGAGCGTCGCGATCTTCCTGGTGTCGCTCGACACGACCATGCTGTACGCGGCCTTCGGTGCGCTGCGCGCCGGCTTTCCCGGTGCGAGCGCGGCCGACATGTCGTGGGTGCTCAACGCCTACACGGTGGTCTATGCGGCGATGCTGATCCCCGCTGGCGGACTCGCCGACACGCATGGCAGGAAGCGCGTATTCCTGATCGGCGTGACGCTGTTCATCGCTGCCTCCGCGCTGTGCGGCCTGGCCGGCAACGTGGGCTGGCTGATCGCCGCGCGCGTGCTGCAGGCGGTGGGCGCGGCGCTGCTCACCCCAGCGTCGCTATCGATCGTGCTGGCGGCGTTTCCACAGAGCCGTCGCGCCGTAACCGTCAGCCTGTGGGGCGCGGTGGGCGGCTTCGCGGCCGCCGTCGGGCCAAGCCTCGGCTCGTTCATCGTGCAGAGCATCGGCTGGCCGTGGGCCTTCTTCATCAACCTGCCGATCGGCGCGATGTCGTTGTGGTGGGGTGCGTCCCTGCTGCGCGAATCGGACCACGGCAACACGCGGCGACGCGTCGACGGCGTGGGCATGGCGCTGCTCGTGGTGGCCGTCGGCGCGATCGCGCTCGCCATTGTCGAGGCGGACTCGCCGAACTGGACCCGCGCACAGCTCCTGGGGACGGCAGGCAGCGGCGTGATCGCGCTCGCGGCATTCGTCGTCTGGGCGCGCAGCGTGCGCGAACCGCTGGTCGACCTGGCGCTGTTCCGCCACCGGACCTACAGCGCGGTCAACGCGGCCACACTGACGTTCGGCATCGCGTTCGCGATGATGTTCTTCGCCTTCTTCTTCTTCATGGGCAACGTGTGGCACTACAGCCAGGCGCGTGCCGGGCTGGCGATCGCGCCGGGTCCGCTGACGGTGATCCCGTTCGCCGTCATCACCGGGCGCCTCGCCGGGCGCTTCGGGCACCGCCCATTCTTGATCGGCGGCGCGCTGCTGTATGCCGCGGCCGCGCTGTGGTTCATGCTCGTTCCCGGCGACCAGCCGTCGTACCTGCTGCACTGGCTGCCCGGCCTGATGCTGAGCGGCGCCAGCGTGGGCCTCGTGCTGCCGTCGCTGTCGGCCGCCGCGGTCAGCAAGCTGCCGGCTCAGCACTACGCGGTGGGCAGTGCAGTCAACCAGGCGACTCGCCAGATCGGTTCGGTCATCGGCGTCGCGATCGTCGTGCTGCTGCTCGGCCACGGCACTGTGCAGCGCAGCGACTTCGATGTGGTCTATGCGCTGCACATCGGCCTGGCACTGCTGACCGCCGCTTTGTGCGCCATGGTCGACACCCGACCGGTAAGAGGTCCGGCATGAAAGCATTCATCGTCAATCGTTACGGCAAGAAGAGCGGGCGCCTCGGCGAGATGCCAGAGCCGCAGCTGCTGGACGACGATGTGTTGGTCCAGGTCCACGCCGCCGGCGTCAACCCGCTGGACGCGAAGATCCGCAACGGCGAGTTCAAGCTTGTCCTGCCTTATCGATTGCCTCTCGTCCTGGGCAATGAAGTGGCTGGCGTGGTGCTACGGGTTGGATCCCGGGTGCAGCGCTTCAAGGCCGGTGATGAGGTCTACGCACGACCTGACAAAGCTCGAATCGGCACCTTTGCCGAGCTCATTGCCATCAACCAAGCCGACGCAGCCCTCAAGCCAACAACGCTCAGCATGGAACAAGCGGCCTCGATCCCGCTCGTTGCGCTGACTGCCTGGCAAGCACTTGTAGACAACGCGAAGCTCGAGCGCGGCGAAAAGGTTCTGATCCACGCGGGCTCAGGAGGCGTTGGCACGATCGCCATCCAACTCGCAAAACAGTTGGGTGCACTCGTCGCAACGACCACGAGCAGCACGAACGTCGACCTGGTGAAGAGCCTGGGCGCAGACGTGGTGATCGACTACAAGCATGACAACTTCGAGAGGACGCTGCGGGACTACGACGTCGTCCTGAACAGCCTCGACGCGCAGACGCTGCACAAGTCGTTGAGCGTACTCAAGCCCCGTGGCAAGCTCATCTCGATCTCGGGCCCGCCGGATCCCGAGTTCGCGCAAGAGATGGGACTGAACTGGGGCGTCAAGCAGGTCATACGCCTCTTGAGCCGTCGAATCAGAAAGGCCGCGGAACGCCATCGAGTGCGCTACTCGTTTCTTTTCATGAAGCCAAACGGAGACCAGTTGCGCGAGATTGGCGCCCTCATCGATGCAGGTGCCATACGGCCCGTGGTCGATCGTGTCTATCCGTTTGAGTCCATGCAAGAGGCTCTGGCCTACGTTGAAACAGGGCGAGCCAAGGGGAAGGTTGTTGTCAGGCTGAGATGAGCGGTGGCATCGCGACCAGACGGAAGTCAGCCGAGCGCTGCAAACCTGACGCCCACGATCAGCTGTTCATGGCCGAAATGCGAAGCAGACGGTCTATGCCCGTACCGGAAGTCAGGCTGCGAAGGCGCTGCGTGCGCCGCCGCTCTTCTGAGTCTTGAAGATGGAGCCGCTGTCGGGCGCCGGTGGCAACGGGACGCGCACCGGGAGCGCCTCCATGCGCGGCGTCAGCGTGGGCCTGCCGCAGATCATGCGCCCGTTCAAGTCCTCCCAGAACTCGCGCTGGTTCAGCCGATGGATATACGAGCCGCCGCCCGCAAGAGGCCATGCATCCGCCGCCGCACATTCGTAGAACAGGATCAGCCGGTTGCGATCGCTGACATTGGGCGCCGAGCCGTGCAGCATCCGGGCATGGTGGATGCTCATGCTGCCGGCCTTTCCGGTAAGGGTCACCGCCCGCTCGGGGTGAAAGTCCGGGTCTCCCGGATCCACGGCGCCGCAGAAGGCGCCGTTCATCATGTGCGACAGCACCGGGCCCCGGTGCGAGCCCGGAATCACTTGCAGCGGACCGTTGCTCTCATCCACGTCCTCCAGCAGCAGTCCCAGGGCCAGCAGGTTCTCGTTGGTGTGGGGATAGAAGGCCCAGTCCTGGTGCCACTCCACCGCCGCGCCGCCGCCTGGCGCTTTGGTGTTCAGCTTGCTGGTTTGGATCGCGATGTCCGGGCCCATCAAGGTCTTCAAGATGTCGGTGATGCGGCTGTCGGCAAGCGTCTCCCAGAAGATGGGGCGGCGCTTGTGGGGCAGCTTGATGCGAGTGAGTCGTGGCTGCGCCGCGCTGTGGCCGTCGTCCAGATCGTAGATCTCGTTGCTGACGCTGACCGCTCGGGAGCCCTCGATGAGTTCATAAGTTGCCTTGCGCAGTGCCGTCAGAGTTTCCGGCGGCACTGCGTTCTCCACCATCAGGTAGCCGTTCTCGCGGAAGAACTGGATGTCGTCGGCGTCGAGCATGAGGTCCTCCGGTGGCAGGTCCAGGGACTGAGGAATCGGCAACGAGCACCAGCTAGTGGCTCGTGTACACCAGCGCCGGATGGCTGAAGAAGGCGTGCAGCACGTGGTAGGCCAGCAGGTAGTTCTTCTGCTGGAAGCTGGCGTGCGAGATGCCGGACATCACCGTGAACTGCTTGTCGGGGTTGGGCAGCTTGTCGAAGAACGACAGCAGGTCGCCGATGCCGGCGATGCCGTCGAACTGGCCGCGCATCACGATCGTCGGCGCGGTGATCTTCAGCGGGTCGACCACCGGCAGCCTCGAGCACATGTCGATGTAGGTGCCGTTGGGCATCGACGAATCGAGCGCCAGGATGGCGTCGGCGAAGGCCTCGACCGTGATCGCATCGGCGCAGTCGGGATGGTCGCGCTCGAAGATCGAGCGCACGAACGCGCGGTCGATCGGGCGGCGCTTGGCCTTCAGGAACTCCGGCAGCTTCTTGCGCCGCTGCTCCAGCGTCGGGCTGCCCTCGCCTGTCCAGACGAAGGCGTCGAGCGCCAGTCGTGACACGCGCTCGGGGTGGCGTTGCGCGAACAGCGCGGCGCGCAGCGCGCCCGAGCTGATGCCATAGGCCAGGAAGCTGCGGATCCCGCGCGTGCGAACGATGTAGTCGGTGGCCGCGGCGAGGTCGTCGGCGCCGTTGGCGATGTCGCAGGTGATGTCGCGCTGCTTGTCGGAGCGGCCATAACCTTCCATGTCGACGCACCAGCAGACGAAGCCGCGTTGCGCGAACCAGTCCATCACCGACGAATCGGGCCGGCCGGGCACCGTGAGGTCGAAGGTCGGCTGCGAGGCCATCGACGATCCGTGCACGAACAGCACGGCCGGCTTGCCCTGCGGCGAGTCGACGAACTTTTCCCACAGGAACAGGCGCACGTCGCCATCAGCCGTCTGCTTGTGGGTCCAGTGCTCGTGGGCGGTGACGGCGATGCTCATGGTCGAAGGTCTGTCGTTGATTCTCTTAGGCTGCGAAGCTCGTCAGTCGAGCTTGGCGCCGGTGCTCTGGATCACACGGGCCCAGGTGTCTCGTTCGGCGCGGAAGAAGCTGCCGAATTCAGCGGGCGTGGAGCCGATCGGATCGATCGACGCGTGCGCCATGTAGCCCTTGACCTCGGGCGTGCCCAGCGCGGCCAGCACCTCGCGGTTCAGCAGGTCGATGATCGCCGCCGGCGTGCCCTTGGGCGCCAGCAGCCCGAGCCACACGTAGGCCGAGTAGCCAGGGTAGCCCGACTCGGCGAGCGTCGGCACGTCGGGCAGTTGCGGCGAACGCTGCGCACCGGTGATCGCCAGCGCCCTCAGCTTGCCGGCCTTGATGTGCGGCAGCATGCCCGCGAGGCCCGGCACGCTGACCTTGACCACGCCACCGATCAGGTCGGTGGTCGCCTGGCCGCTGCCGCGATACGGCACGTGGTTCAGCTTGACGTCCGCCATCGAGAACAACTGGGCCGCAAACAGATGCTGGCCGCTGCCGTTGCCCGACGACGCGAAGTCGAGCTGGCCGGGCTGGCTGCGGGCGAGCTCGATCAGCTCCTGCACGGTCTTGACCGGCAGCGACGGGTGCACCACCACGACGCCGGGCTCGCGCCCGATCAGCGAGATCGGCGCGAAGTCGTCGATCGGGTGGAACGAGAGCTTGCTGTACAGCGTCGCACTGATCGCATTGGTCTGCGATGCCAGCAGCAGCGTGTAGCCGTCGGGCGCCGACCGGGCCACCGCCTCGCTGCCGATGGTGGCACCGGCGCCGGGCCGGTTGTCGACCACCACCTGCTGCCCCAGCCGCTTGGTGAGTTCCTGCGCCACCACGCGGGTCGGCCCATCGACCGCGCCACCCGGCGAGAACGGCACGATGATGCGGATCGGCCGGCTGGGAAAGTCCTGCGCCTGGCTCGGCGCCGCGGCCAGCGCGGCGCACAGCGACGCCACCACCGTGTGCAAGAGACGCCGCCGAGCGAAGAAAGATCCTGTGTTCGCCACGGCGCGACTGTAGCGCGCCGCTACATCTTCACCATCACGTGCCGCGGCACCGTGTAGTCCTCGAGCGCGTACAGGCTGAGGTCCTTGCCGTAGCCGGACGACTTCAGGCCGCCGTGCGGCATCTCGTTGACCAGCATGAAGTGGGTGTTGATCCAGGTGCAGCCGTACTGCAGCTTCTTGGCCACGCGCATCGCCTTGGCGACGTCCTGCGTCCACACGCTCGATGCGAGGCCGTAGTCGCTGTCGTTGGCCCAGGCGATGGCCTGCTCGGTGTCGGAGAAGCGCGTCACGCTGACCACCGGGCCGAACACCTCGCGCTTGACGATCTCGTCGTCCTGGCGCGCGCCGGCGATCACCGTGGGCTCGTAGAAGAAGCCGGCACCGGCGCGCACCTTGCCGCCGGTGGTGATCTCCATGTGGCCGCTGCTCTGCGCGCGCTCGACGAAACTGGCCACGCGGTTGCGCTGGCGGTCGCTGATCAGCGGGCCGATCTCGACGTCGGCCTCTTCCGGCGTGCCGACCTTGATGCTCTTGACGGCACTGGTGAGCTCCGACACCAGCTTGTCGTGCACCTTGGCGCCCACGTACACGCGGCAGGCGGCAGTGCAGTCCTGCCCCGCGTTGTAGTAGCCGAACACCTTCAAGCCCTCGACCACCGCAGCGATGTCGGCATCGTCGAACACGATCACCGGCGCTTTGCCGCCGAGCTCGAGGTGCGTGCGCTTCAATGAATTGCTCGCCGCCTGCAAAATCTTGCGGCCGGTGGCCACGTCGCCGGTGAGGCTCACCATCGCCACCTTCGGGTGCTCGACCAGCGGCTGGCCGACGCTGGCGCCGCGGCCGGTGATGACATTGAGCACGCCTTTTGGAAAGATCTCGGCCGCCACCTGCGCCAGCAGCAGCGTGGTCAGCGGCGTCTGCTCGCTCGGCTTGATGACGACGGTGTTGCCGGCCGCCAGCGCCGGCGCGGTCTTCCACGCGGCCATCATCAGCGGGTAGTTCCACGGTGCGATCGAGCCGACCACGCCGACCGGATCGCGCCGGATCATGCTGGTGTGGCCCGCGAGGTACTCGCCCGCCAGCGGGCCGGTCAGCGTGCGCGCGGCGCCGGCGAAGAAGCGGAAGCAGTCGGCCACCGCGGGGATCTCGTCGTTCAGCGCACGCGCCAGCGGCTTGCCGCAGTTGAGCGACTCCAGGCGCGCGAACTCCTCGGCGCGCGCTTCGATCGCATCGGCCAGCTTGAGCAGCATCCGCGAGCGCTCGCCCGCGGTGGTTTCGCTCCAGGTGTCGAACGCGCGGTGCGCGGCCGACACCGCCTTGTGCACCTGATCGATCGAGGCCTCGGGCAACGAGACCAGCAGCTCGCCGGTGGCCGGGTTCAACACCTTCTCGGCATCGCCCTCGCCGCCGACGAATGCGCCATCGATCAACAGTTGGGTGGGCAGGCTCATGACAGTCTCCTAACGAATCATCGATGGCCCGGTTCGTCCGAGCGGGTGAGGTAGTAGGCGAGCAGGATCGGGATGAACGTCAGCGCGATGATCACCACCGCCACCACGTTGGTCACCGGCCGCTGGCGCGGTCGGATCAGCTCCTGCAGCATCCAGATCGGCAGCGTCGTCTGCTGGCCGGCGGTGAAGGTGGTGACGATCACTTCGTCGAAGCTGAGCGCGAACGCCAGCAGCGCGCCGGCGAGCAGTGCCGAGCCGAGCTGCGGCAGGATCACGTGGCGCACGGTCTGGAAGCCGTCGGCGCCGAGGTCCATCGACGCTTCGATCAGGTTCGGATTCAGCCGGCGCATGCGCGCCACTGCGTTGTTGTAGACCACCACCACGCAGAAGGTGGCGTGGCCGATCACGATGGTCCAGAACGAGAACGGGATCTGCAGCGTGTGGTACGCACTGCGCAGCGCGATGCCGGTGATGATGCCGGGCAGCGCGATCGGCAGGATCAGCAGCAGCGTGATGGTGTCGCGGCCGAAGAACTTGGCGCGCGCCAGCGCGGCGGCGGCCAGCGTGCCGAGCACGACGGCGATCGCCGTGCTCCATGCGGCCACTTGCGCGGACAGTTTGATCGCCGCCCACACGTCGGGCCGGTCCCACGCGACGCCGAACCATTGTGTCGTCAGCGCCGGCGGCGGGAAGACGTAGCTCTTGTCCTCGGCGCTGAAGGCGTACAGGATGATCAGCGCCAGCGGGATGTGCAGGAACGCCACCACGCCCCAGGCCGCGCTCTTCAAGCCCCACGATGCGCCGCCGCGGTCAGAGCGCATCGAACGCCCCCTGCCGCTTGGCGATCCACAGGTACACGCCGATCACCACGATGGGCACCAGCGAGAACGCCGCCGCGAACGGGATGTTGCCGGCCACGCCCTGCTGCCGGTAGACGATCTGGCCGATGTACAGCGTGGAGTCGCCGATCACCTGCGGGATGATGTAGTCGCCCAAGGTCAGCGAGAACGTGAAGATCGAGCCGGCGGCGACGCCCGGCATCGCCAGCGGCAGCACGACGCGGCGAAACGTCGTCGCCGGGTCGGCGCCGAGGTCGCCCGAGGCTTCGATCAGCGAACCCGGGATGCGCTCGATCGACGCCATGATCGGCAGCACCATGAACGGCAGCCACATGTAGACGAAGACGACGAAGGTGCCGATGCTCGAAAAGCTCAGGCTGGGGCCGCCGATCGCCGGCACCGACAGCAGCGCATCGAGCAGCCAGGTCAGGTGCAGCTGCTGTGCCGCCCACGAGATCGCGCCCTCGCGCGCCAGCAGCAGCTTCCAGGCATACAGGCGCACCAGGTAGCTCGACCACAGCGGCAGCATCACCGCGATGTACAGCAGCGCCTTCTGGGTGCCGCGGGCGTGGCGCGCCATGTAGTAGGCCAGCGGAAAGCCGAGCACCGTGCAGGCCAGCGTCACGCACACCGCCATCGTGATGGTGCGGCGCGCGGCGTCGACGTTGGCGCCTTCGGTGAGCGCGACGAAGTTCTTCAGCGTCAGCTCGCGCACCACCTGGCCCGTGAAGTCGTCGAGGCCGAAGAAC
>DATDJF010000144.1:0-10065 GCA_036520715.1 Burkholderiaceae bacterium | reverse complement strand
GGCGTGGTGTTGTGCCGGCACTGCGTCACGACGATCTGTGGCTGTGCGCCGCGCTGCCTTGCTGAATCGAGCGGCCGGCCGCGACCATGCACGCATGCCGTCGAGTGCCACTTCGGCACGACCGGCATACCGGCAAGGAGGGGTTCAAATGCCAAGCGATGCGAATCGCCCCAGCGTGCACCGCGTCACGACGCGCAGGCTCGCAGCGTGCGTTGCCCTGACGGCCGGCATGGCCGGCGCGTTCGCGCAGGCTGACGAACCGATCAAGCCGATTCCGCTGAACACCAACGTCGACGCGCGCAAGGCGGCGCTCGGCGACCGCCTGTTCCATGACAAGCGGCTGTCGAAGGACAACACGCTGTCGTGCGCAAGCTGCCACGACCTCGCCAAGGGTGGCGTGGACGGCCAGGTGTCATCGACCGGCATCAACGGCGTCAAGGGCCCGATCAACGCGCCGACGGTATTCAACAGCGCGCTCAACTTCCGCCAGTTCTGGGACGGGCGCGCCGCATCGCTCGAGGAGCAGGCCGCCGGACCGGTGAACAACCCGAAAGAGATGGGCAGCAACTGGACCGAGGTGCTCGGCAAGCTGTCGCAGGACACGGAGCTGATGGCACAGTTCAAGGCCGCCTATCCCGACGGGCTGAAGCCGAAGAACATCCAGGACGCGATCGCCACCTTCGAGCGCGCGCTCAACACGCCGAACGCGCGCTTCGACAAGTACCTGCGCGGCGACAAGGCAGCGCTCAGCGCCGACGAGCAGCGCGGCTACCAGCTCTTCAAGAACTACGGCTGCGTCGCCTGCCACCAGGGCGTCAACGTCGGCGGCAACATGTTCCAGTCGTTCGGCGTGATGGGCGACTACTTCGCCAAGCGCGGCAACGTCGGCGAGGCCGACCTCGGCCGCTTCAACGTGACCAAGAACGAGGCCGACAAGCACGTGTTCAAGGTGCCGAGCCTGCGCAACGTCGCGCTGACGGCGCCGTACTTCCACGACGGCTCGGCGGCTTCGCTGCCCGAGGCGGTCGACGTGATGTTCCGCTTCCAGCTCGGGCGCCCGGCCTCGGCGCAGGACAAGGAGCTGATCGTCAAGTTCCTCCACACGCTGACCGGCGAGTACAAGGGCCGAGCGCTCGAGCCGGGCACCATTTCCGCGTCGAGGTAAGCCATGAAGCTCATCAAGAACAAGGCCAGGCCCGATGCCATACCGGCGCTGCCCACCGGCCGGCGTCTTCCGGTGGCGCTGGTCCTGCTGGCGCTGGTGGCCGTGCTGGGTGGCCTGATCTACAAGACGCGCGCCGTCGACTTCGAGGCCCACAGCGAGGTCGTCGGCCTGCTGCGGCAGCTCAAGCAGGTGGACGCCGAGTGGAACGTCGACGTGCTGCGCTCGCGCACCGGCCTGAACACCAATTACGACCCGGTGGCCAGCGCGCTGCCGCTGATCGCCACGCTGGAGGAGGCGCTGCAGGTCAAGGGCAACCCGCTGTGGCACGAGCGCGCCGAGGGCGAGACGCCCATGAAGGCCCTGCTCGACGGCTACAAGCAGACGATGGAGCGCAAGACCGCGATGATCGAGCGCTTCAAGTCGCAGAACGCGATCCTGCGCAACTCGTCGCGCTTCCTGCCGGTGGCGACCAACGACCTGATCGAGGCCTCGCGCGACGCCGGCGTGTCCGAGGCGCAGCGCGACGCGATCGAGCGCTCGATCAATGCCCTGCTGACCAGCACGATGACCTACACGCAGACGCCCGACACGGCGCTGCGCGAGGCGATCGCCAGCGAGTCGCGTGTGCTGCAGCAGCATGCCGCCGCGGCCCCGGCCGGCGTGCGCGAGCGCACGCAGACGCTGGTCGACCACATCGCGACGGTGCTCAAGCAGCAGGAGGCGAGCAACAAGGCGCTGGCCGAGCTGGCGGCAATGCCCACCGCGAAGACGATCGACGCGATCTCCGATGCGCATGCGCAGCAGCACGAGGCGCGGCTGGCCGACCAGCAGATCTACCGCCATGCGCTGATCGGTTACTCGGCTTTCCTGCTTGCGCTGGTGTCCTACCTGGGCTGGCGCCTGTTCCGCAACTACCGGCAGGTGAGCCAGGAGCTGAAGGCCTCGATGGCGCACCTGGTGCAGTCGGAGAAGATGTCGGCGCTCGGCCAGATGGTGGCCGGCATCGCGCACGAGATCAACACGCCGCTGGCCTACGTGAAGGGCACCTTCGATGTGCTGAAGGAACAGCTCGTCCCCGTGCGCGACCTCGCGCAGCGCAGCCACGATTTCACGCAGCAGCTGCGCCACGACCAGCGCGACACGCCGGCGGTGACGCAGAAGTTCCACAGCGTCGAGGCCGCCGTCAAGGAGGTGGTCGAGGACGGCAAGCTGGAGGAGATGAACCAGATGCTGCACGACGGCTTGCACGGCATCGACCAGATCTCCGAAATCGTCCTCAACCTGAAGAATTTCAGCCGGCTGGACCGGGCACGCGTCTCGGAGTTTTCGGTGCAGGCCGGCCTGGAGAGCACGCTGCTGCTGGCCAAGAACGTACTGAAGAACCGCGTCGAGATCCGCAAGGAGTACGGTGCCGACGTGCCGCAGATCACCTGCTCGCCGTCGCAGATCAACCAGGTGTTCCTCAACATCATCACCAACGCGGCGGACGCGATGCCAAAGGGCAAGGCCGGCGTGATCACGCTGCGCACCGCGCGCGAAGGCAAGGGCATGGTGCGCGTGGAGATCCAGGACAACGGCAGCGGCATTCCGAAGGACGTGATGGCGAAGATCTTCGACCCGTTCTTCACCACCAAGCCGGTCGGCAAGGGCACCGGCCTGGGGCTGTCGATCTCGTACAAGATCATCCAGGAGCACGGCGGCCGCATCGACGTCAACACCGAGATCGGCGTCGGCACGGTGTTCTCGATCGTGCTGCCGACTTCGCCGGTCGAAATGCCGGCTGCGCAGGAACTGCAGGAAGAGGAGGACCTCGTCGCTGCCTGAACCCCCGCAGGCCGGCCGAACGAAGGGAAAGCATCATGAGCACCACCACCCACAAACCCACTCTGCTCTTCGTCGACGACGAGGAACGCATCGTCAATCTGCTGCGCATGATGTTTCGCAGCGAATACCAGGTGCTGACCGCCACCTCCGGCAAAGAGGCACTCGAGATCCTCGCCAAGCACCGGGTCGAGGTGCTGGTCAGCGACCAGCGCATGCCGGGCATGCTCGGGGTCGAGCTGCTGGCCGAGGCGCGCAAGCGCTCGCCGGCGACGATGCGCATCCTGCTGACCGGCTACTCGGATCTGGCCGCGATCGTCGGCTCGGTCAACGACGGCGAGGTGTTCCGCTTCATCAACAAGCCGTGGAACCACGACGAGATCAAGACCATCATCCGTGCGGCGGCCGACGCCGCGCTGGCCACCGACGTCAGCGCGGTGCAGGCCGAGCCGACGGCCGCGGCCCAGGGCAACGACGCCGCCGACGGCCCCGAGCTGCTGATCGTCGACGACAATGCGGCCGACCGCGAGGCGATACGCGCCCTCTTCAACAAGGACCTGACGACCCACTGCGCGACCAGCATCAGCGAGGCGCTCGCGCTGCTGGAGACACACAACATCGGCGTCATCGTCGCCGAGGCCCGCGTCGGCAGCCAGGACACCGGCCCCCTGCTGCGCGCGTTGAAGCAGCAGTACCCATCGATTACCACGGTGATGCTGACCAAGGCCGCCGACTCCGACCTGGTGGTCAAGCTGATCAACCAGGTGCAGATCTTCCGCTTCGCGACCAAGCCGATCCGCACCGGCGCGCTGCAACTCGCGGTGAGCGCGGCGATGAAGGAGCACAAGCGCTTTCGCACGGCACCGTCGCTGCTCAAGCGCTATGGCGTCGCACCGTCGCGCGAGCTCGAGGACGCCACGCTGGCGGCCAGCGTGCTGAAGAGCCTGTCGGGCCTGCGTTCGCGGCTGTCGCGCATGCTGCACTGAGCGCCGACGCGCAGGTTTCGGCAGCAGCCTGCGCACCAAGCGCGGCATCGCCTGTGCCGCCCGTGGCTCTGATCGACGCGATCGACCCGCGGAGCAAGATCTTCCATCCGGCCGGCAGTAAACGCCGATCGTGCGTACCATCGCGCCAGTGCCGAATGGAGACCGCCGCATGAGCACCTGGATCCTGCATCACTACTCGCTGTCTCCGTACGCCGAGAAGGCGCGCCTGATGCTCGGCTACAAGGGCGCGAGCTGGCGCTCGGTCGAGGTGTCGCCGCTGCCGCCGCGGCCGGGCCTGCAGCCGGTGCTGGGCGGCTACCGGCGCATTCCGGTATTGCAGCGCGGTGCCGACTTCTTCTGCGACACGCGCCTGATGGCCGAGGTGCTCGACTCGGTGACGCCGCTGCCGCCGCTGTTTCCACCCGAGGCGCGCGCGCTGTCGATGCTGATCGCCAACTGGGCCGAGCCGCGAGCCTTCGTGATGATGGGTCCGGTGCGCTTCGAGTCGCGCGAAGACGTGCAGCCGCTGCTCGAGGCCGGCATCCACCCGGGAGACTTCCTGCGCGACCGCGCGCCGTTCATGGCGCCGGCGGTCGACACGCGGCGCTCGGGCAGCGTGCGTGGCAGTGCCCGCGACCACGTCGTCATCTACCTCGGCGTCGTCGACGAGCTGCTGCGCGCCGCTGGCGGCAAGTACTTGTGCGGCAGCAAGCCATCGGCTGCCGACTTCAGCGCCTATCACACGCTGTGGTGGCTGCGCCAGCCACCGCAGCGTGATGCGGTGCTGCAGCGCTTTCCGGCGCTGCGCGAGTGGGCCGACCGTTTGGCGGCGATCGGCCACGGCCGCTTCGAGCCGATGACGCCCGACGAGGCCCTGCACGACGTGAAAGCGGCGCAGGGCGAGGCGCCGTGGCAGCCGGCATGGCCGGTGGTCGACGATGAACGCCTGGGGCAGGAGATGGTCCTGAATGCCGACGACTACGGGCGCGACCCGATCGGCGGCACGGTGAGTGCGGTGTCCGACCGCCACGTCACGCTCACCCGCGAGGCTCCCGGCCTCGGCACGGTGCGCGTGCACTTTCCGAAGGTCGGCTACGAGCTGAGCGCGGCCGCGGCCTGAGCGGCGTTGCCGGCACGGACATGGCCGAGCGCAAGCCCCAGCCGATCGGCATCGTCGCCTGCTCGGCCGAGGGCGCGTCGCTGTGCTATCGCACGGTGTGCACCGAGGCAGCGCAGTGGCTCGGGCCGCACGCGCATCCCGAGGTGGCGATGCACTCGCATTCGCTGGCCGACTACGTGGCCTGCCTCAACCGCGCCGACTGGGACGGTGTGGCGCAGTTGATGCTCGACTCGGCGCACAAGCTGGTGGCCATCGGCGCTGAGGTGCTGATCTGCCCCGACAACACCATCCACCAGGCGATGCCGCAGGTGCTGCCGCGTTCGCCGCGGCCGTGGCTGCACATCGCCGAGGTGGTGGCCGCCGAAGCCGCGGCGCATGGCTACCGGCGCCTGGGCCTCACCGGCACGCGCTGGCTGGTCGACAGCGCGGTCTACCCGGCTGAGTACGTGCGGCCGAACGCCGCCGAACGCGACGTCATGCATCGCATCATCATGGACGAGCTGGTCGTCGGCGTACTCAAGCCCGCGTCGGTGGCCGTGCTTCAACGACTGATCGAGCGCTTTCACGACCAGGGCTGCGACGCCGTGGTGCTGGGCTGCACCGAGATCCCGCTGGTCATCGACGACGGCAACTCGAGCCTGCCGGTGCTGGACTCGACCCGGCTGCTGGCGCGGGCAGCTCTGCGCGCGGCGGTGGCTGGCCGGTCGTCGCCAGCGATGGAGTGACCGCGACGCCGGTGTATCGTCGCTCCATGCCTTCCGCCAACACCCTGGAGCGCTTCATCGCGCGCGTCGAGAGCAACGCCCACGTGGAGGCGATCGAGGAGTTCTACACCGAGAACGCGTCGATGCGCGAGAACATGGGCGCACCTCGGGTCGGCCGCGAAACGTTGATGGCCGGCGAGCGCGCCACGCTGGCGCGCGTGCGCTCGGTGCAGTCGCGCTGCGTGCGGCCACTGTTCGTCGATGGCGATCGGGTGGTGGTGCGCTGGATCTTTCGCTTCGAAGGCCACGACGGCCGCGTGCGCGAGCTCGAGGAGCTCGCGTACCAGCGTTGGGAAGGCGAGCGCATCGCCCAGGAGCAGTTCTTCTACGATCCCTCGCAGTTCGTCTGGCGCAATCCGCCGCCGGCGTGACGATTGCGGCATGACGCCCGCGGGGGCGCTGCCAGAATGCACGGGTGATGCCGATCCGCCTCGTGTTCGCGCTGCTCGTGGTCGTCAGCGTGATGGCCAACGTCTACTTCCTGCTGCGTGGCAGCGGCGAGAGCCGGCGCGTCATCACCCAATCGGCCGCGGTGGACCAGTTCGAGGTCATCCGCACCAAGGGCGGCCTGCTGGCGGTGAGCACGATCAAGGCGCCGGAGTTCTTCCAGGCCACGGCGGACCACCACGTGTTCGGCGTGCCGGTGGGACAGACCACCAGCCAGATTCGTGTGCCCGCGATCTATCACTACCACGTCGAGCTGGCGCCCGAGTGGAAGGTGACGCTGCGCGACAAGACCTTCATCGTGATCGCGCCACGCGTGAGGCCCACGCTGCCGGTGGCCGTCGACACCTCGAAGCTGGAGCGGTTTGCCGCCGGTACCTGGTCGCTGCTCACCGGCCCGTCGGAGCTCGATCGGCTCCAGCAGTCGATCACCGCGAGCCTCGCCGCCAAGGCGGCGCTGCCGAGCTACATCCAGTTCCAGCGCGAGGCTGCGCGTACCACCGTCGGCGAGTTCGTCACCAAGTGGTTGCTCGGGCAGGAGCGCTGGCAGCCGGCGGCGGCCTACAAGGTGCAGGTGTTCTTCTCCGACGAGCCGATCGAGGCACTCGGTGCGGCGCCGCCGCCGTTCGTGAAGGAGCAATAGGTCGGCGCCGGGCCGCTCCCAAGCCGACCGCGCCCCTCGGGGGGCAGCGAACGCAGTGAGCGTGGGGGCACCGCAATCCGTTCATTCATGCCGCAGCGCCTCGATCGGATCAAGCTGCGCGGCGCGGCGCGCCGGGAAGTAGCCGAACACCACGCCGATGGCGGCCGAGAACACGAACGCCAGCCCGTTGATCGCCGGGTTGAACAGGTAGGGCACCTGCATCACCTGCGACAGCACCACCGTCATCACGGTGGCCAGCACGATGCCGATCACGCCGCCGAGTGCGGCCAGCACCACCGCCTCGATCAGGAACTGCAGCATCACCTCGTGCTCGAGCGCGCCGATCGCCAGGCGCACGCCGATCTCGCGCGTGCGTTCGGTGACGCTGACCAGCATGATGTTCATGATGCCGATGCCGCCCACCAGCAGGCTGACGGCGGCCACCGCGCCGAGCAGCGTGGTCATGATCCGGGTGGTGCTCGACAGCGTGTCGGCGATCTGCTTGGTGTCGAGCACGGTGAAGTTGTCGTCGTCGGCGTCGCCGAGCTTGCGGCGCTCGCGCAGCAGCTGGGTCAGGCTGGCCTTCAGGCGCTCGGGGTCGCTGCCGTCGTCCATCGACACCAGCAGCGTGTTGACGCGCTGGTTGCCGATCACGCGGCGCTGCACGGTGTGCAGCGGCAGCACGACCACGTCGTCCTGGTCGTTGCCCATCGCGCCCTGGCCCTTGGAGCCGAGCACGCCGATGATCTCGCAAGAGAACTGCTTGACGCGCAGTTGCTCGCCGATGGCGGACCCGTTGCCGTACAGCTCGCGGCGCACCGTCTCGCCGATCAGGCACACCGCGGCGCCGCCGGCCAGCTCGGCGGGCTCGAATTCGCGGCCGGCGGCGATGCGCCAGTTGTTGGTGATGAAGTAGTCGTTGGTGCTGCCGGTGACGCTGGTGTTCCAGTTGCGGCCGTTGGCCACCACGGTCACGTAGGCGCGCACCTCGGGCGCCACTGCGCGGATGCCGCCGATCTGCGCGGCCACCGCCTGTGCATCGGCCTCCTTGAAGAACGGCGCGCCGGCGGCGCCGCCGCCAGCGCCCAGGCGCTGCCCGGGGCGCACCATCAGCAGGTTGGTGCCCAGGCTGGTGATCTGGTCCTGCACCGCCTGCGTCGCGCCGTTGCCGAGCGTGACCATCGTGATCACCGCGCTGACGCCGATCACGATGCCGAGGATCGTGAGGAACGAGCGCAGCAGATGCCGGCGGATCTCGCGCAGCGCCAGCAGCAGCGTGCTCCACCACATGTCAGCCTCGCACGGTGTCGGACTCGACCAGTCCGTCGACGAAGTGCACGATGCGCCGCGCGTAAGCCGCCATGTCGGGCTCGTGCGTCACCATCAGCACGGTGATCTGCTGGCGCTCGTTCAGCTCGCGCAGCAGATCCATGATCTCGCGGCTGCGCTGGCTGTCGAGGTTGCCGGTGGGCTCGTCGGCCAGCAGCACGGCCGGCTCGGTGACGATCGCGCGCGCGATCGCCACACGCTGCTGTTGGCCGCCCGACAACTCGGCCGGTGTGTGCGTCTCCCAGCCGGCCAGGCCCACCGAAGCCAGCGCCTTGGCGGCGGCGACGTGGCGCTGTGCGCGCGGCACGCCGCGATACAGCAGCGGCAGCTCGACGTTTTCCAGCGCCGTGGTGCGCGCCAGCAGGTTGAAGCCCTGGAACACGAAGCCGAGCCAGCGCCGGCGCAGGCGGGCGCGCTGGTCGCGCGTGAGGCTCTGCACCGCGACGCCGCGAAACCGGTAGGCGCCGCTGCTGGGCGTGTCGAGGCAGCCGAGGATGTTCATCGCGGTCGACTTGCCGGAGCCGCTGGGTCCCATCACGGCGACGAACTCGCCGGCCGCGATGTCGAGGTCGACGCCGCGCAGCGCCTGGAACGCTGCGCTGCCGCTGCCGTAGGTCTTGGTGACGCCGCGCAGGCGGATCAGCGGCTCGCCGAGGGCCACCGGCGTGTGGCCGCCGTGCACGTCGGGCGCTGCCGGCTGCGGCGGCACCACCAGGCGGTTGCGCGTCAGCACGCTGCTCATCGTGCACCGGTGCGTTGATCGACGATCACCGCCATGCCGGCCTCGAGTGGGTCGCCGCTGACCTCGGTGAGGCGGCCGTCGGTGACGCCGGCCATCACGTTCAAGGCCGCCGGCTGGTCGTCGCGCAGGATCCAGAGCTGGCGCGGGCCGGGGGCGTTCTGAGCCGTGCTGCCGCCGCCACCCGTGCGGCGCCCGCCCATGCCGGCTGGCGCGCGCGGCATCAGGCTGCCGACGATGCCGCCCCGGGCGCCCGACGCGGCTGCAGCCGGGGCGGCGGCGCGCTGCGTGGGGGTAAACCGCAGCGCCGTGTTAGGCACCAGCAGCACCTGCTGGCGCTCGGTGGCGGTGATGGTGGCGGTGGCGGTCATGCCCGGGCGCAGCGACAGGTCCTGGTTGTCGACGTCGAGCTGGGCCTGATAGGTGACCACGTTGTCGGTGGTGGTCGAGCCGTAGGCCACGCGCGTCACGGTGGCGGGGTAGCGCCGCGTGGGGTAGGCGCTGACGGTGAACATCGCCTTTTGCCCGACGGCCACCGAGCCCACGTCGGCCTCGTCGACGTTGACCAGCAGCCGCAGGCGGTGCAGGTCTTCGGCGATCGAGAACAGCGTCACCGCCTGCAGCGATGCCGCCACTGCGTTGCCGGGGTCGACCGCGCGCGTCAGCACCACGCCGTCGCTGGGCGAGCGGATCGAGGCCTTCGACAAGTTGGTCTCGTCGGTCGACAACGCGGCGCGCGCGTCGTTGACGTTGGCGCGCGCGCTGGCCTCGTCGGCGCGCGCGCGCTCGAGCCCGGCGCGCGCCGCGTCGAGCTCGATGCCAGACGGCACCTTGCCGCCCGACAGCTGGTGCACCGATTCCAGCCGGGCCAGGCTGCTGGTGGATTCCTTGTGCGTGGCCACCGCCTGTTGCACCTTGGCCTCGGCTGCTGCCAGCGCCGCCCGCGAGCGCGCGGTCTGGTCGCGCAGCTTGGCCAGGTCGAGCTGCACCATCACCTGCCCCTTCTTGACGGTGTCGTTGATGTCGACGAACACCTGCGACACGGTGCCCGACA
>DATDJF010000143.1:0-36696 GCA_036520715.1 Burkholderiaceae bacterium | reverse complement strand
GCCCGCGAGACTGCGGCGCCGGGAGCCCCGACCCCCCCCGGTGAGGCGGCAGCGCCAAGCGGTGACGAGCCGCGGCGGCGCAATCGCAATCGCCGGCGCGGCCGCCGCAACCGCGGTGATCGCCCGCTGGCCGGCGAGGTGGTGGTCAATGCCAGCGAAGGCGCAGACCAGGTCGACGACGACGATGATGGCGACGAAGACGACGTGCAGTCCGCCGGCGACGAAGCGGCCGCGCCCGAGTGGACGCCGGTCGAGGTCGGCGAGCGCTTTGCCGACGTGGTCTCTGGCGCCTACGACAGTGAGCCGGCACCGGAGCCAGAAACCGAGCCGGCCAAGCGCGTCTTGGCGGCGATGCCCGACGCGCCCAAGCTGCACAAGGTGCTCGCGCAGGCGGGCATCGGTTCGCGCCGCGACATGGAGCAGTTGATCACCGACGGCCAGATCACGGTCAACGGTCAGCCCGCGCACATCGGCCAGCGCATCGCGGCGGGCGACCAGGTCCAGGTCGCCGGCCAGCCGGTGCGGCTGCGCATCGCGCCGCCGCCGGCGCGCGTGCTGGCGTATCACAAGCCAGCCGGCGAGATCGTCACCCACGGCGACCCGCAGAACCGGCCTACCGTGTTTCGACGCCTGCCGCGCCTCGCGCAGGGCAAGTGGCAATCGGTGGGACGGCTGGACATCAACACCGAAGGGCTGCTGCTGTTCACCAACTCCGGCGACCTGGCCAACCGCCTGATGCATCCGCGCTTCGGCGTCGAGCGCGAGTACGCGGTGCGTGTGCTCGGCACGCTCGACGACGAGCAGCGCGAGCGCCTGCTCGAAGGCATCGAGATCGACGGCCAGCGCGCCGCGATGCGCTCGATCGAAGACGGTGGCGGCGAAGGCGCCAACCACTGGTACCGGGTGGTGATCACCGAAGGGCGCAACCGCGAGGTGCGCAAGCTGTTCGAGGCCCTGGGCATGGCGGTGAGCCGGCTGATCCGCATCCGCTACGGCTGCGTGGTGCTGCCGCGCGGTCTGCGCCGCGGCGTGTGGGTCGATCTGCCGGGCGCCGACCTGCAGACCTTGCAGTCGATGGTCGGTGCGCCGCGCCCCCCCGAGAGCGGCCAACCACAAGGCAACGGCCGGCCCAACAACCGCAACAAGCGCAACCGTGGCCGCGACAACCGCGGTCCGGACAACCGCGGTCCAGACAACCGCGGCCCGCGCGAAGGCGGGCCGCCGGCGCAGCCACAGCAGGAGCCGCGCCAGCATCACGACGACGACGGTGATCATCAGGATTTCGCGTCGATCCCCAACCCGCTGCAGCAGACCTTCGATCGCCGCGCCATTCGCGAAGCGCGGCAGCCGCGCCGCGAGATCCCCGAGGACGGGCCGATCCCGAATCCGTTGGAGCAGACCTACGACAAGCGCGGCGTCCAGAAGCCGCGTGGCCTGGGCGTTGGAGGTGGTGGTGGCGCGCGCAAGGGCGGCAAGGGTGGCGCTGGTGCCGGCGAGCGCCAGCCCGATCCGATGCAGACCTCGGTCGGCTACATCGGCGCCGATGCGTTCCACAAGCAGATGAGCGGCGGTGGCGGTGGTGGTGGTGGTGGCCGCGGCGGCCGTCGCCGGCGCTGACGCTGCGGCCTGCGTGGCTGCCGCGCAGGCCGGGCCGCTAGAATTCGCCGTTTGACTGCAAGTCCCCGAACACCCTAGGAGAAGTGAATGGCTGTCGAGCGCACGCTCTCGATCATCAAGCCCGATGCCGTGGCCAAGAACGTGATCGGCCAGATCCTGGCGCGCTTCGAGGCCGCCGGGCTGAAGGTGGTGGCCGCGCGCATGGCGCATCTGTCGCGCGGCGAGGCCGAGGCGTTCTACGCCGTGCACAAGGCGCGTCCGTTCTTCAAGGACCTGGTGACCTTCATGACGTCGGGCCCGGTGATGATCCAGGTGCTGCAGGGCGACAACGCGATCGCCAAGAACCGCGAGCTGATGGGCGCCACCGATCCCAGGAAGGCCGCGCAGGGCACCATCCGCGCCGACTTCGCCGACAGCATCGATGCCAATGCCGTGCACGGCTCCGATGCGCCCGAGACGGCTGCCGTGGAAGTGGCGTTCTTCTTCCCTGGCATGGCTGTCTACGACCGCTGAACGTGGTGTGGTCAACCTGCTCGACTTCGACCTCGACGCGCTGAGCGAGCACTGCGCGGCGCTCGGCGAGAAGCGCTTTCGCGCCGTCCAGCTCTTTCGCTGGATCCATCAACGCGGAGCCTCCGATTTCGCGCAAATGACCGACCTCGCACGCTCGCTGCGCGAGCAGCTGCCGGCGTTGGCTCGTGTGGCGGCACCGCCGGTGGTCAGCGAGCAGGCCTCCGACGACGGCACCACCAAGTGGCTGCTCGATGTCGGCGGCGGCAATGCGGTGGAGAGCGTGTTCATTCCCGAGGCCGAGCGCGGCACGCTGTGCGTGTCGTCGCAGGCCGGCTGCGCGGTGGGATGCCGCTTCTGCGCCACCGGCCACCAGGGCTTCAGCCGCAACCTGACCACCGCCGAGATCGTCGGCCAGCTCTGGTTCGCCGAGCATCACCTGCGCGCGCGGCTCGGGCTGGCCGCGGGCGAGAGGGCGATCGACAACGTGGTGATGATGGGCATGGGCGAGCCGCTGCAGAACTACGGCGCGCTGCTGCCGGCGCTGCGCGTGATGCTGCACGACCATGGCTATGGCCTGTCGCGCCGCCGCGTCACGGTGTCGACCTCGGGCGTGGTGCCGATGATCGATCGCCTGCGCGACGATTGCCCCGTGGCGCTCGCGGTGTCGTTGCACGCGCCCGACGATGCGCTGCGCGACCAGCTCGTGCCGCTGAACCGCAAGTACCCGCTGCGCGAGCTGCTCGATGCCTGCGTGCGCTACCTCGACGCGGCGCCGCGCGACTTCATCACCTTCGAGTACTGCATGCTCGACGGCGTCAACGACTCGGCAGAACAGGCGCACGCGCTGGTGCGCCTGCTGCGTGATCGTGTGTCGTGCAAGATCAACCTGATCCCGTTCAATCCGTTTGCCGAGTCGGGTCTGCAACGCTCGCCGCGTGAGCGCGTGGCGGCCTTCGCCGACGAGCTGCAGGGCGCCGGCATCGTCACCACCGTGCGCCGCACGCGCGGCGACGACATCGCCGCCGCCTGCGGCCAGCTCGCCGGCGAGGTGCGCGACCGCACGCGCGTGGCGCAGCGCCTGGGGCGTGGCACGATCCCGCTGGTGGCGGCCGCACCGGTGCGGCGATAGGGCGGGGCGACCGTGGTGACATCGAGGAGCAACGAGTGAGTCGAGCGACGCTGGCCTGGGCGATCACCACCGGAGCAACGCTGGCTGCGTTGTGGGGCTGCACGACGAAGCCGCCGGCGACCGAGCCGCCTCCTGGAGAGCGCAGCACCGAGTCGGACCAGACCGATGCCGACCGCCGTGCCCGCGTGCGCATGGAGCTGGCCTCCGGGTACTACGCGCGCGGCCAGCTCGAAACGGCGCTCGAACAGGTCAAGCTCGCGCTGGCGGTGAAGCCCGAGCTGCCCGATGCCTTCAACCTGCGCGGCCTGATCTACCAGAGCCTGGGCGACGACAAGCTGGCCGAAGAGAATTTCAAGCGTGCGCTGCAGCTCAGTCCGCGCGACCCGGACATCATGCACAACTACGGCTGGTTCCTGTGCCAGAGCCGGCGCATGCCCGAGGCGTTTGCGCAGTTCCAGCAGGCGATCGCCACGCCGCGCTACGCCGGGATGTCGCGCAGCCTGATGACGCAAGGCGTCTGCCAGGCGCGCACCGGTGCTTATGCCGATGCCGAGCGCAGCCTGGTGCGGGCCTACGAACTCGACCCGACCAATCCGGTCACCGCGTTCAACCTGGCCGATGTGCTGTACCGGCGCGGCGAATTCGAGCGCGCGCGCTTCTACATCGGCCGCGTCAACGCGGTGCAGGAGTACACCAACGCGCAGACGCTGTGGCTGGCTGCGCGCATCGAAAACAAGATGGGCAACCAGCGCGGCGCGCGCGACTACGGCCGCCAGTTGCGCGCCCGTTTTCCGCAGTCGGCCGAGTCGATCGCGTTCGAGCGGGGCCGCTTCGATGAGTGACGCGTTGCCACCGGATGCCGAGGCGCGCAGCGCGGGCTCGATGCTGCGCGCCGCACGCGAACGCCAGGGCCTGCACATCGCGGCGCTGGCGGCGGCGATCAAGGTGCCGCAGGCCAAGCTCGAGGCGCTCGAGGCAGGCCGCTACAGCGAGCTGACCGATGCGACGTTCGTGCGCGCATTGGCGCACAGCGTGTGCCGCGTCCTGAAGATCGATGCCAAGCCGGTGCTCGAGCTGCTGCCCGCGGTGCCCGGTGCGATGCTGGAGCGCGTCAATCACGGCCTGAAGGCGCCGTTCCAGGACCGTCCGGGCCGCCAGCAGCCGAGCGAGGATCGCCTGTGGCACCAACCGGTGTTCTGGGTGGTGGCGGTGCTGCTGCTGGCAGCCGCCGCATTCGCGCTGTGGCCGCAGCGCGGCATCGGGTGGATCACGCTGCCGACGCTGCCGAGTTTCGCTGGCAGTGACAAGGCGCCGCGCAGCGAGCAGCCGGTGGCCAAGGCGCCGGCCGCGCCAGCACCGGCATCCGCCGCGGCGGCGTCGCCCCCGGTGGCGCCGCCAGTGGAAGTGGCGGCCGTCGCGCCGACTCCCGCGCCGGCGCCCTCGGTGATCACCGAAACGGTTCACGCGGCCGACGTGGGCAGCAGTCCTGTCGCCGATGCGCCACCGGCAGGCGTCGCCGTGGTGCGCGCCAGCGAGCCGTCGTGGGTGGAGGCGCACGACTCGCGTGGCAACCTGCTGCTCTCACGCACGCTGCAGCCGGGCGAGTCGGTCGGCCTCGACGGCGCGTTGCCGCTGCGCCTGACGATCGGCAACGCACCGGCCACCGAAGTGACGCTGCGCGGCAAGCGCGTGACGCTGGGCACGCCCAATCGCGACAACGTCGTGCGCCTGGAGCTGAAGTGAAGGCGCCAGCGTGAACGCCACCGACCCGAGCCTCGCCAATCAGGCCATCGCGACCGCTGCGCCGGCGCGGCATCGCACCCGCCAGGCACGTGTGGCGTGGGGCTCCAACGTCGTCACGATCGGCGGCGATGCGCCGGTGCGCGTGCAGTCGATGACCAACACCGACACGGTGGACGCCATCGGCACCGCGATCCAGGTGAAGGAGCTGGCGTTGGCCGGCTCCGAGCTGGTGCGCATCACGGTCAACACGCCCGAGGCGGCGCAGGCGGTGCCGCACATCCGCGAGCAGCTCGACCGCATGGGCATCGATGTGCCGCTGATCGGCGACTTCCACTACAACGGCCACCGCCTGCTCAGCGACCATCCGGCGTGCGCGCAGGCGCTGTCGAAGTACCGCATCAACCCCGGCAACGTGGGCAAGGGTGCCAAACGCGACCGTCAGTTCGCGCAGATGATCGACGTCGCGATGCGCCACGACAAGCCGGTGCGCATCGGCGTCAACTGGGGCAGCCTCGATCAGGAGCTGCTCGCCGCGCTGATGGACGAGAACGCCAAACGCGCCGATCCGTGGGACGCCAAGCAGGTGATGTACCAGGCGCTGGTGCAATCGGCCATCGGGTCGGCCGACGCGGCGCGCGAGCTCGGCATGAATCCCGACCAGGTGATCATCAGCTGCAAGGTCAGCGGCGTGCAGGACCTGGTGAGCGTCTACCGCGCATTGGCCGCGCGCTGCGACTATGCGCTGCACCTCGGGCTCACCGAAGCCGGCATGGCCACCAAGGGCACGGTGGCCTCCACCGCGGCACTGGCGCTGCTGCTGCAAGAGGGCATCGGCGACACCATTCGCGTCTCGCTGACGCCGCAGCCGGGCGAGCCGCGCACGCAGGAGGTGCTGATCGCGCTCGAGGTGCTGCAGTCGCTCGGCCTGCGCACCTTCAACCCGAGCGTCACCGCCTGCCCGGGGTGCGGGCGCACCACCAGCACGGTGTTCCAGGAGCTGGCGCAGCAGATCGACGGCTACCTGCGCGCGCAGATGCCGATATGGAAAGCGCGTTATCCGGGCGTCGAGTCGATGAAGGTGGCGGTGATGGGCTGCATCGTCAACGGCCCCGGCGAAAGCAAGCACGCCGACATCGGCATCAGCCTGCCGGGCACCGGCGAGACGCCGGCCGCGCCGGTGTTCATCGACGGCGAAAAAGCCCTCACGCTGCGCGGCGACACCATCGCGCAAGACTTCCAGCGCATCGTCGAAGACTACATCGCGCGTCGCTACGCCCACGCGTGATGACAACGCCGCTGCCCGCCGACAAACGCCCGATCTCGCCGCTGCCCGCGGTGAAGGGCATGAACGACATCCTGCCGGCCGCCGTGCCGCGCAAGGACAAGCTGCCCGACTCCGCGCTGTGGTTGTGGTTCGAGGCCGCGGTGCGCCGCGTGCTCGCGTTGTACGGCTATCAGTACCTGCTGACGCCGATCGTCGAGCCCACCGCACTGTTCGTGCGCGGCTTGGGCGAGGTGACCGACATCGTCGAGAAGGAGATGTACTCCTGGCGCGACGAGATGAACGGCGACCAGCTCACGCTGCGCCCCGAGGCCACCGCCGGCATCGTGCGCGCGATGATCGAGCACAACGCGCTGTACAACGGCCCGCTGCGCCTGTGGACCGTGGGCGCGATGTTCCGCCACGAGCGGCCGCAGAAGGGCCGCTACCGCCAGTTCCACCAGCTCGACGTCGAGGCGCTGGGCTTTGCCGGCCCGGACGTCGACGCCGAGCAGGTCCTGATGGTGCGCCGGCTGTGGCAGGAGCTCGGCCTCGTCGAAGAGCAGCACGTGCGGCTGGAGATCAACAGCCTGGGCCAGCCGGCCGAGCGCGCGGCGCACCGCGCTGCGCTGGTGGCGCACTTCGAATCGCACGCCGGCCGCCTCGACGACGACGCGCGGCGCCGCCTGCACAGCAACCCGCTGCGCATCCTCGACACCAAGAATCCGGCAATGCAGGCGCTGGTCGAGGCGGCACCGAAGCTGCTCGACTTTCTCGGCCCCGACACGCTGGCGCACTTCGACGCCGTGCGGGCGGCGCTCGACGCCGCCGGGCTGGCCTATCGCGTCAACCCGCGCATGGTGCGCGGCATGGACTACTACAACCTCACCGTCTACGAGTGGGTCACCGACCACCTCGGATCGCAGGGCACGGTGTGCGGCGGCGGCCGCTACGACGGCCTGTTCGAGCAGCTCGGCGGCAAGCCGACGCCGGCCATCGGCTTCGGGCTGGGCATCGAGCGCTTGCTGCTGCTGATCCAGGAGCTCGGGCTGCCGGTGCCCGATGCCTCGCCGCAGGCGTTTGCGGTGATTCCCGATGCCGCGATCCTGCCGCGCGCGCTGCCGGTGTTGGAGACGCTGCGCGCGGCCGGTGTGTCGATCCAGATGCACGCCGCCGCCAAAGAGGGACTGGGCAGCATGAAGTCGCAGTTCAGGCGAGCCGATGCCAGCGGCGCACGCTTCGCTTTGGTGTTCGGTGCCGACGAGCTCGCGCAGGGCATGGTCGCCGTCAAGCCGCTGCGCGACGTTGGCGGCAGCCAGTGGCTGCGGCCGCTGGCCGACGCCGCCGACTGGGCGCACGAGTTGCGCACCGCATAATTCGAAGTTCAATTGCCGGCGCGGCGGGTCAACACCGCCGTCGCACGGCCCCTGCAACCTAATCCACCACACGATGGCCACCCACCTCGACCTGCAGGAGCAGGAGCAAGTCGACGCGCTGAAGTCGTTCTGGCAGCAATACGGCAACCTGATCACCTGGGCGCTGGTCGCCGCGCTGCTGGTGTACGCCGGCATCACGGGTTGGCAATGGTGGCAGCGCGAGCAATCGACCCACGCCAGCGCGATGTTCGACGAGTTCGAGCGTGCACTCAATGCCGCCGACCTCGACAAGACGGCGCGCGTGTTCGGCGACCTGAAGGAGCGTTATCCGCGCACCGCCTATGCGCAGCAGGCCGGCATGCTGGCCGCCAAGCTGCAGTTCGACAAGGGCAAGGCCGAGGACGCGCGGGCCTCGCTGACCTGGGTCATCGAGCACGGCGTCGAGAGTGACTACCAGTCGCTCGGCCGCCTGCGGCTGGCTGCGCTCCTGCTCGAAACCAAGCAGTACGACGAGGCGCACCATCAACTCGATGCCGTGCCGGCGGGGCCGTACGCCGCGCTGGCAGCCGACCGCCGCGGCGACGTGCTGCTGGCGCAGGGCAAGAAGGACGACGCCCGCGCCGCCTACCAGCAGGCGTTCAAGTCGATGGACGACAAAGTCGAGTACCGCCGGCTGGTCGATGCCAAGCTCACGGCCCTGGGGGCAACGCCGGCCGCGTCGGCTGCAGCGGCCGCGCCCGGGGCGTCGCGATGAGGCACGGCGCCCGCTGCGCGCTGTGGCTTGCAGCGGGCCTGTTGCTGGCGGCTTGTGCCAGCGAGAAGCCCAAGCCGACGCCGCTGGAGACGATCCAGCAGCCCGCGCTGCAGGCCCGCACGCTCTGGAATGCGAGGCTCGATCGTGTGCCGTTCGCGCTCGCCGTGCAGGCACGCGACGGCACGTTCGTGGTCGCCGGCGGCGACGGCTCGGTGGCTGCGCTGGACGCCGCCACCGGCGCCGAGCGCTGGCGCGCCAGCGCGGGTGCACCGCTGCTGGCCGGCGTCGG
This sequence comes from Burkholderiaceae bacterium, assembly GCA_036520715.1. Classification (GTDB taxonomy): domain Bacteria; phylum Pseudomonadota; class Gammaproteobacteria; order Burkholderiales; family Burkholderiaceae_C; genus JAEUPI01. Next base: position 28,014 of record DATDJF010000143.1, on the reverse strand, counting down.
CAGCGACGGCCGGTTTGCAGCCGTGGCCACGCGCAACAGCGAGGTCGTGGTGTTCGAGCAGGGCCGCGAGCTCTGGCGCAAGCGCGTCAGTTCGCGCATCACCACAGCGCCGCTGGTGGCCGGCGAACGTGTCTTCGTGATGGGTGTCGACCGCGTGGTCGGCGCGTTCGACGCGGTCGATGGCCGGCCGTTGTGGCGGCTGCAGCGGCCCACCGATGCACTGACGCTGTCGCAGCCGGGTGTGCTGGCCGCCTACAAGGACACGCTGCTGGTCGGCCAGGGGGCGCAGCTGCTCGGCGTCGATCCGCTGCGCGGCAGCGTGCGCTGGGAGCTGACCATGGCCAGCCCGCGCGGCACCAACGAGATCGAGCGGCTGGCCGACCTGGTGGGCCCGCCGCTGCGGCTGGGCGACGTGTTCTGCGCCCGCGCATTCCAGTCGGCGGTGGCTTGCGCCCGCGCCGACAACGCTAGCCTGCGCTGGAGCCGCAACGCCGGCGGCATCCAGCCGTTGGGCGGCGATGCCGAGTTGCTGGTGGGTGCCGACGCCAGCGACCGCGTCACCGCGTGGAAGACCGCCAACGGCGACATCGCCTGGACGCAGGAGAAGCTGCTGTATCGCGGCCTGAGCGGCCCGCTGGTCACCGACGCCGCGGTGCTGGTCGGCGATTCCGAAGGCTGGGTCCACGCGCTGGCGCGCAACGACGGCCGCCTGCTGGCGCGCTGGAGCACCGACGGCTCGCCGGTGATCGCGCCACCGGTGCGACTGGGCGACGTCGTGCTGGTGGTCACGCGCAACGGCGGCCTGCACGCCTTGCGAATCGAGTGAAACCCGTCCTGGCCATCGTCGGCCGCCCCAATGTCGGCAAGAGCACGCTGTTCAATCGGCTGACCAAGAGCCGTGATGCGATCGTCGCCGACTTCGCCGGCCTGACGCGCGACCGCCACTACGGCGATGCGGTCCACGAAGGCCGCGAATTCATCGTCGTCGACACCGGTGGCTTCGAGCCGACCAGCGAGACCGGCATCGTGCACGAGATGGCCAAGCAGACGCGGCAGGCGGTGGCCGAGGCCGACGCGGTGCTGTTCGTGCTCGACGTGCGCACGGGCCTGTCGGGCCAGGACCACGACATCGCGCGTTTCTTGCGCACCAGCGGCAAGCGTGTGGTGCTGACGGTCAACAAGGCCGAGGGCATGAGCGAGTCGCCGGCGCTCAACGAGTTTCACGAGCTCGGCCTGGGGCCGCCGCATCCGGTGTCGGCGGCACACGGGCAGGGCGTGCGCAGCCTGCTCGACGCCGCGCTGGCCGACTTTCCGTTCGATGAGGCTGCCGCCGATGCCGACGCGGCAGGCGACAAGCCGATCCGGCTGGCCGTGGCCGGCCGGCCCAACGTCGGCAAGAGCACGTTGATCAACACCTGGCTCGGCGAGGAGCGGTTGGTCGCGTTCGACCAGCCCGGCACCACGCGCGATGCGATCCACGTGCCGTTCGAGCGCGCGGGCAGGCGCTTCGAGTTGATCGACACCGCCGGGTTGCGGCGCAAGGGGCGGGTGTTCGAGGCGGTCGAGAAGTTCTCGGTCATCAAGACGCTGCAAGCGATCGCCGATGCCAACGTGGTGGTGCTGCTGCTCGACGCCACGCAGGGGGTGAGCGATCAGGATGCCCACATCGCCGGCTACATCCTCGACAGCGGCCGCGCGGTGGTGGTGGCGATCAACAAGTGGGACGCGGTGGATGCCTACCAGCGCGAGATGGTCGACCGCGCGCTGGCGCAGCGGCTGGCCTTTCTGCGCTACGCCGAAGTGCTGCACATCTCGGCACGCAAGCGCCAGGGCCTCGCGCCGCTGTGGAAGGCGATCGTGCAGGCGCACGATTCGGCGCGGGCCAAGCTGCCGACGCCGGTGCTGACGCGCCTGCTGCAGGAGGCGGTGGCACACCAGGCTCCCAAGCGCGCCGGCGCGGTGCGCCCCAAGCTGCGTTATGCGCACCAAGGCGGCATGAATCCGCCGATCGTGGTGATCCACGGCAACGCGCTCGACCACGTGACCGACGCATACAAGCGTTATCTGGAGGGCCGCATCCGCACCCATTTCGGGCTGGTGGGCACGCCGCTGCGAATCGAGATGCGCAGTTCGCGCAATCCGTTCGATGCCGATTGACGGGCGGCCAGCGATGGCATCAGCCCTGCGGACGTGACGGCGTCCGTCGTGTGATAACGTGGGGCCCCTGCCGGAACTCTCAACACGGAGCATATCGTGAGCAACAAAGGGCAACTGCTACAAGACCCGTTCCTGAACCTGCTGCGCAAGGAGCATGTGCCGGTGTCGATCTACCTGGTCAACGGCATCAAGCTCCAGGGCCACATCGAGTCGTTCGACCAGTACGTGGTGTTGTTGCGAAACACAGTGACGCAGATGGTCTACAAGCACGCGATCTCGACGGTGGTTCCGGGTCGGCCGGTCAACTTCCACAGCGCCGAAACACCCGACGCCGCTTGAGCAGCGCGCTGCCACACGCGGCGCACAGCCAGTCGGCACGCGGCTTGCCCTTGGATCGCACCTCCAACCTGTCGAGCGCCGATGAGGCGACTGCGCTGCGCACCGTTCTGGTGGGCGTGGACATCGGCGGCGATCATTCGTTCGACCCGACGCTCGACGAGCTGGCGCAGCTGGCCGTATCGGCCGGCGACGAGCCGGTGGCCCGCGTGGTGGCGCGGCGCAGAGCTCCCGATCCGGCGTTGTTCGTCGGCTCCGGCAAGGCCGACGAGATCAAGGCGCTGGTGGCCGAGCATCGGGCCAGCGGCGTGCTGTTCGATCAGGCGCTCAGCCCCGCGCAGCAGCGCAACCTCGAGCGCCACCTCGGCGTGCAGGTGGCCGACCGCACCGCGCTGATCCTCGAGATCTTCGCGCGCCGTGCCAAGAGCCACGAGGGCAAGCTGCAGGTCGAGCTGGCACGCCTGCAATACGTCGCCACGCGGCTGGTGCGGCGCTGGAGCCACCTGGAGCGCCAGCGCGGCGGTGCCGGCCTGCGCGGCGGCCCTGGCGAAGCGCAGATCGAGCTCGACCGCCGCATGATTGCCGATCGCATCAAGTCGGTGAAGGCGCGGCTGGTCAAGGTCAAGCGCCAGCACGATACGCAGCGCAAGGCACGCGCCAAGAGCGGCGCGCTGCGGGTCTCGCTGGTGGGCTACACGAACGCCGGCAAGTCCACGCTGTTCAATGCTCTGGTCAAGGCGCGCGTCTATGCCGCCGACAAGTTGTTCGCCACCCTCGACACCACGACGCGGTCGTTGTACCTCGAGGGCGTGCAGCAGTCGGCCGCGTTGTCGGACACCGTGGGCTTCATCCGCGACCTGCCGCACAAGCTGGTGGAGGCGTTTCGGGCTACGCTGCAGGAGGCCACCGAGGCCGACCTGCTGCTGCACGTGATCGATGCCTCCAGCCCGCAACTGGACGCGCAGCGCGACGAGGTCGAGCGCGTGCTGGCCGAGATCGGCGCCCAGGACCTGCCGCAGATCCTCGTCTACAACAAGCTCGACGCATTGGAGCCCAAGCCGCGAACGTCGCACGACTGGATCGCGCGTGGCGACGGCACGCTGGTGCCGCGCGTCTTCGTCAGCGCCATGGCAGGCACCGGGCTCGAATGCCTGCGCGAGCTGATCGCCGGCGTGGCGGCCGGCGAGGGCTTGCGTCCACCGGCAGTGCCTCCATCTGAGGGCGCACGGCCGCAGCCCGCGATTGCCGGACAATCCGATCCCCCGGTCCAAACCATCCACACCGCATGATCCCGCGCCCGACACCGGCCCCCTCCGGCCAACCCACCCCATTTCTGGCCCGCCTGTCCCTGGCATGGCAGGCCGGGGTCGCCTGGTGGCGGGCCCGCCGCTCGCCGCATGTGGCGATGGCCGGCCGCAACGACGGCCCGCCGGACCTCGACGAGCTGTGGCGCGACTTCAACCGGCGGCTGGGCGGCCTGTTCGGCGGCAAGGGCGGCCAGCGCCGCAGCGACCCCGATGGCGGCGGCGGGCCGTCGTACCAACCCGACATGAAGAGCGCCGGCATCGGCGTCGGCCTGATTGCGCTGGTGGTGGCACTGGTGTGGGCGGGCAGCGGCTTCTTCATCGTGCAGGAAGGCCAGCAGGCCGTGGTGAGCACCTTCGGCAAATACAGCTACACGTCGGACGCCGGTTTCCAGTGGCGCTTTCCGTATCCGTTCCAGGCGCACGAGACGGTGCCCGTCACGCAGCTGCGCTCCAAGGAGATCGGCCGCAACAACGTGGTGCAGGCCACCGGCCTGCGCGACTCGTCGATGCTGACGCAGGACGAGAACATCGTCGACATCCGCTTCACGGTGCAATACCGCCTGAAGGACGCGCGCGCCTACCTGTTCGAGAACCGCGACCCCGACCTGGCGGTGGAGCAGGCGGCCGAGTCGGCGGTGCGCGAGATCGTCGGGCGCAGCAAGGTCGACTCGGTGCTGTACGAGCAGCGTGAGGCACTGTCGACGGATCTCGTGAAGTCGATCCAGCTGCAGCTCGACCGCTACAACGCCGGCATCCTGATCGTCAACGTCAACGTGCAGAACGTGCAAGTGCCCGAGCAGGTGCAGGCGGCGTTCAACGACGCCGTCAAGGCCGGTGCCGATCGCGACCGCCTGAAGAACGAAGGCCAGGCGTACTCGAGCGACGTGGTGCCCAAGGCGCGCGGCACGGCGGCGCGCCTGCGCGAAGAGGCCGAGGGCTACAAGCAGCGCGTGATCGCGCAGGCCGACGGCGATGCGCAGCGCTTTCGTTCGGTGCTCACGGAATACCAGCGCGCGCCCGCGGTGACGCGCGACCGCCTGTACATCGAGACGATGCAGCAGGTGTACTCCAGCGTCAGCAAGGTGATGGTCGAAAGCCGCAACGGCTCCAACCTGCTGTACCTGCCGCTGGACCGCCTGCTGCAGCAGGCCGGCGTGCCCGGCGCGGCGACGGCCACGGCGCCGGCGGGCAGCGACACCAGCACCTCCGCACCCGCAGCGACCACCGACGTCCGCTCGCGCGATGGCGGCCGCAGCCGCGACCGCGAAGGCCGCTAGTGGCAAACAATGGCCCCCACGCTCGCTTTGCTCACTGCCCCCCGCGGGGGCTGTCAGTGGCTTCGGACGGCCGGGCGCCACTGACCAGGAGAACAACAACATGAATCGCATCGGATTGTTCGTCGCCAGCCTGCTGATCCTGCTGATGATCCTCAGCTCGACGCTGTTCATCGTCGACCAGAAGTCGGTCGGCGTGGTCTATGCGCTCGGCGAGATCAAGGAAGTGATCACCGAGCCGGGGCTCAAGGCCAAGCTGCCGCCGCCGTTCCAGAATGTGGTGTTCCTCGACAAGCGCATCCAGACGCTGGACAGCACCGAGACGCGCGCCATCTTCACCGCCGAGAAGAAGAGCCTGGTGATCGATTGGCTGGCCAAGTGGCGCATCGCCGAGCCGCGCCAGTTCATCCGCAACAACGGCACCGACTTCCGCAACCTGGAGAGCCGGTTGAGCCAGGTCGTGCAGGCAGCGTTCAACGAAGAGGTCACCAAGCGCAACGTGCGCGGCGTGCTGTCCGAAGAGCGCGACAAGGTGATGCAGGACGTGCGCACCCGCCTGGCCGACGAAGCCAAGTCGTTCGGCATCGAGCTGGTCGACATCCGCATCAAGCGCGTCGATTTCGTTGCCGAGATCACCGATGCGGTGTACCGGCGCATGCAGTCGGAGCGCCAGCAGGTGGCCAACGAACTGCGCTCGCAAGGTGCCGCCGAGGGCGAGCGCATCCGTGCCGACGCCGACCGCCAGCGCGAGGTGATCGTTGCCGAGGCGTATCGCGACGCGCAGAAGCTCAAGGGCGAGGGCGACGCCAAGGCGTCGGCGCTGTATGCCGATGCCTTCGGGCGCGACCCGCAGTTCGCGCAGTTCTACCGCAGCCTCGAGGCCTATCGGGCGACCTTTCGCACCCGCTCCGATGTGATGGTGGTCGACCCGTCCAGCGACTTCTTCAAGGCGATGCGCGGCGGCTCGCTGGCAACGCCGGCTGCCGCGGCGCCGCGGCGCTGACCGCGCCATGATCGACCTGCTGCTCGGCGCCGTGGCGCTGATGCTGGTGTTCGAAGGCCTGTTGCCGTTTCTGAGCCCGACCACCTGGCGCGACGTGTTCTCCAAGGCGCTGCGGCTGAGCGATGGCCAGATCCGTTTTCTGGGCCTGTCGAGCATGTTGATCGGGCTGCTCTTGCTGGTGGTGTTCTTCCGCTAGCCCCGTGCGGGTCGGCCGTGGGGCCACCCGTACAATGCCGTTTTTAACCGGCCGCTCGTTCTCATGTCCTCTGCTTGGCTGCTGCCCGAGCACATTGCCGACGTGCTGCCCGCGCAGGCGCGGCGCATCGAAGAGTTGCGGCGCACGTTGCTCGACCTGACGCGCAGCTACGGATTCGAACTGGTGATGCCGCCGCTGCTCGAGTACCTCGAGTCGCTGTTGTCGGGCACCGGGCGCGAACTCGACCTGCAGACGTTCAAGCTGGTCGATCAACTGAGCGGCCGCACGCTCGGCCTGCGCGCCGACACCACGCCGCAGGTGGCGCGCATCGACGCCCACCTGCTCAATCGTGTGGGGGTGTCGCGGCTGTGTTATTGCGGTCCGGTGCTGCACACGCGGCCGGGCGCACCGCACGCCACCCGCGAGCCGCTGCAGTTCGGCGCCGAGATCTACGGGCACAGCGGCCTCGAGGCCGACCTCGAGGTGCAGGAGCTTGCCCTCGACGCCCTGCAGGCAGCCGGTCTCGATGGCCTGGTGCTCGACCTCGCCGACGCACGCATCGTGCGCGGCGTGCTGGCGGGTGTGCCCACCGATGCCCAGCGGCTGCAGGACGTGGTGGCTGCGCTGGCGGCCAAGGACAGCGCCTCGCTGCGCGACCTCACCCGCGACTTTCCCGCTCCCGCGCGCCAGGCGCTGGCCGACCTGCTGGGCTTGTACGGCGACGAGTCGGTGCTCGAGCGCGCACGGCAGGTGTTGCCGCGCAACGACCTGGTGCGCCGCGCGCTCGACGACCTGGCGTGGCTGGCGCGCCACGTGCGCCACACCCATCCGCAGGTGCGCATCGGATTCGACCTCGCCGACTTGAGCGGCTACGCGTACTACAGCGGTGCCCGCTTCGCGGTCTACGCGGCCGACATCGGCGAGGCCGTGGTGCGCGGTGGCCGCTACGACGAGGTGGGCGCGGTGTTCGGCCGCAACCGGCCCGCGGCGGGCTTCAGCCTCGATTTGAAGGCGTTGTCGTCTTACGGGGCGTCGGGCGCGCCGCGCAGCGCCGTGCGTGCGCCATGGGGCGAAGAGGCCTCGTTGCGCACTGCCGTGCGTCGGCTGCGCGAGCAGGGCGAGACCGTGCTGTGCATCCTGCCCGGCCACGAACACGAGGCGCAGGAGTTCAACTGCGATCGTGAGCTCGCCGCCGTCGGCGGCCAGTGGGTGCTGCGGGTGATCTAGCCCGCGCGTCAGGTCACCAGTCGCATCAAACATGAGTTCAGACACTTCGATCGCGCGCGGCCGCAACGTGGTGGTGGTCGGCACCCAGTGGGGCGACGAGGGCAAGGGCAAGGTCGTCGACTGGTTGACCGACCATGCGCAGGCCGTGGTGCGCTTCCAGGGTGGCCACAACGCCGGCCACACGCTGGTCATCAAGGGCGTCAAGACCGCGCTGCAGCTGATCCCGTCGGGGGTGATGCGTGAGGACGTGGCGTGCCTGATCGGCAACGGCGTCGTGGTCGATCCGGCGCACCTGCTGGTCGAGTTGGCGCGCCTCGAAGCGATCGGCCTGGACGTGCGTTCGCGCCTGCTGATCAGCGAGTCGTGCCCGCTGATCCTGCCGTTTCACGTGGCCGTCGACGCCGCGCGCGAGGCGCAGCGCGAAGAGAGCGGCAGCGGCAAGATCGGCACTACCGGCAAGGGCATCGGTCCGGCCTACGAAGACAAGGTCGCCCGCCGTGCGCTGCGCATGCAGGACCTGAAGCACCCGCAGCGCTTCGAGCGCAAGCTGCGCGAGCTGCTGGCGCTGCACAACGAATCGCTCACCGGCGCGCTGCACGCGAGGGCGCTGGAGTTCGCGCCGATCTTCGATGCCGCCATGAGCGCGGCTGCGCAGCTCGTGCCGCTGATGGGCGATGTCGGCAGCCGCATTGCGCAGGCGCACCGCGCCGGCCACAACGTGCTGTTCGAGGGGGCACAAGGCACCCTGCTCGACATCGACCACGGCACCTATCCGTACGTCACCTCGAGCAACTGCGTGGCCGGCAATGCCGCGGCCGGTTCAGGCGTCGGACCGCAGATGCTGCATCACGTGCTGGGCATCACCAAGGCCTACACCACACGGGTGGGCGGCGGGCCGTTTCCGACCGAGCTGCCGATCGACGTGCCGGGTACCGTGGGCCACCACTTGTCCACCGTGGGGCAGGAGCGGGGCGTCGTCACCGGCCGCGCGCGCCGCTGCGGCTGGCTCGACACCGCGGCGCTGCGCCGCGCGATGTTGATCAACGGCGTGTCGGGCCTGTGCGTCACCAAGCTCGACGTGCTCGACGGCCTGCCCGAGGTGCAGATCTGCGTCGGTTATTCGCACGGCGGCCGGCGGCTCGACATCCTGCCGCTGGACGCCGACGAGATCGCCGCCTGCCAGCCGATCTACGAAACGCTGCCCGGCTGGCGCGACACCACCGCAGGCCTGACGCGCTGGGAGCAGCTTCCCGCCAATGCCCGTGCCTACCTGGAACGCATGCGCACGTTGATCGACGCGCCGATCGACATGGTGTCGACCGGCCCCGACCGCGAGCACACGATCGTGCTGCGCCATCCGTTTCGCGGCTGAAGTCAGGAGACTCATCGACCATGCTCACCGACGACGGCAAACACCTGTATGTGTCGTGGGACGAATACCACCTGCTGACCGAGCGCCTGGCACTCAAAGTGGCGGCGTCGAAATGGCAGTTCGATCAGATCCTGTGCCTGGCGCGTGGCGGCATGCGACCGGGCGACGTGCTGTCGCGCGTGTTCGACCTGCCGCTGGCGATCATGTCGACCAGCTCGTACCGCGCCGAAGCGGGCACGATCCAGGGGCGGCTGGACATGGCCAAGTACATCACCATGCCCAAGGGCGAGGTGGCGGGCCGCGTGCTGCTGGTCGACGACCTCGCCGACTCGGGCATCACGCTGCGCGCCGTGGTCGACCGCCTGCGCGGCATGCCGTCGATCGCCGAGCTGCGCTCGGCGGTGATCTGGGTCAAGGGCGTGTCGAGCTACACGCCCGACTACTACGTCGAGACGCTGCCCACCAGCCCGTGGATCCACCAGCCGTTCGAGGAATACGACAACCTGCGGCCCGAAGGGTTGGCCAGGAAATTCGCGGTCTGAGCGGGCCGCTGATCGCAGGCGGCCGTGCCGGGAAAAAAGAAAAGGGTTGGCGTTCAGCCAACCCGCTTTTCCTCTAATGTTCCCTTTGGTGCCCAGGAAGGGACTCGAACCCCCACGCCGTTAAGCGCTAGTACCTGAAACTAGTGCGTCTACCAATTCCGCCACCTGGGCAATTTCAAGAGCGAAGGATTTTAGCATCAACACCCTGAAAGACACCGCGGGCGAGCCGCTCGGCGGTGCACTGATGAGCGAGGTTACCGGCGCCGTCATCGGCCACCGCGACGGCCACGGCTTCGTGCAACGCGACGACGGCGAGGCCGACATCTACCTGTCGCAGCAGGAGATGCACTCAGTGCTGCACCGCGACCGCGTGCGGGTGCGCATCGTGCGCTACGACCGCAAGGGCCGGCCCGAGGGCCGGGTGCTCGACATCATCGAGCGGCGCAAGACCTCGATCATCGGCCGCCTGCTGCATGAAAACGGCATGTGGCTGGTGGCGCCCGAGGATCGGCGCTACGGCCAGGACATCCTGATCCCCAAGAACGCCACCGCAGCCGCCACCACCGGGCAGGTGGTGGCGGTGGAGCTGACCGAGCCGCCGTCGATGTTCTCGCAGCCGGTGGGCCGCGTGGTCGAGGTGCTCGGCGAAATCGACGATCCCGGCATGGAGATCGAGATCGCGGTGCGCAAATACGAGGTGCCGCATCGTTTTTCCGCCGAGTCGCTGGCGCAGGCCGCGGCGCTGCCCGACCACGTGCGAGCGGCAGACCGCCGACACCGCATCGACCTCACCGACGTGCCGCTGGTCACCATCGACGGCGAGGATGCGCGCGACTTCGACGACGCCGTGTACTGCGAGCCGGTCGCGCTCGGCCGCGGCAAAGGCGCCGCCGCCGGCTGGCGCCTGGTGGTGGCGATCGCCGACGTCAGCCACTACGTGAAACCGGGTGAGCCGATCGACGACGACGCCTACGAGCGCGCGACCTCGGTGTACTTTCCGCGCCGCGTCATCCCGATGCTGCCCGAGAAGCTCTCCAACGGGCTGTGCTCGCTCAATCCCGAGCAGGACCGCCTGGCGATGGCCTGCGACATGGTGGTCGACGGCGCCGGCGCGATCACCGCCTACCAGTTCTATCCGGCGGTGATCTGCTCGCAGGCGCGCTTCACCTACACCGAGGTGGCGGCGATCCTCGGCAACACGCGCGGCCCCGAGGCGCAGCGGCGCAGCGAGCTGGTGCCGCACCTGATCCACCTGCACGAGGTGTACCGCGCGCTGCTCAAGCATCGCGGCACCCGCGGCGCGGTGGACTTCGAGACCACCGAGACGCAGATCGTCGCCGACGAGAACGGGCGCATCGAACGCATCGAGCCGCGCAAGCGCAACGAGGCGCATCGCCTGATCGAAGAGGCCATGCTGGCGGCCAACGTGTGTGCGGCCGAGTTCATCGCCGATCACGGTCATCCGGCGCTGTACCGCGTGCACGAAGGGCCGACCACCGAAAAGCGCATCACGCTGCAGAACTACCTGAAGGCGATGGGCCTGGGCATGTCACTGTCCGACGACCCCACGCCCGGCGAGCTGCAGGCGATCGCGCTGGCCACGCGCGAGCGGCCCGACGCGGCGCAGATCCACGCCATGCTGCTGCGCTCGATGCAGCAGGCGCACTACACCGCTGCCAACAGCGGCCACTTCGGCCTCGCCTACGAGGCCTACACGCATTTCACGAGCCCGATCCGCCGTTACCCCGACCTGCTGGTCCATCGCGTGATCAAGGCGCTGCTCCATCACAAGCGATATCACCTGGCCACCGGTGCGCTGGAAGACGCGCCCAGGCCGGCCAAGGCCGCGCCCAAGCGCACGGCCTCGGCGCAAGACCTGGAGCAGTGGAATGCCGCCGGCGCGCACTGCAGCAGCAACGAGCGGCGGGCCGACGAAGCGTCGCGCGACGTCGAGGCGTGGCTGAAGTGCCGCTACATGCGCGAGCGGCTGGGCGAGGAATTCAACGGCACGGTCAGCGCAGTGGTGCCGTTCGGCCTCTTCGTGACGCTCGACGACCTGTACGTCGAGGGCCTGGTGCACATCACCGAGATCGGCGGCGGCTACTACCGCTTCGACGAGGTGCGGCAGGAGCTGCACGGCGAGCGCAGTGGCGTGCGCTACGCGGCCGGCACGCGGGTGCGCGTGCAGGTGAGCCGCGTCGACCTCGACAGCCGGCGCATCGACTTCCGCATGGTGCGCGAGGGCGAGGGCGAGCGCCTGTTGACGCGCGGCCGCAAGCTCGATGCACGCTCGCCGCAGGCCGAACTGGCCGCCGTGCGTGCGCGTGATCGCGCGGCCAAGAAGAGCCTGGCCCGCGCGGCCAAGGCCAGGCCGCGGCCGAGCGGCAAGAAGAACGCCAAGAGCACCCGCGCGCGCAGCCCGCGCGGCTGACGAACCGGCGCGAAGCCCGCGCGGTTGATCGATCGCAGGCTAGGGCGCAGCCTGTAGCGCGTCGCGCGCCGACACCATTGCCTCGATCAGGCGCGACGCACGCAGCGATCCTGCGCGGGGCCCGTGCTCGACCGCCGCGCCGTGTTGCCAGGCGGACGCCTGCGCCGCCGTGTGCCCCGACGCCGTTGCAGCATGCGCCGCCCACAGCCCGCCGATCCAGCCGGCCAGCACGTCGCCGCTGCCGGCCGTGCCCAGGCGCGCGTCACCGGTGGGGTTGATCGACGTGGTGTGCCCCGCCGTGGCGACGATGCTGCCCGAGCCTTTGAGCAAGACGGTGCACTGCAGCGCCTCGGCCAGCCGCTGCGCAGCCTGCAGACGATCGGCCTGTACGTCGTGGCTGCCGGTGTCGCACAAACGTGCGGCCTCCAGCGGATGCGGTGTCAGTACGGTAGCGAGGTTACGTGCCGCCCGCGCGCGCAACGCCCGGGCCAGCCCGGCGTCGCCGGCGACGGCGTTGAGTCCGTCGGCATCGAGCACCAGGCGCCGCGCATGGTGCAGCACGGTGGGCAGCACCTCGCGCACCGCCGTGCCGCCACCGCAGCCGCACACCACCGTGGCATCGTCGAGCGCCGCGGGCACCAGCAACTGGGCCATCGTGCGCGACATCAGCTCGGGGTGCGCGGGCTCGAACCAGGCCGCCTCGTGCGCCGCCAGCAAGCCCAGGTAAACGCGCCCGGCACCGGCCGCCAGCGCGGCTCGCGCCGCGAGCACCGCGGCGCCGACCATGCCGCTGGCGCCGCCGATGACCACCGCGTCGCCGAAACTGCCCTTGTGCTGCGCGTGCAGCCGCGCCGCCGACAACGTGCGCGCCGCATCGCAGCCGGCCAGCTCGATCGCGCTCGCGGTGGCGGTCACGCCCAGATCGTCGAACCACACGCGTCCGGCGTGATCGCGGCCGTGCGCGGTGAACAGCCCCGGCTTGAGCGCCAGCAGCGCCAGCGTGTGAGCGGCGCGCACCGCCACGCCTTGCACGACGCCGCTGTCGCTGGACAGGCCCGATGGCAGGTCGACCGCCAGCAGCGGGCAGCGGCCGTCGTTGAGCCGGTTCACCGCGGCGGCCAGCGCGCCGTCGAGCGCGCGGTTGACGCCGATGCCGAGCAGGGCATCGATGGCGAGATCGGCCTGCACCCGATCGGGCATCCCCGACGCGACTGGCACGCCGGCCGCACGGGCCTGCTGCCACGCATGGCGTGCGTCGTCGGGGGCACGCTCGGGGTCGCCGACGAGTACCAGGCTCGCGTCCTTGCCCCGGGCGCGCAGCCAGGTCGCGGCGACGAAGCCGTCGCCACCGTTGTTGCCAGGACCGCACCACAGTTCGATCGTCCGCGCGTGCGGCGCCACGGCCAGTGCCAGGCGGGCCACTGCTTCGCCGGCACGCGCCATCAGCGTGTGCGGTGGCAGCGCAGCCGCGGCCTGGCGCTCGATCTCGCGGCAGGCGCTGGCCAGATGCAGCGGCCGGCTATGCGCAGAGGGCAGCACCGGATGCATGGGCGTGGCCACGGGCGGTATTGGTGATGACGTGGTCGGAATGGCCTCGAACATTGTGCTCTACTGCTGGCACTCGACCCTCGAAGGAGTTTCTTGCATGAAGCGTTTCGCCGCAGCCGCGTTCAGCGCGCTCGTCTTCGTCAGCGCCGCGCAGGCGCAGCAGTTCTTCCGCATCGGCACTGGCGGCACCGCCGGCACCTACTACCCGGTGGGCGGCATGATCGCCAACGCCGTCTCGCAGCCCGGCAAGATCGTCGCCACCGCGCAGGCCAGCAACGGGTCGGTGGCCAATGTCAACGGCATCGCCGGTGGCGCCATCGAGTCGGGCTTCTCGCAGGCCGACGTCGCGACGTGGGCGCAAAAGGGCACCGGCATGTTCGAGGGCAAGCCCAACGTGCCGGGCCTGCGCCTGATCGCCAACCTGTACCCCGAGAGCGTGCACGTGGTGGTGCGTAAGGGCCTCAACGTGAAGTCGCCGGCCGACCTCAAGGGCAAACGCGTTGCGCTCGACGAGCCGGGCTCGGGCACGCTGATCAACGCGCGCATCATCCTGGCCGCCTATGGCGTGCAGGAGAGCGACATCAAGCCCGAGTACATCAAGCCCAACCAGGCCGGCGACAAGCTGAAGGACGGCTCGCTCGATGCGTTCTTCTTCACCGGTGGCGCGCCGGCCCGCGCGATCGCCGAGCTGGCCTCCGGCGGCACCGGCATCGAGCTGGTGCCCATCGATGGGCCGCAGGCCGACGGCCTGCGCATCGCCAGCCCGTTCTTTGCGCCCGACGTGATCCCGGCCGACACCTACAAGGGCGTCGCTGCCGTCAAGACCCTGGCCGTCGGCGCGCAGTGGGTCACCGGCGACAAGGCCGACCCCGCAGTGGTCTACGAGATCACCAAGGCGCTGTTCAGCGACGCCGCGCAGAAGACGCTCGCTGCCGGGCACGCCAAGGGCAAGATGATCACCAAGGAGAACGCCGTCAAGGGCGCCGGCATCCCGTTTCATCCGGGCGCCGAAAAGTACTATCGTGAGGTCGGGTTGATCAAGTAAGCCGCGCCGACACCAGGCACTGGCCCCAAGGGCGGCACGCTGCGAAGCGGCCGCCCTTGCTGTTGGGAGAAGCTCACGCGATGGCCACGACGACGCTCGACATCCAGGCGACCACCGAGCTCGAACAGAAGTTCGATCCGGAGATGCGCTTCCGGCCGACGTGGCCGCCGGCATCGACGATCCTCAAGGTGCTGCTGATCGCGCTGTCGTGTTTCCATTACTACACGGCGGGCTTCGGCCTGCTGCGCGAAACCACGCACCGCGGCGTGCACCTGGCCTTCGTGCTGGGCCTGATCTTCATCGTCTTCGGCTTGCGCCGCGCGCACGACGATCGCCAGCCGGCGCGCAGCTGGCTGGCGCCGGGCGGCGTGCCGCTCTACGACTGGCTGCTCGGCATCGCGGTGGCACTGTCGGTGCTGTACATCCCCTACATCTTCGACGACCTGGTGTTTCGTGTCGGCAATCCGAGCGCGCTCGACGTCACGATGGGCTCGATCCTGCTGGTGCTGCTGCTGGAGGCCACGCGCCGCAGCATGGGCTGGCCGCTGCCGCTGATCGCCATCGGGTTCATGTTCTACGCGCTCGCCGGGCCGATCTTTCCCGGCCTGCTGCAGCACGCCGGCGCGAGCTGGAAGCAGCTCGTCAATCACCAGTACCTTACCAGCCAGGGCATCTACGGCATCGCGGTCGGCGTGGTGGCGACCTACGTCTTTCACTTCGTGCTGTTCGGCGTGCTGGCCACTCGCATCGGGCTCGGCCAGCTGTTTCTCGACATCGCCTCCAGCATCGCCGGCCGCTACGCCGGTGGGCCGGCCAAGGTGAGCGTGTTCGGCTCGGCGATGTTCGGCATGCTGTCGGGCAGCTCGGTGGCCAATGCGGTGACCGTGGGCTCGCTGACCATTCCCGCGATGATCCGCGTCGGCTACAGGCGCGAGTTCGCGGGCGCCGTGGAAGCGGCATCGTCCACCGGCGGCCAGATCACGCCGCCGGTGCTGGGTGCCGCCGCGTTCCTGATGATCGAGTTTCTCGCGGTGCCGTACCAGACCATCATCGCGGCCGCGGTGGTGCCGGCGTTCATGCACTTCTTCGGCGTCTTCATGCAGGTGCATTTCGAGGCCAAACGATATGGACTGCGTGGCCTCACCGATGAAGAGATGCCGCGGCTGAAGCAGTCGTTCAAGGAGCGCTGGCCGACGCTGATCCCGCTGGTGCTGTTGATCGCCATCCTGATCAGCGGCCGCACGCCGTATCTGGCGGCGTTTTCCGGCATCAGCTCGTGCGCCATCGTCGGCCTGACCACCCGCGCGTTAGGCAACCGCCTGGTGAACTGGGCGCTGATGGCGGTGCTGCACGGGGTGTTGTTGCTGCTGTGCTTCGGCAACATCGAAAGCGAAGCCATCAAGCTCGGCATCTTCGCGGCCGTGCTGGTGGCCACGCCGCTGCTGATGCGCGGCCTGCGCATCAGCGGCCGCATCGGCCTGGGCACGCTGGTCGAGGCCTTCGAAACCGGGGCCAAGTACGCGCTGGCCGTCGGCGCGGCGGCGGCGGCGGTGGGCATCGTGATCGGCGTGGTCACGCTCACCGGCGTGGGCTTCAAGCTGTCGACCATCATCACCGGGGCCGCGGCGGCCGTGGCGAGTGGCGCCGCCGACTTTCTGCCTGCGATGCTGGCCGACACCAAGACTTTGACGTTGCTGGTGGCGCTGGTGATGACCGGGCTGGTATGCATCCTGCTCGGCTGCGGCATTCCGACCACCGCCAACTACATCATCATGGTCACGGTGGCCGCGCCCACGCTGGTGCTGCTGGGCGTGCAGCCGCTGGTGGCGCACTTCTTCGTCTTCTACTACGGCGTGCTCGCCGACATCACGCCGCCGGTGGCGCTGGCCGCCTACGCGGCCGCCGGCATGGCGGGCAGCGATCCGTTCAAGACCGGCAACATGGCGTTTCGCCTCGGCATGGCCAAGGCGCTGGTGCCGTTCGTGTTCGTGTTCTCGCCGTCGCTGCTGCTGGTTGCCAAGGGGTTCACCTTCTACGATTTCGTGGTCACCTTCGTCGGCTGCGTGATCGGCATCGTGCTGCTGGCCGCCGCGTTGTCGAAATTCATGTGGACCGAGCTGCAGCGCTGGGAGCAGGCCGTGCTGGCCGCTGGCGCATTGCTGCTGGTCGCGCCCGGCCTGGTGAGCGGGTTGATCGGCATAGCCGTCGCCTCACCGGTGCTGCTGCGCCAGTGGGCACGCCGCCCGCGCGCGGCCGCGGCCGGCCTGTTGCCAGGCGGCGGCTGATCTCGCAGCGGGCGGGCCGGCGAGCAGGCTGGGCCGCTCAACGAAGCCGTTCGATCCCCAGGCCCTCGAGGTCGATCGCCGGCGGGCGATTCGACATCGCGTCGGCCAGCACCCGCGCCGAGCCGCAGGCCAACGCCCAGCCGCTGGAGCCATGGCCGAGGTTGAGCCAGATACCGGGCAGGCCGCTGGCTCCGATCACCGGCGGGCCGTCGGGCAGCATCGGCCGCGCGCCTTTCCAGCTCTGCGCCTGCGCTTGCACGGCGCAGCCGGGAAACCAGTCGTCGAGCACCTTGTACAGCGTGGCCAGCGCGGCGTCGTTGGAGGTCTGCAGCGTGCCGCCGAGCTCGGCGCCACCGGCCACGCGCACGCGCTTGCCCAGGCGGCTGACCGCGACCTTGTAGCGCTCGTCGATCAGCGTCGAGCGCGGGCCGACGTCGCCGTGTTCGCCGGCCTCGCGCAGCGGCGCGGTGACCGAGTAGCCGTGCACCGGCGCCAGCGGCACGTGCAGCTTCAGCCGCGCCAGCAACGGCCGCGATGCCATCGCCGCGCACACCACCACGGCATCGAACTGCTCGCTGCCCTCGGACTCCGGCAGCGTGGTCGGCTGCTCGGCACCGGATAGCTGGGCCGGATCGAAACGCGGCAACGCCCGGTGGTGCACGGTGGGCAACGGCCCGGCGTCGATGCGGCGCACCTCGCGGTGAAAGCGGAACATCGTGCCGCTGGCTTGCGCGTGCTGCTTCAGCAGGTGTGCAAACTGGCGGCAGTTGCCGACCTCCTCGTCGGGCAGGTGCAGCGCGGCGTGCAGCGGCGTGTCGGCGTTCAGAGCAGGCTCGATCTCGCGCGCCCTGGCGGCCTCGACGACGTGGCAGTTGACGCTCAGCTCGGCGAGCAGCTTGATGCCCGGCCGCGCGCGCGACAGGTCGCGCGGCGTGCGCAGCAGCACCAGCATGCCCTTGGCCTGCTCGTACTCCAGTTGCAGCGCCGCATTCAGCAAGTGCATGCGCAGCAGGCTGAAGCGCGCGAGCTGGATCATGCGGCCGCGGTTGGCCTGGTGCACGCCCGGCCGGCAGGCGCGCCACCAATGCCAGGCCCATCCGAGCAGCGATGGTGAGAACGGGCGTGCCAGCCGTACCGCCGCGTGGCGGCCGAACATCTGGCGCAGCACCTTGCCCGGCATGCCCGGCGCCGCCCACGGCGTGACATAACCGGGCGCCAGCACGCCCGCGTTGGCAAAGCTCGTTTCAGCGGCGACGCTGGCCTGGCGCTCGAACACCGTGACCTCGTGGCCGTCGACCGCGAGTTCGTAGGCCGTCGTGACGCCCACGATGCCGGCGCCGATCACAGCCACTCGCATCGGTCAGCTCGCTTTCGCGGCGGCGCTGCGCAACACCGACTCGATGGCCAACGAAATGTTCAGCACGGCGTCGTCGGCGAGCGCGTCGCGCCACACCATCAGCCCGACCGGGAACTCGCCATCGCGCTGGCACGGCAGCGACAGCGCGCAACCGTCGAGCAGGTTGACCATCGACGTGTTGCGCAACAGCTGCCCGTTGGCGGCGAAGAAGGCCTCGTCGCTGGCCACCAGCGGCGCCACCGCCGGTGCCACGATCGGCACGGTGGGCGACAGCATCGCATCGAAGCCGCACAAGGCGGCCGCCATGCGCTCGATCCAGCGGCGCCTGGCGTGAATCAGGTCGATGTAGTCGGCCGCGCTCATGGCCTCGCCGCGGCGGATGCGCATCGCCACGCGCGGGTCGTAGCCGGCGCCGCGTTCGGCCAGACGCTTGCGGTGCCAGGCCCAGCTTTCCGGCGGCGAAAAGCCGCCGCCGGCGGTGATGGCGGCAACCTCGGCCAGCGCGGGCAGCTCGATGTCCTCGATGCGTGCACCAGCGGCGCGCAGCGCCCGCAGGGCGCGCTCGAACGCGCCGGCCACGGTGGCGTCGAGCGCGTCGAGCATCAGCGTGCGCGGCACCGCCAGCCGCCAGGCTGCCAGCGGCCGGGAGTCGCTGGCCACCGATCGTTGCGCCAGCACCTCGTGCAGCGTGATCGCGTCGCGCACGTCGCGCGTGACGGCGCACACGGTGTCCATCGTGGTCGACAGCGGCACCGTGCCTTGCAGCGGCGTCAGCCGCTGCGTGTTCTTGAAGCCGACCAGGCCCTGCAACGCCGCCGGAATGCGCACCGAGCCGCCGGTATCGGAGCCGAGTGCGGCCAGCGCCGCGCCCGCTGCCACCGAGGTTGCGCCGCCCGACGTCGAGCCGCCCGGCGCCCGCGGCGTGGCGTCGAGCGCGGCGGTTGCCACATTGGCCGGCGTGCCGAAGTGCGGATTGATACCGACCCCCGAGAACGCGAACTCGCTCATGTTGGTGTGCCCGATCAGCACACCGCCGGCCTGCCGCACGCGCGCGACCGCCAGGCTGTCTTGCGCCGCGGCCGGCGCATCGTGCATGGTCGACGACGCCGCCGTGGTGGGAAAGCCGGCCACGTCGTACAGATCCTTCACCGAGATCGGCGCGCCGGCCAGCGGGCCGAGCGGCGCGCCGGCTCGCTGCAGGCTTTGCTGCGCACTGGCGCTGGCCAGCGCCGACGCCTCGAACAGCCGGATGAACGCCTTGTCGCAGGCCGGGGCTGCGGCCGCCTCGAGCGCCTGGCGCACCACCGCCTCGATCGACCACTGGCCGGACTGCACGGCGCCGCGGTGGGCATCGAGGGTTGCGCCGGGCACGGCTGCTACAATTCGCGGGTTCAACTGGGTGTGTCCTGGCGCTGGCGATTCACTCGCGGTGCGGACGGCGCAGTTGACCAATCCCGAACCGGCCCTCAAAAGGTGTCGTCGTGCGGCTTCAGCAGTCAGCCGCTCACGATTCGCGCCGGATTCTAGACCCAACCTTTGGAGCTTTGATGCCCACGACGATGCGTGAAATGCTGGAAGCCGGCGTCCATTTCGGACACCAGACGCGCTTCTGGAATCCCAAGATGGCCCCGTACATCTACGGCCATCGCAACAAGATCCACATCATCAACCTCGAGAAGACGCTGCCGGCGTTCGAGGATGCGATGAAGTTCGTGCGCCAGCTGGCGAGCCGCCGCGGCGCGATCCTGATGGTGGGCACCAAGCGCCAGGCGCGCGACGTGATCAACCAGGAAGCCAAGCGCGCCGGCATGCCGTTCGTCGACCAGCGCTGGCTCGGCGGCATGCTGACCAACTTCAAGACGGTCAAGGCATCGCTGAAGAAGCTCAAGGAGATGCAGGCGCAAAAAGAGGCCGGCATGGAGCAGATGAGCAAGAAGGAAGGCCTGATGTTCGAGCGCGAGCTCGGCAAGCTCGAAAAGGACATCGGCGGCATCCAGGACATGAACGCACTGCCCGACGCGATGTTCGTGATCGACGTCGGCTACCACAAGATCGCGGTGGCCGAGGCCAAGAAGCTCGGCATTCCGGTGATCGGCGTGGTCGACACCAACCACTCGCCCGAGGACATCGACTACGTGATCCCCGGCAACGACGACTCGGCCAAGGCGGTGGCGCTGTACGCGCGCGCGGTGGCCGATGCCGTGCTCGAGGGCAAGGCGCAGGCGGTGACCGAGATCGTGCAAACGGCCGGTGGCACCGACGAGTTCGTCGAGGTGAACGAAGGCGCCTGAGCGGGCCTTGCCGCTCAGGCGCTGCGCGCCGAACGCACGGCTCCCCCGAGCCCCCTCCGGGAGGGGGCTCCAGCATCAATGACTTGCGGGCCGTCGGCCCGGCCATATATAGGTCGTAGCGGGCCCATCGGGCCCGCAACTGTTGGAGTTGATATGCCCGCAATCACAGCAAGCATGGTCGGTGAACTGCGCGCCAAGACCGACGCGCCGATGATGGAGTGCAAGAAGGCGCTCACCGAGGCTCATGGCGACATGACGCGCGCCGAGGAGATCCTGCGCGTCAAGCTCGGCAACAAGGCCGGCAAGGCGGCTTCGCGCATCACCGCCGAGGGCGTGGTGGCCGCGGTGGTGGAGGGCGGCGCCGGCGCGCTGGTGGAAATCAACTGCGAGACCGACTTCGTTTCGAAGAACGATTCGTTCCTCGCCTTCGCCAAGGCCTGCGCGCAGTTGGTGGCGGCCGGGAACCCGACCGACGTGGCGGCACTGTCGGCGCTGCCGCTGTCGCAAGACGGCTTCGGCCCGACGGTGGAAGACGTGCGCAAGGGCCTGATCGGCAAGATCGGCGAGAACATGTCGATCCGCCGCTTCAAGCGTTATGCCGGCGGCGCCAAGCTCGCGCACTACCTGCACGGCACGCGCATCGGCGTGATGGTGGAGTTCGAAGGCGACGATGTGGCGGCCAAGGACGTGGCCATGCACGTCGCGGCGATGAAGCCCAAGGCGCTGGCCACCACCGACGTGGCCGCCAGCCTGGTCGACACCGAGCGCCGCATCGCAGCGGAGAAGGCTGCCGAGAGCGGCAAGCCGGCCGAGATCGTGGCCAAGATGGTCGACGGCGCGGTGCAGAAGTTCCTGAAGGAGGTGTCGCTGCTGAACCAGCCCTTCGTCAAGAACGACAAGCAGACGGTCGAGCAGATGCTGAAGGCGGCCAACACCAAGGTCAGGTCGTTCACGCTGTACGTGGTGGGCGAGGGCATCGAAAAGCGGGTCGACGACTTCGCCGCCGAAGTGGCCGCGCAGGTGGCTGCAGCCAAGAAGGACTGAAACGCCCGCGCCGGGGTCGCGCGCGACGTCGGCTGAGTGGGCCGCCGCCCGTCGCCGCGTAAACTCCCGCCTGCCACGTTGCCAGGGAGATGCGGCGGATGCCGGCCTACAAGCGAATCCTGTTGAAGCTGTCGGGCGAATCGTTGATGGGCGACGACGCCTACGGCATCAACCGCGCCACCATCGTGCGCATGGTGCGCGAGCTGAAGGAAATCACCGAGCTCGGCGTCGAGCTGGCCATCGTGATCGGCGGCGGCAACATCTTCCGCGGCGTGGCCGGCGGTTCGGTGGGCATGGACCGCGCCACCGCCGACTACATGGGCATGCTGGCCACCGTGATGAACTCGCTGGCGCTCGCCGATTCGATGCGCCAGGCCGGCATGACCGCGCGCGTGATGTCGGCCATCGCGATCGAGGCGGTGGTCGAGCCCTACGTGCGGCCCAAGGCGCTGCAGTACCTCGAAGAGGGCAAGGTCGTCGTCTTCGCCGCCGGCACCGGCAACCCGTTCTTCACCACCGACACGGCCGCTGCGCTGCGTGGCGCCGAGGTCGGTGCCGAGGTCGTGCTCAAGGCCACCAAGGTCGACGGCGTGTACAGTGCCGACCCCAACAAGGACCGCTCGGCGACGCGCTACGCAACGATCAGCTTCGACGACGCGATCGCGCGCAACCTGCAGGTGATGGACGCCACGGCCTTCGCGCTGTGCCGCGACCAGAAGCTGCCGATCCGGGTGTTCTCGATCATCAAGCCGGGCGCGCTCAAGCGCGTGGTGCAGGGCGACGACGAAGGCACGCTGGTGCACGTGTAGATCGCAAGGAGACTGACATGGCCGCGCTCACGATTGCCGAGATCAAGAAGACCGCCGAGTTCAAGATGGGCAAGTCGGTCGAGGCGTTGAAGCACGAGATGCAGAAGGTGCGCACCGGCCGCGCCCACCCGGGCATCCTCGACCAGGTGCACGTCGAGTACTACGGCTCGATGGTGCCGATCAGCCAGGTCGCCAACGTGTCGCTGCTCGATGCGCGCACGATCAGTGTGCAGCCGTGGGAAAAGGGCATGGGTGCGAAGATCGAGAAGGCCATTCGCGAGAGCGATCTCGGCCTCAATCCGGCCGCACAAGGCGATCTGCTGCGTGTGCCGATGCCGGCGTTGACCGAGGAGCGCCGCAAGGAGTTGACCAAGGTGGTCCGCCACGAGGGTGAGGAAGCCAAGGTGGCGGTGCGCAACCTGCGCCGCGATGCCAACGAGCACCTCAAGAAGATGCTGAAGGACAAGTCGGCTACCGAAGACGAGGAGCGCCGCGCGCAGGACGAGGTGCAAAAGCTCACCGACCGCACGGTGGCGGAGATCGACAAGCTCGTGCACGCCAAGGAAGCCGAGATCCTTGCGGTCTGACCGGCGCCCGGTGATGACCAATCGGCTTGCCTGAAGCGGTGCAACGCGATCTGAAGACCGTTCCGCGTCACGTGGCCATCGTGATGGATGGCAACGGCCGCTGGGCCAAGAAGCGCTTCATGCCGCGCTTCTTCGGCCACAAGCAGGGCGTCGATTCGCTGGTGCGCTGCGTGCAGGCGTGCTCCGACCGCGGCATCGAGTACCTCACCGTGTTCGCCTTCTCGTCGGAAAACTGGAAGCGGCCGGAGGAAGAGATTTCCGGCTTGCTGGGCCTGGTGCTGGTGGCGGTGTCGAAATACCTGCGCAAGCTGGCTGAAAAGGGCGTGCGTATCCGCATCGTCGGCGATCGCAGTGCGGTCAACGACAAGGTCCGTGCCGCCTGGGACGAGGCCGAGAGCGGCACCGCGCACAACTCGCGCATCACGCTGTCGGTGGCCTTCAACTACGGCGGCCGCTGGGACGTCGTGCAGGCCTGCCGGCAGGCCATCGCCGAGGGCCTGGCCCCGCAGCAGATCGACGAGGCGCGCCTGTCGTCGTTGATGGCGCTGGCGCACGCACCCGACCCGGACCTGTTCATCCGCACCGGCGGCGAGGTGCGCATCAGCAACTTCCTGTTGTGGCAGATCGCCTACGCGGAGCTGTACTTCACCGAGTGTTTGTGGCCCGACTTCGACGAGGCCGCGCTCGATGCGGCATTGGCTGCCTACGCCGGTCGCGAGCGCCGCTTCGGTGATGTGCGGGCGGCGCAGCTCGCCGGTGGTTGAGCGCGATGCTCGCGCAGCGCGTGGCCACGGCCCTGGTGCTGCTCGCGCTGTGGCTGCCGACCCTGTGGATGCAAAGCCCGTGGCCCTTCATGCTGTTGACGCTGATCCTGATCAGCGCGGCCGCGTGGGAGTGGGCGCGCCTCAACGGCGTGGCGCAAGGCGGCGCCTGGGCCAGCGCGATCGCGGTGGCGGCTGCGGGCCTGCTGGCAGCGGGCGCGTTGCCCGCGCTGAACGATGCTCCCGCGCTGTGGTGGCTGGCTGCTGGTGTCTGGATCGTCGGTGGCGCCCTGGTGCTGCGCGCGGGGCCGCCGCGCTGGGCCACGTATCCGAGAGCCCTGCGCCTGGGCTCGGGGCTGCTGTTGCTGGCCATCGCCTGGTGGGCGCTCGCGCAGGCGCGCATCGTCGGCGTCAACTACCTGCTGTCGGTGTTGTGCGTGGTCTGGATGGCCGACATCGCAGCGTATTTCGGCGGCCGGGCGTTCGGGCGCCGCAAGCTGGCGCCGACCATCAGCCCCGGCAAGAGCTGGGAGGGTGTGTACAGCGGCATGCTGGGCGTGCTGCTGCTGGCCGCTCTGTGGATGGCGTTCGACGCCCGCGTGGCCACCGATTCGGCCAGCCTGTTCACTCAGCTCAGGCAGCGCTTCGGCATGCCGGTGATGGTCGCGGCCGTGCTCGGCCTGGTGGCGATGAGCGTGGTCGGCGACCTCTTCGAGTCGCTGATCAAGCGCGCGGTGGGGGCCAAGGACTCCAGCCGCCTGCTGCCCGGGCACGGTGGCGTGCTCGATCGCTTCGATGCCCTGCTGCCGGTGTTGCCCTGCGCGTTGGCGATCACCACCGTGTGAGCCGCTGCCGCCTTGACCGACAATCGCGCGATGGCTAGACGACAACGCCTGTGCATTCTCGGCGCCACTGGCTCGGTGGGCATGAACACGCTCGAGGTGGTGGCGCTGCATCCGCAGCGCTTCGAGGTGTTCGCGCTGACTGCGCGCCATCGGGTCGACGAGCTCGCCGCGTTGTGCATGCGCTGGCGGCCGCGCCTGGCGGTCGTCGACAACGCCCAACAGGCGCGCAGCCTGCGCGAGCAACTGGGCCGGGCCGACGTGCCCACCGAGGTGCTGCAT
This sequence comes from Burkholderiaceae bacterium, assembly GCA_036520715.1. Classification (GTDB taxonomy): domain Bacteria; phylum Pseudomonadota; class Gammaproteobacteria; order Burkholderiales; family Burkholderiaceae_C; genus JAEUPI01. The sequence continues at coordinate 3,318 of DATDJF010000143.1, read as the reverse complement.
GGTGCCGCGGCCCTGAGCGAGCTGGCCGCGCATCCCGAGGTCGACACCGTGATGGCCGCCATCGTCGGCGCCGCCGGCCTGGCGCCGTGCCTGGCTGCCGCACGCGCCGGCAAACGCTTGCTGCTCGCCAACAAGGAGGCGCTGGTGGTCGGCGGCGGCTTGTTCATGCGCAGCGTCGAGGCGGGCGGGGCGACGCTGCTGCCGATCGACAGCGAACACTCGGCGATCTTCCAGTGCCTGCCGGCGCAGCGTGCGAACTGGCCCGAGCGCATCGATCACATCGTGCTCACCGCGTCGGGCGGCCCGTTTCGCGAGCAGGACCTGTCGACGCTGGATCGCGTGACGCCCGACCAAGCGTGCGCGCATCCGAACTGGGTGATGGGGCGCAAGATCTCGGTCGATTCGGCGACCATGATGAACAAGGCGCTCGAGGTGATCGAGGCGCACTGGCTGTTCGCGCTGCAGCCCGAGCAGATCCGCGTCGTGATCCACCCGCAGAGCATCGTGCACTCGATGGTCGTGTGCCGCGACCAGTCGGTGCTGGCGCAACTCGGCACGCCGGACATGAAGGTGCCGATCGCCTGCGGCCTGGCCTGGCCGGAGCGCTTTCACTCGGGCGCATCGCGGCTCGATTTCACGACCGTCGGCGCCCTCGGCTTCGAGGCGCTCGATGCCCGGCGCTTTCCAGGCCTCGGCCTGGCCTACGACTGCCTGAAGGCAGCGCCCGGAGCGACCAACGTGCTCAACGCTGCCAACGAAATCGCGGTGGCGGCGTTTCTGGAAGGTGCCATCCGGTTCCCTGCCATCCACGCCGTCAACGCCGCCACGCTCGAGCGGGTGGCCGGCGACTTCGGCCCGCAGGACACGCTGGAGGATCTGCTCGCGCTCGATGAGCGTGCGCGGGCCGTGGCGCGGCAGCATGTGAAGGCGATGGTGAAATGACAACCCCCACGCTCACTGCGTTCGCTGCCCCCGCGGGGGCGCGTCAGTGTCTTGGGACGGCCCGGCGACACTGACATGATCACCGTCCTCGCCTTCATCGTCACGCTCGGCCTGCTGATCGTCGTGCACGAGTACGGCCACTACCGCGTGGCGGTGGCTTGTGGCGTGAAGGTGCTGCGCTTCTCCGTCGGGTTCGGGCGCACGCTGTGGAGTCGCCAGCGCGGCGAAACCGAGTTCGTGGTCGCCGCGCTGCCGCTGGGCGGCTACGTGCGCATGCTCGACGAGCGCGAGGCGCCGGTGCCCGCGCACGAACTGCATCGCGCGTTCAACCGGCAGTCGTTGGGCAAGCGCACGGCCATCGTGGCTGCCGGCCCGCTGGCCAATCTGCTGCTGGCCGTGCTGCTCTACGCCTGCGTCCACTGGATCGGCATCGAGGAGCCCAAGGCCGTGCTCGGCTCGCCGGCAGCCGGCAGCCTGTTCGAGCGTGCCGGCGTGCACGCCGGCGACTGGGTGCGCGGCTACGCCGACGGCGACGACTCGTGGAACGACCTCGCCTCGATCAACGAGTTGAACTGGCAGGTGATCCGCCACGCGCTGAACCATCAGCCATTGCGGCTGCAGGTCACCGATGCGCAGGGCCGCGGGCAGCGCCAGGTGACGCTCGATCTCGACCGCCTGGCGGCGCGTGAGATCGATGCCGACACGCTGCGCCGGATCGGGCTGCCGGGTGCGTTTCGCGAGCCGGTGATGGGCGAGGTGCGCGCCGGCGGCCCGGCAGCAGCGGCCGGGCTGCGCGCGGGCGACCGCATCGAGCGCATCGACGGCCAGGCCATCATCGACGCGCAGCCGGTGTTCGAGCGCATCCGCGCCGCCGTGCGTGATGGCGCCGGCGTGACGATGAGCTGGCGCGTGCGGCGCGATGGCGAGCCGGTCGACCTCACCGTGACGCCGCGCGTCATGACCGAAGGTCAGCGCACATTCGGCCGCATCGACGCTGCGGTGGGCACGATGCCCGAGCGTGTGGTGGTGCGCCACGGCCCGCTCGACGGGCTGGTCAAGGGCGCCGAACGCACCTGGGACATGTCGGTGCTGAGCCTGAAGATGCTCGGCCGCATCGTGATCGGCGAGGCTTCGGTGCGCAACCTCAACGGGCCGTTGACCATTGCCGATGCCGCCGGCCAATCGGCACAGCAGGGCCTGGTCACCTTCATCGGCTTTCTCGCCGTGGTGAGCCTGAGCATCGGTGTGCTCAACCTGCTCCCGTTGCCGATGCTCGATGGCGGACACCTCATGTATTATCTTTTCGAGGCCGTCACCGGTCGTCCCGTGTCGGACCTCTGGCTCGCCCGGCTGCAGCGCGGCGGCGTCGCGATCCTGCTGCTGGTCATGTCGGTGGCGCTCTACAACGACGTGGCCCGCCTGCTGGGCCTGCACTGAGCCTTCCCCCAAAGCATGGTGTTTTTCCCCGAGGTGAATCCGCTGCGCGCGATCGCGGCAGTGGCGGTGGTGGTGGCTGGCCTGGGCGTGGCCCCGGCGCTCGCGGTGGAGCCGTTCGTGCTGAAGGACATCCGCGTCGAGGGCTTGCAGCGTGCCGACGCCGGCACCGTGTTTGCCGCGCTGCCGTTTCGCATCGGCGACACCTACAACGACGACAAGGGCGCCACCGCGCTGCGTTCGCTGTTCGCCACCGGCCTGTTCAAGGACGTTCGCATCGAGATCGAAGGCGAGGTGGTGGTGGTGATCGTCGAGGAGCGGCCGGTCATCCAGATCGTCACCTTCGCCGGCCTCAAGGAGTTCGACAAGGACACGCTGATCAAGTCGCTGAAGGACTCCGGCATCGGCGAGGGCCTGCCGTTCGACAAGGCGCTGATCGACCGCGCCGAGCAGGAGATCAAGCGCCAGTACCTGTCGCGCAGCCTGTACGGCGCCGAGGTGGTGACCACCGTGACCCCGGTGGAGCGCAACCGCGTCAACGTGACCTTCACGATGACCGAGGGCGACGCGGCGAAGATCGCGGACATCCGCATCATCGGTACCAAGGTGTTCTCGGAGAGCACGCTGACCGGCCTGATGGAACTCACCACCAGCGGCTGGCTTACCTGGTACACCAAGACCGATCGCTACTCGCGAGCCAAGCTCAACGCCGATCTGGAGACGATCCGCTCGTACTACCTGAACCGCGGCTACCTGGAGTTCAACGTCGACTCCACTCAGGTGACGATTTCGCCCGACAAGCAGGAGATCTCGATCACCATCACGGTCAGCGAGGGCCAGCCCTACACGGTGACCGCAGTCAAGCTGCAGGGCGACTTCCTCGGCAAGGATGATGAGTTCCGCGAGCTGGTGCGCATCAAGCCCGGAGCGCCGTATCGCGCG
>DATDJF010000142.1:0-17308 GCA_036520715.1 Burkholderiaceae bacterium | reverse complement strand
GGCGCACGTCCACGCGCAGGCTCAGTGCCCGCCCGCGACCTTTTCGCCCGCCTTCAACCGGTACTCGGTGCCGCAATACGGGCAGGCGCCGCGCCCCTCGGTGACCACGTCGATGAACACCCGCGGGTGGTTGCTCCACAGCGGCATCTTCGGGTTCGGGCAGAACACGACGCCGGGACCGGTCAGGTCCTTGGCACCCACCTCGACCGTTGCTTTCGGTTGAGAGCTCATGTCGCCCCCTTGGCCCTGCGGGCCGTCCCCCCGAGGGGGAGCGAGCGCCTTCGGAGCGGCCGTGCGGCGCTCATACCGCGGTCAGCCACTCGGCGTACTTGGCATTGCGGCCGTTGACGATGTCGAAGAATGCGCTCTGGATCTTGGTGGTGATCGGGCCACGGACGCCTTCGCCGAGCGTCACGCGGTCGTACTCGCGGATCGGCGTCACCTCGGCCGCGGTGCCGGTGAAGAACGCCTCGTCGGCGATGTAGACCTCGTCGCGCGTGATGCGCTTCTCGACGATCTTCAGGCCGAGGTCGGCGCAGATCGAGAAGATGGTGTTGCGCGTGATGCCGTTGAGTGCGCCGGCCGACAGGTCGGGCGTGTAGATCACGCCGCCCTTGATGATGAACAGGTTCTCGCCGGCGCCCTCGCTGACGAAGCCGGCCGAATCGAGCAGCATCGCCTCGTCGTACCCTTCTTCGGTGACCTCGAGGTTGGCGAGGATCGAATTGGTGTAGTTGCTCACCGCCTTGGCCTGCGTCATCGTGATGTTCACGTGATGCCGCGTGTAGCTCGAGGTCTTGACGCGGATGCCCTTCTTCAGGCCCTCTTCGCCGAGGTAGGCGCCCCATGACCATGCCGCGACCATCAGGTGGATGGTGTTGCCCTTGGGGCTGACGCCGAGCTTCTGGTCGCCGATCCAGGTGAGCGGGCGCAGGTAACAACTCTCCAGCTTGTTGGCGCGCACCACTTCGCGCTGCGCTTCGCACACCTGCTCGAAGCTGAACGGAATCTTCATGCGCAGGATCTTGGCCGAGTTGAACAGCCGCTCGGTGTGCTCGCGCAGGCGAAAGATCGCGGTCGTGCCGTTGGCCGTCTTGTACGCACGCACGCCCTCGAATGCGCCACAGCCGTAGTGCAGCGTGTGCGTCAGCACGTGGATCTTGGCGTCGCGCCAGTCGACCAGCTTGCCGTCGAACCAGATCTTGCCGTCGCGGTCGGACATCGACATGGGAGTTCCTTCAGGATCGCGGGACCGAGAAGGATTCTAGGCCGCCTCGAACACGCGCCGCGCATGCACGCCCAAACCGGTGGCCACGCTGGCAAAACGATCGCCTCTCACCACGCGGGCCCGCGGCGCTACCGCGGCGATCGCCGCCACCAGCGGCTGCAGGCCCGTGGAGCCGCCGGTGAAATACATCGCGTCGAGTCGAGCTGGCGCGAGCGCGGCCTGGGCCAGCGCCTCGCGCGCGGCGCCGACGATGCGGTCGCGGTCGGCGGCGATCGCGTCCATCGCCTGCGGCTCGCGCAACAGCGTGGCCAGGCCGGGCTCGACGCCGGTGAGGTCGATCGGCGCGGCCGGCACCTGCGACACCGCGATCTTGGCGTCTTCGGCGCGTGCCGCCAGCGCGTGGCCGAGCCGTTGCTGCAGGATGGTCATCAGGCGCGCGTGCAGCCGCTCATCGGCATACCAGTCGCGCATGCCGCGTTGCTCCAGCAGCCGCGACGGCGTGTAGCAGGTGTTGATCAGGTGCCAGGTCGCGAGGTCGAAGTAGATGGCGCTCGGCACCTCGCGCGGCGCCGCGCCATCGGCACGCGGCGGGCCGAGCGCGCCATAACCCGCCAGCGGCAGGATGCAGCGCAGTTCGATGCGGCGGTCGAAGTCGGTGCCCGCCACGTGCACGCCGTGGTTGGCGAGGATGTCGCGGCGGCGGTCGAGCAGCACGCGCTGCTGCGGCCCCACGCGCACGACGCTGAAGTCGGAGGTGCCGCCGCCGATGTCGGCCACCAGCACCGTCTGCTCACGCTCGACCGCCTGTTCGTAGTCGAACGCGGCGGCGATCGGCTCGTACTGGAACAACACGTCGCTGAACCCGACCTCGCGCGCCACCCGCGCCATCGCGGCCTGCGCCGCGGCATCGCGCTCGGGCTCGTCGTCGACGAAAAACACCGGCCGGCCGATCACCGCGCGCTCGATCGGCATGCCCGCGCGCGCCTCGGCCTTGGCCTTCAGGTGGCGCAGGTAGCTGCCGATCACGTCGAGGTAACGCACCGCGTGGCCGCCGCCGACCTCGGTGCTGCGCTCGACCAGGTCGGAGCCGAGGATGCTCTTCATCGAGCGCATCAGGCGGCCCTCGTGGCCTTCGACGTACGCCGCGATGGCGGCGCGGCCGTAGAGCCGTTGCGGCACCTGGTGCACGGCCATGCCTTCGACGGCGTAGAACACCGCGGTCGGCATGCCGGTGAACGACTGCTCCAGTGCCACCAGCTCGACGCCCTTGCCGCCGCGCACCGGCAGCGCCACCGCCGAGTTGCTGGTGCCGAAGTCGATCGCGCAGTAGGGGCGGCTGGTCATTGGTCGGCGCGCAGCAGCTCCCAGCGCGCGAGCTTGCCGTCGACCAGCTCGATGCGCACGCCATCGCCGCCGGCGTCGCGCCACTCGAAGGCTTCGGGGCTGTCGCCGCGCTTGTGGCCCAGGCTGCGCGTCAGCGCCAGGATCTGCGGCAGGCGCAGGCCCTGCTGCAGCTTCGAGTGCAGCATCACCGCGTTGTCGATGTGTCCGACCGGCGCTTGGCCCGCCCGGCGCAGCACACGCAGCGCGCGGCTGAACTGCAGCAGCAGCCAGAACACGATCATCGTCACCGCCAGCGCGACACCCGGCCAGCCCCACTGCAGCCAGCCGATCACCAGTGCCGCGGCGGCGAGCAGCCAGCCGATGACGGCGTTGTTCATGGGGCTCGCCAAGGCCGCTGGCCGTGGCAGCAGGACTGCAGCGCAGAGTGCATCGGCGTCCGGGTCATCAGGAAAAAAGCATACCGCGCTACAGCCCGCGAACCACCTCGATCGCCTCCTCGATGCGCTCCACCGCATGGATCGTCAGGCCCTCGAAGGCGCGCGCGTCGCCATCGCGGCCCGGCTTGGGCGCATTGGCCTTGGGCACCACGGCGACCGCGAAGCCGAGCTTGGCCGCCTCGCGCAGCCGCTCCTGTCCACGCGGTGCCGGCCGCACCTCGCCGGCCAGGCCGACTTCGCCGAACGCCAGAAAGCCGCGCGGCAGCGCCTTGCCGCGCAGCGAGCCGTGGATCGCCAGCAGCACCGCCAGGTCGGCGGCGGGCTCGCCGATGCGCACGCCGCCCACCGCGTTGACGAACACGTCCTGGTCCATGCAGGAGACGCCGGCATGGCGGTGCAGCACCGCCAGCAGCATCGCCAGGCGATCGCGATCGAGCCCCACCGACAGGCGCCGCGGTGCGACGCCGGCGGAGTCGACCAGCGCTTGGATTTCCACCAGCAGCGGCCGCGTGCCCTCCAGCGTGACCAGCACGCACGAGCCCGGCACCGGCGCGCCGTGCGTCGACAGGAAGATCGCGCTCGGGTTGCTCACGCCCTTGAGGCCGCGCTCGGTCATCGCGAAGACGCCGATCTCGTTGACCGCGCCGAAGCGGTTCTTGATCGCGCGCACCAGGCGGAAACTCGAATGCGTGTCGCCTTCGAAGTACAGCACCGTGTCGACCATGTGCTCGAGCACACGCGGACCGGCGATGGCGCCTTCCTTGGTGACGTGGCCCACCAGCACGATCGTTGTACCGAGCGACTTGGCGATGCGCGTCAGCTGCGCCGCGCACTCGCGCACCTGCGCCACTGAGCCCGGCGCCGACGTCAACGCGTCGGAGAACACGGTCTGGATCGAGTCGATGACGCAGAACTTCGGCTGCTCCGTTTCGATGGCCGCCGCGATGCGCTCGAGCTGGATTTCGGCGAGCACCCGCACCGGCGCGTCGCGCAGCCCGAGGCGCCGCGCGCGCAGCGCCACCTGCGCGCCCGACTCCTCGCCGGTGACGTAGAGCACCGGCATCTGCTGCGACAGCTTCTCGGCTGCCTGCAGCAGCAGCGTCGACTTGCCGATGCCCGGATCGCCGCCGATCAGCACCACGCCGCCTTCGACGATGCCGCCACCGAGTGCGCGGTCGAGCTCGGCCAGGCCGGTGGGCGTGCGCTCGACCTCGGCGGCTTCGATCTGCGACAGCGTGGCCACCGGCTGCATCGGCGTCGCCGCCTTGTAGCGATGGCGCGTGGCGCCGCCGTTGTTGTCGGCCACGCCTTCCTCCAGCGTGTTCCATTCGCCGCAATGCGGGCATTTGCCGAGCCACTTGGGGCTGGTGCCGCCGCAGGCGGTGCAGGTGTAGACGGTCTTGTCGCGAGCCATTGCGGCCATTGTGCGGGCTCGCGGGCTGCGTCCACGCTAGCATCACGGCCTGTTGCGAGGGGGTGGCGCGTCGCGCCGCCCAGCCGTTGATCACGCGCCTGCTCGATTCGCCCCGTGTGCTGTTCTGGGTGCCCACGCTGATCTGGGCCTCGACCTGGCACGTCATCCTGTACCAGCTCGCCGAAGCGTCGCCGCTGGTGTCGGTGGCGTCGCGCTTCCTGCTCGCCGCCGTGGTGCTGCTGGGCGTGGCGGCGGCCCGCGGCCAGCCGTGGCGGCTGGCGCCACGCTGGCACGGCTGGCTGCTCGCCACCGGCGTCGTGCAGTACAGCATCAACTACTGGGCCGTCTACGAGGCCGAGCGGCACATTCCGAGCGGGTTGGTGGCGGTGCTGTTCTCGCTGATGGTGTTTGGCAACGCGCTGCTCGGCTGGCGCCTGTTCGGGCAGCCGGTGACGCGGCGCTTCGTCGTCGCGGCGGCCTGCGGCGTGCTCGGCGTCGTGCTGATCTTCTGGCCCGAGGTCGCCGCCGCGCACGCGCGCCCGCACGCAGCGTTCGGCCTGGGCATCGGCCTGCTGGCGGTGGTGTGCGCTTGTGTCGGCAACGTGCTGACGCTGACGCTGACGCGCCGCGGCCTGCCGCTGGTGCCGATGCTCGGCTGGTGCATGGGCTACGGCGCGCTCGCGTTGTGGGGCGTGGCGGCTTGGCAGGGCGCTGCCGCGCCGAGCGCCCCTGGCCCCGCATGGTGGCTGTCGCTGCTGTATCTCACCGTGTTCGGCTCGGTGATCGCGTTCTTCGTCTACTTCAAGCTCGCGCAGCGCGTGGGGCCGGCGCGCGCGGCGATGACCGGCGTGATGATCCCGCCGATCGCGCTGGTGGTGTCGGCCGCGCTCGAGGGCTGGCGGCCCGACGCGCTGTCGTGGGCGGGGCTCGCGCTGTGCCTGGGCAGCGTCTACGTGGCGACGCGGCCGGCTGCCTGAGGCGGCGGCGCACTCACTCGTCGCGCGGCGAACCGCGCGCGCTCTTCAAGCGGCCCTTGTGCACCTTGTCGGCCAGCCGCCGTTCGCGCGACGCACGCGTCGGCGCGGTGGCCACGCGCTTGCGCGGCAAGGTCGCGGCGGCATCGATCAGTGCACGCAGGCGTTCGACCGCCGCGGCGCGGTTGCGCGGCAGGCTGCGGTGTTCCTGCGCCTTGATCGTCACCACGCCGTCGCCGCCGATGCGCTGGTCGCTGCGCGCGCGCAGCCGCAACTTCACCGCCTCGGGCAGGCTCGACGCCGCGATGTCGAAGCGCAGCACCACCGCGTTGGACACCTTGTTGACGTTCTGGCCGCCGGCGCCCTGCGCGCGCACCGCCTCGAAGCGGATCTCGTCCTCGTCGAGAACGAACGGGATGCGCGGCATGCCGGCCTCACCCAGCGACTTGCACCGGCACCCGCGGGGCCAGTGCGCACATCAGCTCGTAACCCACCGTGCGCGCCGCGAACGCCACCTCGTCGATCGGCAGCACGCTGCCCGCCGGTCCCTGGCCCCACAACGTGACCTCGCTGCCCACGCCGGCGGCAGGCAATGCAGACAGGTCGACCGCGATCATGTCCATCGAGACGCGGCCCACGGTGTGCGTGCGCTGGCCGTCCACCAGCACCGGCGTGCCGCTGGCGGCATGGCGCGGATAGCCGTCGGCGTAGCCGCAGGCGGCCACGCCGATGCGCAGCGGCCGCTCGGCAACGAAGGTGTTGCCGTAGCCCACGGTGTCGCCGGCGCGCAGCTGCTGCTCGCCGATCAGCCGCGTGCGCAGCGTCATCGTCGGCTGCAGTTGCCAGTGCGCCGCGCTGTGTTGCGGGTGGTCCGGCGCGCCGCCGTAGACCATGATGCCCGGGCGCACCCAGTCGGCCGCGCTGGCCGCGGCGTGGCGCAGCAGCGCCGCGCTGTTGGCCAGCGTGCGTTCGCCCGCCAGGCCGTCGGCCGCACGCTCGAACACCGCGAGCTGCGCCTGCACACCGCCGTCACCGTCGGCGTCGGAAAAGTGCGTCATCAGCGACACCTCGTCGACCTGCGGCAGCGCGTTCAGCCGCGCCCAGGCGGCGCGAAAGCCCTGCGGCGTGAAACCGAGCCGGTTCATGCCGCTGTTGAGCTTGAGAAACACACGCTGCGGCTGCTCGGTCTTGTGCGCCGCCAGCCAATCGATCTGCGCCTCGTGGTGCACCGTGTGCCACAGATTCAGGCGCGAGCACAGCTCCAGGTCGCGCGGCTCGAAGCAGCCTTCGAGCAGCAGCACCGGGCCGCGCCAACCCAGCGCGCGCACCCGCTCGGCTTCGGCGAGGTCGAGCAGCGCGAAGCCGTCGGCGCCGCGCAAGGGCTCGAACACCCGCTCGATGCCGTGGCCGTAGGCGTTGGCCTTGACCACCGCCCACACCCGCGCGCCCGCCGCCAATGCGCGCGCCCGCGCCAGGTTGTGCGCCAGCGCGGCGTGGTGGATCAGGGCTTCGATCGGTCGCGGCATGCGAGGCGGCGGATGCGTTTGCGGCGGCCTCGAAACGAGGGGCCGGACTATCCCGCGGATGATTCTGCCAGCGCCGGCCCGGCAGCGAAGGCGGTGACCCCGCGTGCTATAACGCCCCGCCCACGGCTGCACGCCGTTCGTGCGCCGTTGGGGGCGCCGCACTCGAGAAGCGCATGAAAAGAGGCTTCTACACGATCATGTCGGCGCAGTTCTTCAGCTCGCTGGCCGACAACGCCTTGCTGGTCGGCGCCATCGAGCTGCTGAGGACGACCAACGCGCCGTCCTGGCAGGTGCCCGCGCTGACGCCGATGTTCGCGCTGTTCTACGTGCTGCTGGCGCCGCTGGTGGGCGCATTCGCCGACGCCGTGCCCAAGGGGCGCGTGATGTTCGTCTCCAACACGATCAAGATCGTAGGCTGCGTGCTGATGCTGTTCGGCGGACACCCATTGTGGTCGTACGCGGTGGTCGGGCTCGGCGCGGCCGCCTACTCGCCGGCCAAGTACGGCATCCTCACCGAGCTGCTGCCGCCGTCGCAACTGGTCAAGGCCAACGGCTGGATCGAGGGGCTGACGATCGCCTCGATCATCCTGGGCGTGCTGCTGGGCGGCCAACTGGTAGGCGGGCGTGTGGCGCCGTGGCTGATGGGCTTCGACTTGCCGGTGCTCGACACCGGCGTCGACACGGCGCCCGAGGCCGCCATCGCATCGATCGTGGTGCTGTACATCATCGCCGCCGTGTTCAACCTCTACATCCCGCGCACCGATGCGCCGCTGCAGCCGCTGAGCACGAATGTGGTCACCTTGGTCGGTGACTTCAGCCAGTGCAACGCGCGCCTGTGGGCCGACAAGCTGGGCCAGATCTCGCTGGCCACCACCACCCTGTTCTGGGGTGTGTCGGGCAACCTGCGGGTCATCGTGTTCGCCTGGGCGGCGGCGGCGCTTGGCTACAGCACGACGCAGGCGTCGTCGCTGGTGGGGGTGGTGGCCATCGGCACCGCGGCCGGCGCCGTGGTCGCATCGTGGCTGATGCGGCTGGAGCACGCCACGCGCGTGATTCCCCTTGGAGTGGCGATGGGCGTGCTGGTGATCGGCCTGAACGTCATCCGCGAGCCGTGGGTAGCGGCGCCGTTCCTGATCATGCTGGGCGCCATCGGCGGCTTCCTGGTGGTGCCGATGAATGCGCTGCTGCAGCACCGCGGCCACAACCTGATGGGTGCCGGCCGTTCGATCGCGGTGCAGAACTTCAACGAGCAGGCGGCGATCCTCGGCCTCGGCGCGTTTTACACCGGCATGACCAAGTTCGGCCTGTCGGCATTCGTCTCGATCGCCGTGTTCGGCGTCGCGGTCACCGCCACCATGGCGTGGATCGGCCGCTGGCACCGCACGAACACCGTGCGCCACCGCGACGAGGTCGAGCGCCTGCTGGCAATCGCGCGCTCCGACAAGCCGCTGTAGGCCGAACGTGAAAGCCGGGGCCGCCGCAGCGGTGCTGGCGCTGCTGTTCAACGCGCTGACCTGGGGCTTGTCGTGGTGGCCGCTGCGGCAGCTGCAGGCGCTGGGCATGCACCCGTTGTGGTCGACTGCGCTGACCTATGCGCTGGTGACGGCCGTGCTGGCGCTGTGGCGGCCGAGCGCGGTGAGCGACGTGCTGCGCACACGCAGCCTGTGGGTGCTGGTGCTGGCGTCGGGGTGCACCAACGCTGCCTTCAACTGGGGCGTCACCGTCGGCGACGTGGTGCGCGTGGTGCTGCTGTTCTACCTGATGCCGATGTGGTCGGTGCTGCTGGCGCGCTGGCTGCTCAACGAGCGGCTGCATGCCGAGGTGCTGCTGCGCGCGATACTGGCGGTGGGCGGTGCGCTGGTGGTGCTGTGGCCGGCCGACGGCGGTTGGCCGCTGCCGCGCGCCGCGGCGGATTGGCTCGGCCTCATCGGCGGCTTTGCCTTCGCGCTCAACAACGTGATGCTGCGCCGTGAGGCGCGGCGCGACGCCACGTCGCGTGCGCTGGCGATGTTCGCCGGTGGTGCGCTGATCAGCGCCGTCGTCGCGCTGGCAGGCGCCGGCTTCGGCGTGGCGGCGCCGCCGGCTGCTGCGGCGTCGTCATGGTTGCCGTGGCTGCTGGCGCTCGCCGCCTGGTTCATGGCGGCCAACCTGTCGCTGCAGTTCGGTGCCGCGCGGCTGCGGGCCAGCACCACCGCGGTGGTGATGGTCAGCGAAGTGGTGTTCGCCAGCGTGTCGGCGGTCGCGCTCGGCGCGGCGACGTTGCAGCCGCACACGGTCGCCGGCGGGCTGCTGATCGCCGCGGCCGCACTGCTGGCGGCGTGGCAGGAGGGCCGTCGCGACGCGGGCTGAGAGCGCGTCAGCGGCTGCGGCGCAGGCCCACCACCGCCAGCAGATCGGTGGGCTTCAGCGGCTTGCCGAGGTAGGCGTCACAGCCGGCCAGGCTGCCGCGCACGCGGTCGGTCTGGCTGGCATGCGCCGACACCATCGCCACCACCGGCGGACGCTGGGTGCGCCGCTTGATGTGGCGGCACAGCGCCAGCCCGTCGAGCTTGCTGCCGGGGCCGAGCTCGACATCGACGAACACGTAGTTGAACTCGTGCCGCGCGAGCTGGTCGAGCGCGGCATCGCTGTCGGTGACGCCGCGCGAGCGCAGGCCGAGCTCGCCGAGCTTCAACTCGAGGAACTTCAGCGCGATCTCGCTGTCGTCCACCAGCAGCGCGTCGCAGCGGGTGGCCGCGGCCGTGCCGGCAGCGGCGGCGCCGTCCTTGGCATGGCGATCCGGGAAGTGGTCGGCCAACTGCGCAAACTGCGAGTCGAGCAAGCCGCCGTTCGGGTTGGCCGGCGCTGCCGGCGGCTGCGGCCGCGGCACCGGGCGCAGCGGCAGGTTCACAACGGCGGGGGCGGCTGCAGGCAATGGTGTCGCGGCACGCGCAGGCGGCGGCGCCAGGGCAGCGGGCCCTTGCAGCTGGATCAGCGCGGCGTCGAGTTCGCGCAGCAGCGACAGCGCGTCGATCGGCCGGCGCAGGCGCGCCAGCCCGCCTTTGGGCGCGGCGCTGACACCCACGAAAACGCAGTGTGCGAGGCGTCCGGCGTCGAGCGCGCGCTGCACCGCCGACTTGGCGTCGCCATCGACCACCAGGAAGCGCGCTTCGTCGATGGTGGCGACCAGCACATAGGCCGGCGTGCGGCCGGCGGCCAGGCGAAACTGCAGGGCCAGCGCGCGCCGCTCGAAATCGCTGAAGCCGAGCAGGCACACGCTGTGTGGCGACGACATGGGTGAGGGCGCGAAGCGCTGAACGTTGGGCGGCCGGGGGCGGTGGCCGTGAGCATCGATGGTCGGCCCAGGGGCGATGCCCGTCAATGCGTCGTGCCCACTCGCCGCGGGATAACATCACGCCCGCGCGCTGCGCAACGGAGAATCCGATGGAAGACACCGACGTCTGGGGCTTCGAGGCACAGGCCATCGGCGGCCAGCGCGTCAAGCTGAGCCGCTACAAGGGCAAGGTGCTGCTGATCGTCAACACCGCCAGCCAGTGCGGCTTCACACCGCAGTTCGACGGCTTGCAGGCGCTGTGGCAGGCCTACCAGGACCAGGGGCTGGTGGTGCTGGGATTCCCGAGCAACCAGTTCGGCGGCCAGGACCCCGGCGCCAACGACGAGATCGCATCGTTCTGCCAGCTCAACTACGGCGTGTCGTTTCCGATGATGGCCAAGATCGAGGTCAACGGCACCGATGCGCATCCGCTGTATCGCTGGCTGGTTCGCGAGGCGCCGGGCCTGCTGGGCAGCCAGGCGATCAAGTGGAACTTCACCAAGTTCCTGGTCGGCCGCGACGGCAAGACGATCAAGCGCTACGCGCCGCAAGACGAGCCGGCCAAGCTGGCCCGGGACATCGAGGCTGCGCTCGCGGCCTGACGCTGTTTCTTCGCGCGGAGAGCCATCGTTCGTTTGGCTGTCCGGCGCGGTTGCAGTTGCAATCTCGCACGGCGCGAGGGCCTGGGTGCGCAGCCGATAATCGCGCCGTCCACTGCAGGAGTTGCTTGTGTTCGAGCATGTCGAGCCCTATGCGGGCGATCCGATCTTCGCGTTGGTCGATGCATTCCACGCCGACCCGCGGCCGCACAAGGTCAACCTGTCGATCGGCATCTATTTCGACGACGAAGGCCGCATCCCGGTGCTCGCCAGCGTGCGCGCCGCCGAGACGAAGCTGCTCGCCCAGGCGGGCGCCAAGCCGTACCTGCCGATGGAGGGTGCCGCCGATGCGCGGCGCGCCGTGCAGGCCCTGCTGTTCGGTGCGCAGCATGAGGCGCTGACCGCGGGCCGTGTGGCGACCATCCAGTCGGTGGGCTCCAGCGGCGGCTTGAAGGTCGGCGCCGATTTCCTGAAGCGCTGGTTCCCCTCCAGCGGCGTCTGGATCAGCGACCCGAGCTGGGACAACCACCGCTCGATGTTCGAGGGCAGCGGCTTCACGGTCAGCACCTATCCGTACTACGACGCGGCCAGCGGCGGCGTGCGTTTTGCCGACATGCTGGCCGCCATCGAGCAATTGCCCGCACGCAGCATCGTGCTGCTGCACGCCTGCTGCCACAACCCGACCGGGGTGGACCTCACGCGCGCGCAGTGGGACCAGTTGATTCCGGTGTTGAAGCGCCGCGAGCTGATCGGCTACCTCGACCTCGCCTACCAGGGTTATGGCGACGGCATCGAGGAAGACGCCTATGCGGTGCGCGCGCTGGCCAGCTCGGGCGCGGCCTGCGTGGTGGCGAATTCGTTCTCCAAGAGCATGAGCGTGTACGGCGAGCGCTGTGGCGCGCTGTCGGTGGTGTGCCCGACCGCGCGCGAGGCCGAGCTGGTGCTGGGGCAGCTCAAGCTCACGGTGCGCCGCATCTACTCCAGCCCCGCCATCCACGCCGCCGGCATCATGGCGCTGGTGCTGGGTGATCCGCAGCTTCGTCCGATGTGGGAGGCCGAGGTCACGCAGATGCGCGAGCGCATCCGTGCGATGCGCAAGGCGCTGCACGAGGTGCTGAGCGCGCGTGTGCCCGGGCGCGACTTCACCTACCTGCTGACGCAGCGCGGCATGTTCAGCTACACCGGCCTGAGCGCTGCGCAGGTGGACCGCCTGCGCGAGGACCACGCGGTGTACCTGATCCGCTCGGGTCGCATGTGCGTGGCCGGCTTGAACCGCGACAACGTCGAGCGCACCGCGCAGGCGTTTGCGGCGGTGCTGGCTGCCTGAGTCGGACGCAGCACGGCACCTGCGTGCCGGGCTGCGCCTACGAAGGGGTCGGCGCATGCAGGCGCCGGCGCGGGCTGCAAGCCTGAGGCCTCCCGCGCGGCGAGCGCTCAGGCTTTCACGGCGCCGGCCAGCACCTCGCGCAGCCAGCGGTGCGCGGGGTCGCCGTCGCGCCGCAGGTGCCACACCATCTCGACGTGCACCGCGCCGGGGTCGAACGGCAACTCGCGCGTCACCAGCCGGTTGGCGATGCCGGTGGCGGCCAGGAACGACAGCGGCAGCACGGTGAGCAGATCCGACTGCGTGACCACGCGGCCGGCGGTGAAGAACTGGTTCACCGTCAGCACGACACGGCGCTGCCGCCCCATGTCGGCCAACGCACGATCGACCGGGCCCTGCGCGCGCCCCGAGAAGCTGACACCCAGATGCTGCGCGCCGCAAAATGTGTCGAGCGTCAGCTTCTTGCGCGCCAGCGGATGGTCGCGCCGCATCACGCAGACGTAGCGGGTCTCGTACAGGCGGGCGTGGCGCAGCGCGGCGTCCTGGCCCTGCACCAGCAACTCGGCGATCAACTCGCGAAAGTAGCCCACTGCCAGGTCGGCCTGGCCCTGCTCGAGCAGCGGCCGCGGGTTGCGTGTGCCCAGCGGCAGCACGCGCACATTGGCCGCCGCATGCGCGCCCTGGATGGCGCGCACCAGCGGCGGCGACAGCAGCGTGGCGGTGGCATCGGCCATCGCGATGCGAAAGTTCACGGCTTCGCTGCGCGGGTCGAAGCTGGCCGGGGCCAGCGCGTGCTGCAGCCCTGACAGCGCGGCGCGCACCGGCGGCCACAGCGCCTGCGCCCGCGGCGTGGGCTTCATGCCGACGGCGGTGCGCACGAACAGGGTTTCGCCGAGCGCGTCGTGCAGCCGCTTCAGCGCATGGCTGGCCGCCGGTTGTGTCATCGCCAGCACGCTCGCTGCGCGCGTCAGGCTGCCCTCGGCCATGACGGCATCGAACACACGCAGCAGGTTGAGGTCGATCGTGCGGAAGTTCACGACCGGAAGGCGCGCGGACATTAGCGATGTTTATATCCCAGATGTCCATTCTTCAGCTTTGAAACTAGGCAATTACCCTAATCTGTGCTCGTGCCGAAGCCCTCGGCCGATAGCAAACAGAACAAGGAACTCCGATGACCACCGTCACCGTCAACGTGCCAGCCAACGTCGCAACGCCGCGGGGAGCGGCATGGGCCGCCGAGGCCGCCGCCGCGCTGGCGCGCGCCATCAGCCGCTGGACTGCGCCGCGTTGCCACGTCAGCGCACCGACCATCGAAGCCGCGCAGGTGCGTGAACTGGCCAAGCAGCATCTGGGCTCGGACCCCAGCTTCGCGGCCGATCTGTTCGCCGCGGCAGACCGGCACGAATCCACGAGCCGCGCGCGCTGAACGCCGCGCGCCCGCACCCTGCGAACGCGGGGGAGCATGGCGGCGCGGCGTGATCGATTGAGCAGGCGTGGGAATCGGCCGCCGCAAGCGCGAACTTATGCGCTGCGCGCGCGCGCAGAGCCCACTACTGTGCAGTCACCGCATCCGAAAACGGTTGCAGGGGGATCCACATGAACACCATCGCCCAGGCCTTCGACTCGCGCTCGATGCCGCTCATGGAGCCGAGCACGGCACCGAGCGCCTTCTCGTTGTGGCGCTGGCTCGGCCCTCGTGTCGCGGCCAAAGTGACGGCGCGGCAAGAGGCCAACGTGCTGCGTAGTCAGGCGCGTGCGTTGGTGTCGGTGGACCCACGCCTGGCGACGGACCTGCGCGCCGCGGCCAACATGCACGAGCGCAACGCTCGCTGAGCCCGCAGCGTTCGATCTCACAACGAGCCGCTCATCGAGCGGCTCGTTGTTTTGTGCGGGCTGCTTTGCGGCTGCGTGACCGATCACACGCCCAGGTAGCGATGCCACAGGCCCGGATCGGCCGCCAGCGCGGTCGAGCTGCCGCTCCATGCGACGCGGCCCTTCTCGAGGATGACGTGGCGGTCGGCCAGGCCGATCAGGCGCTGCAGGTACTTGTCGATCACCAGGATCGACTGGCCCGCGGCGCGCAACAACGCGAGCGCACGCCAGATCTCCTCGCGCACCAGCGGCGCCAGCCCTTCGGTGGCCTCGTCGAGGATCAGCAGCCGCGGGTTGGTGACCAGTGCGCGGCCGATCGCCAGCATCTGCTGCTCGCCGCCCGACAGCTGCTGTGCCCACTGGTCGCGCCGCTCGGCCAGGCCCGGAAACAGCGTGTAGACACGCTGCGCTTCCCACGGCGTGGCACCCAACGTGTCGTGCCGCGTGAATGCGCTCAGGTGCTCGTGCACGCTGAGGTTGGCAAACACCTGGCGGCCCTCGGGCACCAGCGCGATGCCGCGGCGTGCGATGCGGTGCGCGGGTTCGGCGGCGATCGACTCGCCGCTGAACCGCAACTCGCCGGCCGAAGGCGCGAGGATGCCCATCACGGCGCGCACCAGCGTGGTCTTGCCCATGCCGTTGCGGCCGAGCAGCGCCACCACCTCGCCGCGGTGCACCTGCAGATCGACGCCGTGCAGCACCGGCGCGCTGCCATAGGCGGCGCGCAGGCCACGCACGTCGAGCAGCGGCTCGTCTGGCGCCATCACTCGTGGCCCAGGTAGGCGGCGATCACCAGCGGGTCGCGCCGCACGGCATCGGGCTCCGCACTGGCGATGACGCGGCCGCCGACCAGCACCGACACACGCTGCGCGAGGCGGAACACCGCATCGACGTCGTGCTCGATCAGCAGCACCGTGGTGCGGCGCGCCAGGTCGGCGATCAGCGCTTCCATGCGCACCGACTCGTCGGGCCCCATGCCGGCCATCGGCTCGTCGAGCAGCACCAGCCGCGGCTCGGCGGCCATCGCCATGCCGACTTCGAGGGTGCGCCGCTGGCCGTGCGACAGGGTGTCGATGAAGGCATCGGCCTGGCCGCCGAGGCCGAGCGCCGACAACTGCGCGCGTGCGGATTGCCACAGCGAGGTGTCGCGCGACAGCGGCCGCCACGCGCCCCAGCTCGCGCCCGACGCCGCCTGCAGCGCCAGCGCCAGGTGCTCGAGCACCGTGAAGCTCTTGAACAGGCGTGTGATCTGGAACGAGCGTGCCAGCCCGCTGCGGGCGCGCTGGTGCGCGGTCCACGCCGTGATGTCGGTGCCGCCGAAGGTGATGCGGCCGCTGTCGGGCGCGAGCTGTCCAGCGAGCTGCGCCACCAGCGTGGTCTTGCCCGCACCGTTGGGCCCGATCAAGGCGTGAACCTCGCCGCTGTGCACCTGCAGGTCGACGCCGTCGGTGGCGACCACGCCGCCAAAGCGCTTGCGCAGGCCGTGCACCTCGAGCAGCGGCGTACTCGTGTGGATGGTCATCGCGGCTCGGATCCACCGCGCACGATGCCGGCGAGTCCCTGGCGCGCGAACAGCACGACCGCCAGCAGCACCCAGCCGGTCCAGAACTCCCAATGCTGCGTGTAGGCGGACAGCACCTCCTGCAGCAGCAACAGCACCGCGGCGCCTGCCACGCCGCCCCACAGCGTGGCCACCCCTCCGAGGATCACCATCACCATCAGCGTGCCCGACTGCGTCCAGTGCAGCACGTTGGGGCTGACGTAGCCTTGTTGATTGACCGACAGCGCGCCGGCGATGCCAGCCACCATGCCGGCGACCACGAAGATCAGCCAGCGTTGCTTGAAGGTGGCGAAGCCCAGTGCTTCGGCGCGCTGCTCGTCGTCGCGGATCGCCAGCACCGCACGGCCCAGGCGCGACGGCACGAAGCGCGCCAACGCCCACAGGCAAGCCGCCAGCACCGCCAGCGCGACGTAGTAGAAGGTGGTCGGGTTCTTCAGGTCGAGGCCGAAGCCGATGAGCGAACGCGCGCGGATGTTCAGCCCCTCGTCGCCGCCATAACCCTTGATCGAGTTGGCCAGATAAAAGAGCATCTGCGCGAAGGCCAGCGTGATCATGATGAAGTACACGCCGCGCGTGCGCAGCGAAATGGCGCCGATCAGCGCCGCAGCGGCGCCGGTGATCAGCAGCGTGGCCAGCAGGTGGGCGCCGCCGTTGAGCGTGCCTTCGCTGATCATCACGCCGGTCACGTAGGCACCGAGCCCGACGAACGCGGCATGGCCGAACGACACCATGCCGCCGTAGCCGAGCACCAGGTTCAGGCTGGTGGCGGCAATGGCGTAGACCAGCACGCGGCCGGCGAAGCTGACGTAGAACGAGACGTCCAGCACCTGCATCAGCCACGGCAGTGCCAGTGCGGCGGCGGCCAGCGTTGCCAACGCGGCCCTTCGCTGCCAGCGGCTCGACGGCAACGGCGCGTTGCTCACCGCTGTCAGGCCCGCGCCGGAAACAGGCCTTGCGGCTTGACCGCGAGCACCACCGCCATCAGCACGTAGACCGCGATCGACGCGATCGCCGGTCCGGCGGCACTGGCCCATTGCGGCGGCAGGAATTCGCGAAACAGTTGCTGCAGCAGCGTGCGGCCGAGCGTGTCGACGCAGCCGACCAGGATCGAGCCGATCAGCGCGCCGCGGATCGAGCCGATGCCGCCGATCACGATGACGACGAAGGCAAGGATCAGGATGTTCTCGCCCATGCCCACCTGCACCGCCAGCAGCGGGCCGAGCAGCGCCCCGGCCAGCGCGCACAGGCCGGCCCCGATGCCGAACACCACCGTGAAGAGGCGCTTGACGTCGACGCCCATCGCCTCGGTCATCACGCGGTTGGAGGCACCGGCGCGCACCAGCGCGCCCAGGCGCGTGCGCGCCACGCCCACGTACATCGCGATCGCGACCAGCAGACCCACCGCAAGGATCAGCAGCCGGTACGCCGGATAACTCAGGCCCGGCAAGAGCTGAACCGGGCCGGCCAGCGCATCGGGCGCCGACAGCGGCAGGTCGTTGCCGAAGATCATCTTCACGCCGTCGTTCAGGATCAAGATCAGCGCATAGGTGGCGAGCACCTGCGACAGGTGGTCGCGCATGTAGAGGGAGCGCAGCAAGCCGGCTTCCAGCGCCATGCCGAACAGGCCTGTCAACAACACCGCGCCGAGCACGCCGAAGACCAGCGTCAGGCCGGCGGCCAGCAGGAACAGCATCAGGCCGAACTGCAGCCCGTTGA
>DATDJF010000141.1:0-2035 GCA_036520715.1 Burkholderiaceae bacterium | reverse complement strand
CGCCGCGAGCCGCCGATGGCGATGATGTGCCAGCCCGGCCGCAGCCGGGTCAGGAAGATGTGGCCGAAGACCGCTACCAGCGCGTACACGAACACCACCGTCGGCACGCCGAGCCAGGCGCCGCTGCCGATGAAGTCCCACGCCTTCGAGTCGGGGAAGCCGGCGGCGATCAGCGTCGAATAGTCGGCGATCAGCAGGTCGTACAACGCGCGGTAGATGATCAGCGTGATCAGCGTGGTCAGGAACGCGCGCAGCCGGAAGTAGCCGATCAGCACGCCGTTGACCGCACCGAGCAGCGCGCCGAACAGCAGCGTGGCCACCACCGCCCCGGCAACCGGCCACTTCAGCACGTGCATGAAGTACAGCGCACAGAAGTTGGTCAGCGCGAAGGTCGAGCCCACCGAGAGGTCGATGCCGCCGACGATCATCACCAGCGCCATGCCGAGCACGATGAAGCCGATCTCGCCGGCCTGCCGCCCGGTGTCGGCCAGGCTGGCGGCCGAAAGGAAGTTCGGGATCGCGCTGGACAGCGCCAGCGCGACCCCGATCAGCACCACCACCGGAATGGCGGTCTCCATCCAGCGCTTGGCGAGGATCTCGCCCAGCACGTGGTCGGGCCACCACCGGTACCGCAACTCGGTCAGGCGGTCGCCCAGCGTGTGCGTGGGCGTGTGGGGCAACTCGGCCCGCGGCGGCGCCGCGGCCGCACTCAGCGAGGGGTCCATTCAGTGCAAAGGCGTCAGCTCTTGCCGAGCTTCCAGCACGTCCCCTCGACACTGGCGTTGGCCTTGGTGATCGGGATCAGCGTGGTGTAGATCGAGCCCTTGGCATCCTTGTGCTTGCCCTTGTTCTGCAGCAGCCACTTGATCTGCGCCGCCATGTTGCTGGCCTGGGTGGGCACGTCGTAGCTGATGTCGAGGTCGAAGGCGCCGCTCTTGACCTGGTCGCAGGCGCCCTTCTGCTCGCCGCCGCCCGAGGTGGCGAGGAACACCTTGCCCGTGAGCCCGGCCTCCTTGATGGCTGCCGCGGTGCCGACGTCCATGCCGTCCCAGAAGCCGACGATGCCGCACAGGTCGGGGTGCTGCTTGAGCACGGTCTGCGTGATGCCCTTGGCCTTGGCGGCGTCCCAGTCGGCGGCCTGGCTCGACACGACTTTGATCTCGGGACGCTTGGCGAGCACGTTTTCCACGCCCTTGAGCGTGTAGGCGCTGGCCGCGGCCGACAGCGCACCCTGCACGATCGCGATCTTGTTGGACTTGCCCTTGCATGCGTCGGCCACCGCGGTGGTGATCTTCTCGCCGATCTCGATCCAGTCGGCGCCGACGTACACCACCGACGGGTAGGCCGAGCGCATGTTGATCTGCACCACGTCGATGCCTTCGGCCTCGGCCTTCTGGATCAGCTTGGCGTAGGTCTGCACGTCGGGGTTGTGCAGCACCATCACGTCGGGCTTCTCGCCGATCAGCGTGGTCACTGCCTGCGCACCGGCGTTGGTGTTCCAGTTCGGATCGCGCACGACGATCTTCACGCCCACCGGCTCGAGCTCCTTCTTCAAGCCCTCGAGCCAGCCCTGCGCGAGGTCGAAGCCGAGCGCCACCGGCACGTAGGCCACGGTCTTGCCGGCCAGCGCCTTGCGATAGCCCTCGCGGAACGGCTCGTCGATGCCCTTGCCTTGCGCGAAGGCGCTGAAGGTGGCGCCGAGTCCGGCAGCGAGCGCCGCGCCGGTGAGCGCCGCGGTGCCGATGGTGCGGCGGATGTTGTGCTTGCGTGTCATGCCGTGTCTCCTGTCGTTGCCTCGATTGGAAGGATTCCGCGCAGCCCGGCAACCCGGCCGCCGCGGTGTCAGATGTCGCCCTGTTGTGCCGTCTCTTCGTTGCGCGGGTTGACGAACGAATCGATCAGGATCGCCGCCAGCAGCACCACACCCTTGATGAAGTTCTGCGCCGAGTACGACACGTCGAGAATCGTCATGCCGTTGAGCAGCGTGCCGATCAGCAGCGTGCCGATCACCACGTTGGCCACGCCGCCGCGGCCG
>DATDJF010000140.1:0-7134 GCA_036520715.1 Burkholderiaceae bacterium | reverse complement strand
GACGCCTGGAGCAAGCACACCGGGGCGCCCTCGTTGTTCGGCGCCAGTCCTCGGCCGCCGGTGGCCGCGTCGGCGGCGCAAGCGCCCGGCAGCAGCGCCGCCGGCCCTGCCACCGTGCCCAGCGCGAGCACGGTGCCCCCCGCGGCGACAGTGGCGGCGAGCCCGGGCGGCGCTGCGGTGCCCGCCGCCGGTGGCGAACTGGTCACGCTGACCACCGACCTCGTGAAGGCCACGTTCGACAGCCGCGGCGGCGAGTTGGTGCACCTGGAACTGCTGCAATACCGCGACCAGGCCGACCGCTCGCGCAACGTGGTGCTGTTCGACCGCAGCCGCGAGCGGCTGTACCTGGCGCGCAGCGGCCTGGCCACGGTCGACGGCGTGGCGTACCCGAATCACGAGACGGTGATGACCGCCGCCGCCGGGCCGCGCGAATTGGCCGCCGGCACCGATGCCCTGGAGCTGAAATTCGAGTCGCCCGCGATCAACGGCGTCGTGCTGCGCAAGACCTACACGCTGCGCCGCGGCGACTATCGCATCGCGGTGAAGCACGAGGTGGTCAACGGCTCCGACAAGGCACTGCTGCCGCAGCTGTACCTGCAACTCGTGCGCGACGGCAACGCGCCGGCCGGCGAGTCGAGCTTCTACTTCACCTTCACCGGCCCGGCCATGTACACCGAGGCCAGGAAGTTCGAGAAGATCGAGTTCAAGGACATCGACAAGGGCAAGGCCGACCACCAGCGCAACGCCAGCGACGGCTGGATCGGGATGGTGCAGCACTACTTCGCGTCGGCGTGGTTGATCGGCGCGGGCGAACGCGACTACGTCACCGCCAGGCTGGGCGACAACCAGTACGCGCTGGCGATGATGGTCAAGCTGGGCAGCCTCGCCCCCAACACGACGTTGACGCACGAAGCCACCTTGTTTGCCGGCCCGCAGGAAGAGAAAAAGCTCGAGGCCATGGCCCCGGGGCTCGACCTGGTTAAGGACTACGGCTACTTCACGATCCTGGCCAAGCCGCTGTTCTGGCTGCTCGACCATCTCTACGGGCTGCTGAAGAACTGGGGCTGGTCGATCGTCGCGCTGGTGGTGCTGCTGAAGATCGCGTTCTACTGGCTCAACGCGGCCGCCTACCGCTCGATGGCCAAGATGAAGGCGATCAATCCGAAGGTGATGGAGATGCGCGAGCGGCTGAAGGACAAGCCGCAGCAGATGCAGCAGGAGATGATGCGCATCTACCGCGAAGAGAAGGTCAACCCGCTGGGCGGCTGCCTGCCGATCATGGTGCAGATCCCGTTCTTCATCGCGCTGTACTGGGTGCTGTTGTCGAGCGTGGAGATGCGCAACGCGCCGTGGATCGGCTGGATCCACGATCTGTCGGCGAAGGACCCGTACTACATCCTGCCGCTGCTGATGACCGCATCGACGATGTTCCAGACCTGGCTCAACCCGACGCCGCCCGACCCGGTGCAGGCCAAGATGATGTGGATCATGCCGCTGGTGTTCTCCGTCATGTTCTTCGTCTTCCCGGCCGGCCTGGTGCTGTACTGGCTGACCAACAATCTGCTGTCGATCGCGCAGCAGTGGTTCATTAACCGCCAGCTCGGCGTCGCGCCGAGCCTGTCGAAGAAGTAGCGGCCACCACGCTGCGGCGCTCGCCGTGGCGTTTGCCCGTGACGCCTGCACGCTCGCGGGGGCATGCCCGATTCGGGGGGTTGGATGCGTCGGGCGTGAGGTCCATCATTGACGCCAGAGATCGAAGCTTCAAGCGTCGATCAGGTACAGAGTTCAATGGCCCGGTCAGCGGGCCATTTCGGTCCATGCGGGGCCGACCCGGCGAAACCCGGCTCTGGAGCGTGCCTCGATCGTTTCTAGTTGGACCGTTCGACGCTCCTCCCCGCGCCAACGCGAAGAACGCGCCCGTCGACGACGGGCGCGTTCTTCCTTGCGCCGGACCTTGCTTGGTGGCGTGCGCCCGCACGCCACAATGGCCGCGATGTTGTCACGGCTGAACGACCCCATCGTCGCCATCGCCACCGCGCCCGGTCGCGCAGCGGTGGGCATCGTGCGGGTTTCTGGCCGCGCCCTGGAGCCGCTGACGCAGGCGGTGTGTGGCCGCACGCTGCGACCGCGCCATGCGACGCTGCTGCCGTTTCTCGATGCGCAGGGCCGGCCGATCGATCAGGGCCTTGCGCTGTACTTTCCGGCGCCGCACTCCTACACCGGCGAAGACGTGCTCGAGCTGCACGCGCACGGCGGCGCCGTCGTGCTGCAACTTCTGCTGGCGCGCTGCCTGGAGGCTGCGGCCGGCGCGCATGACGGAAGCGAACACTTGCGCGCGCTGCGGCCCGCGGCGCCAGGCGAGTTCACCACGCGCGCGTTCCTCAACGGCAAGCTCGATCTGGCGCAGGCCGAGGCGGTGGCCGACCTGATCGACGCCGGCACCGAAGCCGCGGCGCGGTCGGCTGCCCGTTCGCTGGCGGGCGACTTCTCGCGCGAAGTCAACGCCCTCGGCGCTGCGCTGGTCGAGTTGCGATCGCTGGTCGAGGCGACGCTGGACTTTCCGGACGAGGAGATCGACTTCCTGCAGCGCGCCGACGCCGCCGGGCGGCTCGGTCGCATCGACGAGCGTCTGCACGCGGTGCTCGGCGCCGCGCAGCGCGGCGCGCTGTTGCGCGAAGGCATCCATGTCGTGCTGGCCGGACAGCCGAACGTGGGCAAGAGCTCGCTGCTCAACGCACTGGCCGGGGCCGAGCTGGCGATCGTGACGCCGATTCCGGGCACCACGCGCGACAAGGTGGCGCAGACGATCCAGATCGACGGCGTACCCGTGCACGTGGTCGACACCGCCGGGCTGCGTGCACCCGACGAGGTACCCGACGAGGTCGAGCGCATCGGCATCGCGCGCACCTGGGACGAGATCGGCCGCGCCGACGCAGTGCTGGTGCTGCACGATCTGACGCGGCTCGGATCAGCCGAATACCAGCGCGCGCAACAGGCCATCGATGCGCAACTGCAGTTGCTGACGCAAGTGCCGCGCCTGCAGGTGCACAACAAGTGCGACCTGGCGGCGCCCGCCGCGGCCGCAGGCGGTGCCATCGTGCTGTCGGCGCTCACCGGCCAGGGGCTCGACGGCCTGCGCCGCGCGCTGCTCGAGGTCGCGGGGTGGCAGACGGCGAGCGAAGGCGGCTTCATCGCCCGCACGCGCCACGTGCACGCGTTGCGGCGCGCCGGCGAGCACCTCGTGCAGGCGCGCCGCCACGTCGAGCAAGGCGATGCCGCGCTCGAGCTGCTGGCCGAAGAGTTGCGGCTGGCGCACCAGTGCCTGTGCGAGATCACCGGCACCTTCACCTCCGACGACCTGCTGGGCGAGATCTTCGGGCGCTTCTGCATCGGCAAGTGAGTTCGGTGCCAGCCGCCGCAGTGCACGGCAACGCCGTCACACGCGCAGCAGCTTCTCCTCGGCCAGCGCCAGCGCAGCCGGCAGCCCCGACAGCACCAGCGTGTCGCCCGCCGCGAGCACGTGGCCTTCTTCGGGCACCAGCACGCGGCCCGAGGCCTGCCGCAACGAGACCACCTGCACACCGGTGGCATGCAGCGCCTGCGCCGACAGCGCCTGCCCCAGGCAGACGGCGGCCATCGGCAAGGTGACGCTGGCCAGGCGCGCCTGCTGCAACTCCTGCACGGTGTCGTCGTCGGCGCCGTGA
This sequence comes from Burkholderiaceae bacterium, assembly GCA_036520715.1. Classification (GTDB taxonomy): domain Bacteria; phylum Pseudomonadota; class Gammaproteobacteria; order Burkholderiales; family Burkholderiaceae_C; genus JAEUPI01. The sequence continues at coordinate 3,430 of DATDJF010000140.1, read as the reverse complement.
AAGTAACCGCGCAGCAGCGCATAACGCGCATCGCGCGCGTCGCGGGTGATGCGGATCACACGCTGCATCGGCACGCCCACCAGCGCCAGTGCCTGCGCGGCCAGCATCAGCGAACCCTCCATCGCTTCGGGCACCACCTCGGCGGCGCCGGCCTCGCGCAACTTCTCGAGGTCGCTGTCGTCGATGGTGCGCACGATCACCGGCACGCGTGGCGCGTGTTCGTGCACCAGGTTCAGGATCTTCAGCGCCGACGCGGTGTCGGGGTAACTGACGACCACCGCGCTGGCGCGCACCAGGCCGGCGGCCATCAGGCTGCGCAACCGTGCGGCGTCACCGAACACCACGCTCTGGCCGGCCGCTGCCGCCTGGCGCACACGATCGGGGTCGAGGTCGAGCGCCATGTAGGCGATGCCTTCGCGCTCGAGCAGGCGCGCCAGGTTCTGCCCGCTGCGGCCGTAGCCGCAGATGATCACGTGCGCCTCGGTGCGCATCGCCTTCTTGGCGATGGCCGTCAACTGCACGGACTGCATCATCCAGTCGCTCGACGACAGCCGCATCACGATGCGGCTGCTCCACATCACCATGAACGGCGTGGCCAGCATCGACAGCACCATCGCCGCCCACACCGGATTCATCCATTCGCCCACCAGCAGGTTGTTGCCGACGCCCAGCGCCAGCAGCACGAAGCCGAATTCACCGGCCTGCGCCAGGTACAAGCCGGTGCGGATGGCGGCTCCCGGCGAGGCGTGAAAGGCGCGCGCCAGCAGCGCCACCAGCACCGCCTTGGCCAGCACCGGCAGCGTGGCGAGCAGCAGCACCAGCAGCCATTGATCGATCAGCGGCCGCCAGTCGAGCCGCATGCCGATGGTGATGAAGAACAAGCCGAGCAGCACGTCGTGGAACGGCCGGATGTCGGTTTCGACCTGATGCTTGTATTCGGTCTCGGCCACCAGCATGCCCGCGATGAAGGCGCCGAGCGCGAGCGACAGCCCGGCCATCTCGGTGAGCCACGCCATGCCCAGGGTCACCAGCAACAGGTTGAGCACGAACAGCTCTTCGCTCTTGCGCCGCGCCACTTGCGTGAGCCACCAACGCATCACGCGCTGCCCGCCGACCAGCAGCAGCGTCAACAGCACGGCCGCCTTGGCCAGGGCGATCGCCAGGGTGCTGGCGAGGTTCGTGCTGCCGGCACCGAGCGCCGGGATCAGCACCAGCAACGGCACCACGGCCAGATCCTGGAACAGCAGCACACCCATCACGCGACGGCCGTGTTCGCTGTCGAGCTCGAGCCGTTCGGACATCAGCTTCACCAGGATGGCGGTCGATGACATCGCCATCGCCGAGCCCAGCGTGAAGGCGCCCTGCCAGGTCAGGTCCCAGGCGCGGCCGAGGGCTGCAAAGCCCGCAGCGAGCAGCACGTTGCCGAGCAGCGCTCCCAGGATCGTCAAGCCCACCTGCGACAAGCCCAGGCCGAACACCAGCGAGCGCATGCTGCGCAGCTTGGGCAGGTTGAACTCCAGCCCGATCGCGAACATCAGGAACACCACGCCGAACTCGGCCAGCGCCCGCGAGGCCGCCGGATCGCCGGCCAGCGCCAGCGCGTTGGGGCCGATCAGCACGCCCACCGCCAGGTAGCCGAGCATCGGCGGCAACTTCAGCATGCGGCACACCACCACGCCGGCCACTGCGGCGACGAGGTACAGCAAGACGACTTCTAGCGTGGTGGCCATCGTGCGCGTGCGTCGCTGGGGTGCGCCCTAGAATGCCCGATCCTAAGCGAGCATCCCGGCCGTGGCCCCTGTACCGAGCTTCGATGCACAGCGTGCGCTGACGCTGGCGACGCAGACCTTCGAGGTCGAAGCGCGCGCGCTGACCGCGTTGGCAGCTCGCCAGGGCGACGGCTTCGTCAGCGCGGTGCGCGCGATGCTCGAGTGCGAGGGCCGCGTCATCGTGATGGGCATGGGCAAGAGCGGGCACGTCGGACGCAAGGTCGCCGCCACGCTGGCCTCCACCGGCACACCGGCGTTCTTCGTGCACCCGGCCGAAGCGAGCCACGGCGACCTCGGCATGGTGCGACCCGGCGATGTCTTGCTGGCGATCTCCAACAGCGGCGAGAGCGACGAGCTGGCAGTGCTGTTGCCGGCATTGAAGCGCCTGGGCCTGACCCTGGTCGCGATGACCGGCAACGAGGACTCGACGCTGGCGCGCCACGCCGACATCGTGTTGTCGAGCAAGGTCGACCAGGAAGCCTGCCCGTTGAACCTGGCGCCCACCGCCAGCACCACCGCGCAGATGGCGCTGGGCGACGCGCTGGCGGTGGCGCTGCTCGATGCACGCGGCTTTCGCGAGGAAGATTTCGCGCGCTCGCACCCCGGCGGCTCGCTCGGCCGCAAGCTGCTGATGCACGTGGGCGACCTGATGCGCAGCGGCGCCGACGTGCCGCGCGTCGGCGCACAGGCATCGTTCAACGACGTGCTGCGCGAGATGACGGGCAAGGGCCTCGGGTTCACTGCGATCGTCGATGACGATCAGCAGGTGCTCGGCATCTTCACCGATGGCGACCTGCGCCGCCTGATCGAGCGCGGCGCCGATCTGCGCAGTCTGGTCGCGCAGCAGGTGATGCACCCGAGCCCGCGGCGCATCCGCGTCGACGCACTGGCGGTCGACGCCGCCGATTTGATGGAGAAGAACCGCATCACCAGCGTGCTGGTGGTCGACGCGCAATCGCGCCTGGTGGGAGCGCTGAACTCCAACGACCTGATGCGCGCGAAGGTGATATGACCTGCCTGCAGAGCGATCCTCGCTGATGCCGCCTGCACTGCAGTTTCCCCCCGAGCTGCTGCTGCAGGCGCAAGGCGTTCGCGCGGCCATCTTCGACGTCGACGGCGTGCTCACCGATGGGCGCCTGTACATCGGCGAGCACGGCGAGGCCTTCAAGGCGTTCCACACGCTCGATGGCCACGGCCTGAAGCTGCTGATGGCCGGTGGCATCGAGCCGCTGGTGGTCAGCGGCCGCGACTCGCCGGCGTTGCGCAGGCGACTGAGCGACCTCGGTGTCGCGCGCGCGGCGTTGGGCGCCGCCGACAAGGTGCAGGCGGCCGAGCCCCTGCTGCGACAGCTCGAGCTCGAGTGGACTGAAGTCGCCGTGATCGGCGACGACTGGCCCGACCTGCCGTTGATGAGCCGGGCGCGCTTCGCGTGCGCGGTGCCTGGTGCGCACGTGGAGGTGCGCGCGGCCGCCCATCACGTCACGTCCGCGGCGGGCGGCCGCGGCGCGGCGCGCGAATTCTGCGACCTGCTGCTGTGCGCCGTCGGGCGTTATGCCGAGCTGTTGCGCACGCAGCGCGGCAGCCTCGACCGCTAGGCGCTGCTGCCGATGAGCCACGCCGCGGCGCCACCCGAGTTGCACCTGCCCGACCTGCCCGAGGTC
>DATDJF010000139.1:0-10931 GCA_036520715.1 Burkholderiaceae bacterium | reverse complement strand
TCATCTGACTCGCCGCGATTGTTCGAGCGCAACGAACGAAGTGAGTGAAGCGAGTTTCGCGGCGCGACCCCGGCGCGAGCATCGCAGCGGAGTCGGCACGCAGTGCCGACCGCCACAGTAGGAGCCCGCCCCGGGTGCCGCCCGCCGCGCCGCGCAGAGACGATGACGTTCATTTCAAGTGACGAACGATGCCGCCAGCGAACCCAGCAACAAGTTCCAGCCGTCGGCCAGCACGAACAGCATCAGCTTGAACGGCAATGCCACCAGCACCGGGCTCAGCATCATCATGCCCAGGCTCATCAGCACGCTGGCCACGATCATGTCGATCACCAGGAACGGAATGAAGATCAGAAAGCCGATCTGGAACGCGCTCTTCAGCTCGCTGGTCACGAACGCCGGCACCAGCACCTTGAACGGCACGTTCTCGCTCTTCACCTCGGCCGGCAGCTTGGCCAGCTTGGCGAACAGCTGCACGTCGGACTGGCGCGTCTGCTTGAGCATGAATTCGCGCAGCGGCACCTCGCCGCGAATGAGTGCCTCGTTGAACGAGATGCGGTTGGCCTGCAGCGGCTCGTAGGCCTGCGCGTAGATGCGGTCGATCGTGGGCCCCATCACGAACAGCGTGAGGAAAAGGCTCAAGCCCACGATCACCTGGTTGGGCGGCGCGGCCTGCGTGCCCAGCGCCTGGCGCAGCAGCGACAGCACGATCACGATGCGCGTGAAGCCGGTCATCAGCAACAGCACCGCGGGCAGGAAGCTCAGCGCGGTGAACATCAGCAGCGTCTGGATCGGCACCGAGTAGGTGGTGCCGCCGGCGCCCTGTCCGATCAACAGCGGCAGGTTCGACGGGTTGTTCTGTGCGAAAGCCGCGCCGCAAAGTGCCGACAACAGCGATACGGCCAGGCCTTGTGCCACGCGGCGCATCAGGCGCACGAAAAAGGCCTTGCGATCAGCGCGCATCGGAGCTCTCGTTGTTCTTGGCGCCGGGCAGGTGCCTGGCCAGCAGTTGCGCGAACGGGCCAGCGCCGGTTGCCGCGTCGGGCAGCGCCTGCGGCGCCATCGTGTGCAGCGTGTGGATGCCGGCCGGCGTGACGCCGAGCACCAGCCACTTGCGTTCGTCGCCGCTGCCCACTTCCACCGTCAGCAAACGCTGGTTGGCCGAGATCGGCAGCATCGCCACCGTGCGCATCAGGCCGTGCGCGGCGCCGCCGCCGATCGGCGTGCGCTTGAGCAGCCACAGTGCCAGCGGGATCAGCGCGACGATGCCGACGAAAGCCAGCAGCGATCCGAAGGTCGAGCCCATGTGAGAGGTCAGCCGCCCTTGCTGAGCCGGCGCATGCGCTCGCTGGGCGTCACGATGTCGGTCAGGCGGATGCCGAAGCGGTCGTTGACCACCACCACCTCGCCCTGCGCGATCAGGTAGCCGTTGACGAGCACGTCCATCGGCTCGCCGGCCATGGTTTCGAGCTCGACCACCGAGCCTTGCGCGAGCTGCAGGATGTGCTTGATCGGAATGCGGGTGCGCCCCAACTCGACGGTGAGTTGCACCGGGATGTCGAGGATCATGTTGATGTCGTTGCCGGCCGCGCTGCCCGGCGCCCCGCCCGAGGCGAAGCTGGCGAACGGCACCGGCGACTCGGCGGGCGCGGCCAGCACGCCGCCATCGGCCGGCTTGGCCTCGGCCATCGCGGCAGCCCACTCGTCGGCCATCTTGTCCTGGCTTTCGCCGGCCGGTGCGGCGTTGTCAGTTGACATGCGTGTCTCCCAGCCAACCGCGTTGGGGGTTGGTCAACAGTTGATCGATCTTGATCGCGTAGTGGCCGGCCGAGGTGCCGTAGTGGCAATCGAACACCGGCACGCCGTCGACCTTGGCCTTGATGATCTGTGCGATGTCGAGCTCGACGAAGTCCCCCGCCTGCAGCGCGAGGAGCTGCTCCACCGTGGCGTTGGCCTTGGCCAGCTCGGCCACCAGCGTGACCTCGGCCGACTGGATCTCGGTCTTCAGCAGCGAGATCCAGCGGCGGTCGGGCTCGGAGGCGTCGCCCTGGATCGTCGAGTACAGCACGTCGCGGATCGGCTCGAGCGTCGAATACGGAATCGCCAGGTGCATCGAGCCGCTGGCGTCGCCGAACTCGAAGGTGAACGAGCTCGACACCACGATCTCGCTCGGGGTGGCGATGTTGGCGAACTGCGGCTGCATCTCCGAGCGCTGGTGCTCGAGCTCCAGCGGGTAGATGCCCATCCAGGCCTTCTTGTATTCGGCGCACAGGCACTCGAGCATGCGCTGGATCACGCGCTGCTCGGTGGGCGAGAATTCGCGGCCCTCGATGCGGGTGTGGAACTTGCCGATGCCGCCGAACATCGAGTCGATCACCGCGAACACCAGGTTCGGTTCCAGCACGATCAGGCCGGCGCCGCGCAGCGGCCGCACCGACATGATGTTGAAGTTGGTGGGCACCACGATCTCGCGCAGGAACGCCGAGTACTTGTGCATCTTGATGCCGCCCACCGAGACTTCCGGGCTCTTGCGGATCAGGTTGAACAGGCCGATGCGCGCGTTGCGCGCGAAGCGTTCGTTGACGATCTCCATCGTCGGCATGCGCCCGCGGACGATGCGCTCCTGGCTCGCCAGGTCGTAGTTGCGCACGCCGTCGGCCGGCGCCTCGGGCACGTCGGGCTTCTGGCTTTCGCCGGTGATGCCCTCGAGCAGCGCGTCGACTTCGTCCTGCGACAGGATCTGCTGGTTCATGGCGCCCTCCGCCGAGCCGCCTCAAGGAGGGCAGCCCCCTCGGGGGGGTGAGCCGGCGCCGAGCGAGCGCCTGCGCGCTCGCGAGTGGCTGGCGAACGACTCGCGACCTGCAAGCCGCGAGGCAGCGAACGAATGTGAGCGTGGGGGCTCATGATCCCGTTCACTGGATGATGAACGACGAGAAGTGGACCGCGCGCACCGGCAGGTCGGCGCCCGCCTCCTTGTCGTCGCTGTCGTCCAGCGGCTTCAGCGCGACGCGCTTGATCTCGCGCGCCAATTCGAGCTTGCCGGCGCGGTCTTGCAGCTCGGCCGCCTTCTTGTGCGCGATCAGCATCAGCACGTCGTTGCGCACTGCCGGCATGTAGGCCTTCAGCAGGTCGCTGGTCTTGGCGTCGGCCAGCTCCAGCGTGATGCCGACTTGCGCATAACGTTCGGCCTCCCGATCGGCGAGGTTCACCGTGAACAGGTCCAGCGGCAGGAACACCGGCAGCTGGCTCTTGTCGCCCTTCTTCTTCTTGGGGTGATGTTCGGCGACGGTGTCTTCGTCGCCTTCGGCGTCGGCTGTCACCTCGGGCTTGTGCTGCAACATCCAGAAGGCAACGCCGCCGCCGCCCAGCACCAGCAGCATCAGGGTGAGCGCGGCGAACAGGATCAGCTTCTTCTTGCCCTTGGCCGGAGCCGGGGCCGGGGCAATGTCAGCAGCGGGGGCAGGGGTGGTGGCCATGGAGTCCTTCGGGTGCGCACGGCAGCATCGGCCGCACGGCGCTCCAACCTCATCTCGACAAGTCGATTATTCGGGCCACCTGCCGCGAAGGCGCCCGGAAAAGGCGGCCTTTTCGGGTACGACTCTGCGACCAAACCTTCAGGCGTACACGTCGAGCAGCGAGCGGTTCCAGCGGCGCGGCGCGCTCGCCACGTGGGCGGCGTCGCTGCCGCCATCGTTGCGTGAACGATTGCCCTGGCCCGCTGGCGAGCGCTCGCGCCGTCCTTCGCCGGCGGCGCCCTGTCCGCCTTGGCTGGTGACACCGCCGCCGGTGAGCGTGAAGCCCGACTCGCGCAATGCCGCAGCCAGCGCCGGCAACGATTGTTCGATCGACTCGCGTGTCGCCGCCACGGCAGCGATGAAGTCCACGTGCGCGGCCTGGCCCTCCAGTGCAATCTGCACGGTCACCGGGCCGAGCTCGGCCGGATGCAGTTGCAGGCGTGCTTCCTGCACGCCGTCGCGCACCCACAGCGACACCTGGGTGCCGAGCGCCGCGCCGAAGTCGGCGTCGTCGATGGCCGCGTGCAGCGTGGCCTGCGGCAGCTTGGCGTCGGCGCCCGGCGCCGCCGCGGCCACGTCGCGCGCGAACGGCGTGGCCGCCAGCGGCGTTGCCGATGGCTCGGCCGCTGGCCGCTCGAACGAAGGCGCGCGTAGACCCGGGGTCGTCGCTGCAGCGGCGTCGATCGCCGCCTGCTCGTTCGTGGTGTGAAAGGACCATGCCGGGGCGCCGTCGCGCGAGCCAGCGGGCTCGTTGGCCGGCGTGGCGTGGCCGGGCATCGCAGGCGCCGCCCGCAGGTCATGGGCGGTGCCCTTGCGTGCACTCGGGTGAGTGAGCACCGCCCGGTCGTCGATGGTCGGCACGGCATCGTCGGTATCGGCTGCGCGAGCCCGCTCGCCGAAATGGGTTTCGATGGCGGGTCGTGTGGCGATGGGTGGCTCGATGACGATCATCGGCGGCTGCGGCACCGTGGTTGCACCGTCGGGCATGGCGCCGCTTTGCGGCTTGGCATCGGCCGCGACGGGCTCGCTGTCGGTGGCCGACCCAGTGGCGTCGCCGCACGCGGCATCGCCGGCAGGCAACGCGGCAGCCTCGGGCGGCTGCCCGGGGGTCGCGGCGGGGCGCGCCGTGCGTGCAGGCGCATCGGCGGGCTTGGGCGTCGCGGCGCGCGGCTCCTGGTGGCGGGCCGGCTTGTGCTCGCCCTGGGCGCGCTGCAGCGCATCGGCGAACGCGGCCCCGCCGTCGCCATCGGCGGCGGCATTGCCGGCGGCCTCGCTGGCGCGTGAGGGCGGTGCGAGGCTGGGGATCGTCAGGGTCGGTGACATCGTGGAGACACTCCTGCGAAGGACGGGTGGCTTTTGCGACTGCGCTTCAGCGCGGCAGATCGCCGTGCTCGGTGTGCGGTGGCGCGATCTGGCGCCGCGCGTAGGCGCGTTGGGCGATCTCGTCGCTGTGCGACTGCTCGCGCCGCGCCGAGCGCTGCTGCTCCTGCTGCGAACGCCGCTGGATCAGCTTTTCCACCGAGGCGACGCGGCGTTCGTTGTCGGTCAACGCCTGGCGCGCCTGTTCGAGCCGCGAATTGGCGAGCTGCACGGTCGCGCGCTGCTGCGCGATGGCTTGCTCCAGTCGCTGCATGAAGCCCTGGTAGCACTGCATCAGCGCCACGCTCCCCGGCTCGCGGAAGCGCGCGCTCCAGCGCGCGACGTAGTCGCTGCGGTAGGCATGCAGCTGCTGGGACTGCGCGTCGGCGGCGTCGGCCGTGCCCTCGGCGTCGCGCAGCCCCAGCAGGGAAGCGTCGCGCACGCGGCGTTCGTGATCGAGCAACTGGATCAGGGCTTGCATGGTGGGCATCGTCGTGCGGTGGAAGAACGCGGCGCTCAGTGGCCGAGCAGGGCGCACAGGTCGCGCCAGCTGTCGTCGAGCGGGGCGCGCTCGTGCATGTCCTGCTGCAGCAGCGTGGCCAGCGGCAGATGTAGGCGCACCGCGGCGTCGAGCTCGGGGTCGCGCCCCTCGGCATAGGCGCCGAGCTGGATCAGGTCGCGTGCCTTGTTGAACTTGGCCAGCAACTGGCGCGCACGGCGAGCCGCGGCGACCTGTTCGCGCGGCACCACCGCGCTCATCACCCGCGAGATCGAGCGCTCGATGTCGATGGCCGGAAAGTGGCCGGCCTCGGCCAGCTCGCGCGACAGCACGATGTGGCCGTCGAGAATGCCGCGCGCCGCATCGGCGATCGGATCCTGCGGATCGTCGCCTTCGCTGAGCACGGTGTAGAACGCGGTGATCGAGCCGGCACCGTTCAGGCCGTTGCCGCTGCGCTCCACCAGCTGCGGCAGCTTGGCAAAGCAGCTCGGCGGGTAGCCCTTGGTGGCCGGCGGCTCGCCGATCGCCAGCGCGATCTCGCGCTGCGCCATCGCGTAGCGCGTGAGGCTGTCCATCAGCAGCAGCACGTGCTGCCCCTGGTCGCGAAAGTGCTCGGCGATGGCGGTGGCGTAGGTGGCCGCCTGCATGCGCACCAGCGGCGGCGCATCGGCCGGCGCGGCCACCACCACCGAGCGCTCGAGGCCTTCGCGCTCGAGGATGTCCTCGACGAACTCCTTGACTTCGCGGCCGCGCTCGCCGACCAGCGCGACCACGATCACGTCGGCCGCCGTGTAGCGCGCCATCATGCCCATCAGCACCGACTTGCCGACGCCGGTGCCGGCGAACAGGCCGATGCGCTGGCCGCGGCCGACGGTGACCAGCGAGTTGATCGCGCGCACACCGGTATCGAGCGGCACGCGGATCGGCTCGCGGTCCATCGCGTTGATCGGCCGGCGCATCATCGGCTGTGCGCGGGCGTGCTGCAGCGGGCCCAGGCGATCCATCGGCTCGCCGTGTGCATCGACCACGCGGCCGAGCAGGCCGCTGCCCATCGGCAGATGCAGGCCACGGTCTTCGCTGCGTCGCCACAGCGGGTTGTCGCGGCCGAGCTGCGGTGCGGTCTGCGGTGCCGGGCGCGGCACCACGCGCGCGCCGCTTGAGAGGCCGTGCACGTCGCCGGTGGGCATCAGGTAGGCGCGGTCGCGGTGAAAGCCCACCACCTCGGCGGCGACCGGGCTGCCGCTCGACGCGGTGACCTCGCACACCGAGCCCACCGGTGCGCGCACGCCGGCGGCCTCGAGCACCAGGCCGGTGACGCGCACCAGCATGCCCTCGCTGACCAGCGGGTGCGGCACGGCGGCATGCGCCTCGAGGTCGGCCAGATAGCGACGCCAGCGTGCGGCGCGCTCGGTGGCGGCTGTGGTCATTGGCTGTCGCTGCCGGGCTGGCCGGCCTCGGGACGAGTCTCTTCGGACCAGGGCAACTCGGCGCCGATCGATGCGCTGGCGTGCTGCCAGCGTGCACCGATGCGCGCGTCGATGGTGCCGACGTCCGACAGCACGCGGCAGCCGCCGCGTTCGATGGCGGGGTCGCCGACCAGTCGCGCGCCACGCGCGGCCACGGCATCGGCCGCGCCTTGCTCGACCAGCGCCAGATCCTGCGGATTCACCTGCACGACGATGTGGCGCGCGCTCAGCAGCACCGCTTCCACGGCTTCCTGCGTGACACGCGCGATGCGCTCGGGCCGTGCGGCCAGTTCGTCGCGCACCACCTGCTGGGCGATGCTGGCGGCCACCCGCGCCAGCGCGCGCGCCATCTCCAGCTCCAGTGCGTCGAGTTGCTCGTCGAACTGCTGCAGCACGGCGCCGAACTGCGCGCTGTTCTGCTGCAGCACGCTGCGCTTGAAGTTGTCCAATGCCACCAGGCCGTCGCGGTAGCCCTCCTGGTAGCCGGCCTGGCGTGCGGCATGCGCGACAGCCTGCTGCTCGGCGCTGTCGGCCGGGGCAGTCGCGCCGGCGGTGCCCGCGAAGGCGCCGGGCTTCCAGCTCGCGAAGTCCTGCAGCTCCTCGCGCGGGATGAAGCGGCCGTACGGGTGGCCGGCGGCCTTCGGATTAGACGAACTCATCGGAGGCCCCGGTGGCCATCACGATCTGGCCCTCGTCGACCAGGCGGCGCACGTTCTTGAGCATTTCCTTCTGCTCGGACTCGACCTCCGACAGCCGCACCGGGCCGCGCGACTCGAGGTCTTCGCGCAGCGTCTCGGCGGCGCGTGTGGACATGTTCTTGAAGATGCGCTCGCGCAGCTCGGGCGAGGCGCCCTTCAGCGCGATCACCAGCGACTCGGACTGCACGTCCTTGAGCAGCGCCTGGATGCCCTTGTCGTCGAGCTTGATCAGGTCGTCGAAGGTGAACATGTTGTCCATGATCTGCTGCGCCAGATCGTTGTCGGCCTCGCGGATGTAGTCGAGCACCGAGGTCTCGATCGCGCTGCCGAGCAGGTTGATGATCTCGGCCGCCGTCTTGGCGCCGCCGAGCGACGCCTTGCGCAGCTTGTCGCCGCCGGCCAGCACCTTGCTCATCACGTCGTTCAGGTCCTTCAGCGCCACCGGCTGGATGCCGTCGAGCGTGGCGATGCGCACCATCACCTCGTTGCGCTGGCGCTCGCCGAACGCCTTGATCACGTCGGAGGCCTGGTCGAAATCGAGGTGCACCAGCACGGCGGCCACGATCTGCGGATGCTCGTTGCGCAGCAGCTCGGCCACCGCGGTGGCGTCCATCCACTTCAGGCTCTCCAGGCCGGAGACGTCGCTGCCCTGCATGATGCGATCGATCAGCAGGTTGGCCTTGTCGTCGCCCAACGCCTTGCGCAGCACGCTCTTCACGTACTCGTCGGTGTCGGCCACCAGCATGTGCTGCTCGGCGGCGAGCGTGGTGAACTTGGTCATCACGTCGTCGACGCGCTCGCGCGGCACGGCCTTCATCCTGGCGATGGTCTCGCCGAGTTTCTGCACCTCTTTGGGCGCGAGGTGCTTGAATACCTCGGCTGCCTGCTCTTCGCCGAGCGACATCAGCAGGATGGCTGCGTTCTCGGTGCCTGTGTCGTCCATGATGCGGGTGATCTGTTGCGGCGGTCAGCCGCCGTCGGTGCCGACCCAGCCGCGCACGATGTGCGCCACTGCGGCAGGGTTTTGCTTGGCCAGCTCGCGTGCGCCGGTGAGCTGCTTGTCGACCAGCGGGGAGGCGAGCGCCAATGGCGTGGCCGGCGGCAGCTGCGGCGTGTCGGCGACCACGGCGTTGAGTTGTCCGCCCACGGCCGGGCCGGCAGCGGCCTTGAACGCCGGCTTGATGACGCCGGAGACGACGAGCAGCGCCACCAGCACCAGGGCTGCCGGCACCGCGGCCGCGCGCACCAGGTCGAGCAGCCACGGCTGCTGCCACACCGGCACCGCGTCGGCCTTGGGCAGCGCCTCGACGCGGAACGGCGCGTTGATCAGCTTGACCGAATCGCCGCGGTCCTTGTTGAAGCCGATGCTCTCGTGCACCAGCGCGGTCAGCTTCTCCACCTCGTCGCCCGACAGCGGCGTGCTGGTGGTCTTGCCCTTGGCATCGGTGACCACACGATGGTTCACCACCACCGCCGCGTTGAGCCGCTTGACGGCGCCGCTGGCTTGGCGCGTCACGCGCACGGTCTTGTCGACTTCGTAGTTCACCACGTTGTCGCGCCGCGTCGATGCGTTGCCGGCCGCGCCGGCCGCGCTTTGCAGCGGTGGCGCGGTGCCGGTCAGCGGCGCGGTGGCAGGCACCGGCGGCTGGTTGCTCAGCGCGCCGGGGATGCCCGAGGGCGTGCTGCTTGCGCCATTGCTGGATTCCGACTGCTGCTGGCTGCGCACGGCCGCCGCGGCATCCCTGCCCTGATTGGGCTTGAACAATTCGTCGGTGGCCTCGCTCTGCGCGAAGTCGACTTCGGCGGTGACGGTGGCGCGCACGTTGTCGCGCCCGACGATCGGCTCGATGATCTCGATCACGCGCTTGACGTAGCTGGCTTCGATCTGCTGCACGTACTGAAGCTGCTGCGCGTCCAGGCCGTTGCCCGGGTTGTCGCCGGCGGCGCCCGACAGCAGCGTGCCGCTGGAATCGAGCACGCTCACCGCCTTGGGGCTCATCTCGGGCACCGAGGCCGACACCAGGTGCACGATGCCGGCGATCTGCGCGCGCTCGAGCACGCGGCCGGCATGCAGTTGCACCAGCACCGAGGCGCTGGGCTTCTGCTGCTCGCGAAAGAAGCCGTTCTGCTGCGGCAGCGCCAGGTGCACACGCGCGCTCTGCACGGCGGCCAGCGCGCCGATCGAGCGCGACAGCTCGCCCTCGAGTGCGCGCTGCCAGGTCAGGCGCTCCTGGAACTGCGTCTGGCCGAAGCGCGCGTTGTCGAGCAGCTCGAAGCCGGTGGTCGAACCCTTCGGCAGGCCGGCCTGCGCGAGCTTCAGGCGCACGTCGTGCACCTTGTCGGACGGCACCAGGATCGCATTGCCGCCTTCGGCATGCTTGTAGGGCACGTTCATCTGCGACAGTTGCGACAGGATGGCGCCGCCGTCCTTGTCGGACAGGTTGGCGTACAGCACGCGGTAGTCACCGCTCTTGCTCCACATCGCCAGCGCGGCGAGCACCGCGGCCAATGCCGCGACGCCGAGCGTCAGCATCACCATGGCCTTGACCGGCACCTGGGTCAGGCGCGTCATCAGGCCGCCGGGGTGCGTGGCGGCGGGAATCAGGGCGGGTGTCAGGGCATTGTCCATAGATGTGGTTGTCATCGGATGGGCACGAACGGTCGCGGGAACATGCCGCTCCTGCCGCAAGCTGGACGCATTGTTCGGTGGCGCCGCCCACAGCTATGGGGTGAACAGCCCTGAATTCGGGCTTCAGTTCGCGCCATCGCAGCCGAGCGGCGGACTTACAGTGACATCGTCACGCCGGCGCATTCATGTTCGCCGCGTGCACGCCGCCATGAGAGTCGATCTGAAACCGTTTGATTTCGCGCAGGCCGTGGCCCGCGCCGGCTTGCGCCCCGACGGCACGCCGTTGGCGCGCCCGGCAGCCCCTGCCACCGCGGGTGCCAGCTTTCAGAACGTGATGACGCAGGCGCTCGGTGCAGTGAGCAACCAGCAGCAGCAGGCCGCGGCATTGCAACGTGAGTTGCAACTCGACAACCCGGCGGTCAGCCTGGAACAGACGATGGTGGCGATGCAAAAAGCCCAGATCGGCTTCCAGGGCGTGCTGGCAGTGCGCAACCGCCTGATCTCCGCCTACAGCGAGATCATGAACATGCAGGTGTAGCGGCCACCGCCGCCGCCAACCGCTTCAGCAGCGCGGAAAGTCGAGCGAGCTGGCCTGCGGCGAGCAGATCGTCGCGCGGCCGAGCGGCGTGACGTGCACCCGCAGCTGCTGGCCCTGCGCCGACACGAACTCGGCGGCAAAGCCCGCGGCGGCCAGCGTGTCGCGACCGTCGAAACTGGCGTTGACGCCACGCGTCATCGTCACGCCCACGTAGTCGTCGGCGCGAACCA
>DATDJF010000138.1:0-12642 GCA_036520715.1 Burkholderiaceae bacterium | reverse complement strand
GCCAATTCTCAGCGCACCATCGAGTCGGCCGGACATTCGCCCACAAGGCGCTTGAGCGCCGGCACGCACGAGCCACACTCGGTGCCGCAGCGCAGAGCGCGCTGCAACTGCGCCAGCCGCGCCTCGGCGCCGCCGGTCATGGCGGCCAGCGCGTCGCGGATGCGCGCTTCGCTGACGTCGTGGCAGGTGCACACCTGCGGCGAGCGCGCTGGCACCGCGCCCGGCGGCGCCGCGCCGGCACGCAGCAGCGCTCGCCCGTAGGCCTGCGCCGGCTGCTCGTCGACCAGCAGCGCGCGCAACCACGGCTCGGCCTCGGTCTGGCCGGCCAACAGGAACGCCTGCACGCGCATCGCCTCGCCCACGCCGTTCAGCGCGATGGTGCGGCGCAGCCCGCGCTTGGCGTCGGCATAACGCAGCGCCTGTGCGCCATCGAGCTCGAGCAGCGACTCGATGCGCTTGAGCACCGCATCGCTGGCGCGCTCGTGCGCGGCGGCGCGCCACAACACGCCGAGCCGGCCCTGTGCGTCGGGCTCGCGCCCGAACGGCACGCAGCTCGCATAGGGAAACAGCGGCATCAGCTCGCGCAACGCCTCGCGCGCCTCGTGGGCGCGCGCTTGCGGCAACCATGCCATCGCCAGCAACTTCCACGACAGCTCGGCCTTGATGAGCTTGACCGCACAGTGCTTGAGTTCCGGCTGCTTGCTGGTCGCGCAAAAGGCGCCGGTGGTCAGCGTGTTCACGCCGGCCAGCGCACGGCCGCTGGCGCTCGAGCCGCCCAGCACCTCGGCGCCCCAGTGCATCGCGATGTGCGCCTGCATCGGCGCCATCGCGTCGCTGGCCTGCGCCGGCAACACGATCGAGCCGCGGCGCGACGTCACCAGCAGCAGATCGCCCGGCCTGGCGCCGAGCCGCTCGAGGTCGTGTGCATGCAACTCGATCGCCGGCTCGCCGGCGTGGCCGAACAGGCGGCCCAGCGTGCCGGTGCGGCTCAGGCCGTGCCACTGGTCGCGCAAGCGGCCGGTGGTGAGCGCGAACGGATGCCGCACGTCGCGCGGCTCGGCCAGCGGCAACGGCTTCACCGCGGCGAAGCGCGCCCGGCCGTCGTCGAACACGAAGCGGCCGTCTTCGTAGAGTCGCCGCCGGCCGCTGCCGGCGCCGCATGGCCACGGCCACTGCTGCGGGCCGGCGGACTCGAGCATCGTGTACGACAGGCCGGTGATGTCGAGGTCGCGCCCGCGCGTGGCCGCGCGGTGTTCGTTCCAAACCGTCTCCGGGTTTTCGAAACCGAAGCCGCTCGCCTTGCCGTCGGTGCGCGGCCGCTGCAGCCGCGCTTCGACGCGCTGCGCCACGTCGACCGCGATGCGCCAGTCGGCGCGCGCCGCGCCCGGCGCCGGCACCGCGGCACGCACGCGCGAGATGCGGCGTTCGCTGTTGGTGACGCTACCCTCCTTTTCACCCCAGCTGCTGGCCGGCAGCAGCAGGTCGGCGAAGGCGCAGGTGGCGGTGGTGCGAAACGCCTCCTGCACGATCACGAACTCGCAGCGCTCGAGCGCGCGACGAACCGTGGACTGGTGCGGCATCGATTGCGCAGGATTCGTGCAGGCGATCCACAGCAGCTTGATCGCGCCGTCGGCGGCGGCCTCGAACATCTCGACGGCCGACTTGCCGGGCTGTGCCGGCAGATCGGGCACCCCCCACAGCGCCGCCATCTCGGCGCGGTGTTCGGCATTGCCGAGGTCGCGGTGCGCCGCCAGCTGATTGGCCAGCGCGCCGACCTCGCGCCCACCCATCGCGTGGGGCTGGCCGGTCAGCGAGAACGGCCCGGCGCCGGGCTTGCCGATCTGTCCGCTGAGCAGGTGCAGGTTGATCAGCGCGGCGTTGTTGTGCGTGCCGTTGACGCTCTGGTTCAAGCCCTGGCAATACAGCGACAGCGTCGGGGTGTGGCCGCCGAACCAGCGCGCCGCCTGCACCAGGTCGGCTTCGGCGATGCCGCAGGCCTGCGCCACGCTGCGCGGCGTGTGGTCGCGCACCAGGTCGCGCAAGGCCTCGAAGCCTTCGGTGTGGGCAGCGATGAAGGCCGCATCGGTCAGGTTTTCCCACAGCAGCAGGTGCGCGATGCCGTGGCACAGCGTGATGTCGGTCCCGGGCTGGATCTGCAGGTGCAGGTCGGCCATGGTGGCCGTTTCGGTGCGGCGCGGATCGACCACGATCCATTTCGCCTCGGGCCGCGCGCGGCGCGCGTCTTCCAGCCGCCGCATCAGGATCGGGTGCGCCCAGGCCATGTTGCTGCCGGCGATGAACACCGTGCGCGCGTGATCGAGGTCTTCGTAGCAGGCCGGCGGCGCGTCGGCGCCGAGCGTGAGCTTGTAGCCGGCCACCGCCGAGCTCATGCACAGCCGCGAGTTGGTGTCGACGTTGTTGGTGCCGACCAGCGCCCGCGCCAGCTTGTTGAAGACGTAGTAGTCCTCGGTCAGCAACTGGCCCGACAGGTACAGGCCCACCGCGTCGGGGCCGTGCGTCCGCACGATGTGCGCGATGCGATCGGCCGCCAGATCGAGCGCGGCGTCCCAGCCGATGGCGTGCGGTGCCGCGCCGCGCGCCGTGCGTTGCATCGGATGCAGCAGCCGTGTGTGCAGCGTCACCGGCTGCGCCGCCGTCAGGTGCAGCGAGCTGCCCTTGCTGCACAGGCGGCCGAAGTTGGCCGGGTGCTCGGGATCGCCGCGCACGCCGGTGATCTGGTCGCCCTCGCTCTCGATGATGACCCCGCAGCCGACGCCGCAGTAAGGGCAGGTGGACCTGGTTTCGCGCATGGCGCGATGTGCTTTCAGCAGCCCGGCTTGGCGTGCGGCCCGGCGATCGGCGCCACCACGTCGAGCGCCTTGTGCGCGAGCTCGTCGGCATCGAGAAACACCGTGCCGTCTTCGACCTTGCAGGCGAATGCGACCGCGCAGCCCACGTCCGGTGCCTTGGCCCGGCCGTCGGTGAGCGAGAGGGTCCAGTTGTGCAGCGGGCAGGCGACGCTGTCGCCGAACACGATGCCCTGGCTCAACGGGCCGCCCTTGTGCGGGCAGCGGTCGAGCAGCGCGAACACGCGGTCTTCCGCGCCGCGGAACACGGCCACTGCGAGCCCCTGCTCTCGCGCCACGCGGCGCGCGCCGAGCGGCGGGATGTCATCGACCTTGCAAGCGGCCTGCCAAATCGTTGAGCGCGCGTTCATACCGTCGTCGCCTCGTTTGCCACCGGCGCGAACTGCCGCAGGTCGACACTCGCCTTGGCGTGCTCGAACCACGGGTCGGGCTCGCCGTCGAGCGCGAACTGCAGCCGCTCCCACAGCGCCTTGCGGCTGGCGGCGTCCTCGAGCACCTTCTTCTTCACGTGCTCGATGCCGACGCGGCTCACGTAGTGCACGGTGCGCTCGAGGTACCAGCCCTCCTCCCGGTAGAGCTGCAGGAACGCGCCGCTGTACTCCAGCACCTCGGCCGCCGTCTTCACCTTGACGAAGAACTGCGCCACCTCGGTCTTGATACCGCCGTTGCCGGCAACGTAGAGCTCCCAGCCGGAGTCGACGCCGATCACGCCGACGTCCTTGATGCCGGCCTCGGCGCAGTTGCGCGGGCAGCCCGACACCGCGAGCTTGACCTTGTGCGGCGCGTACATGCGCCACAGCGCGCGCTCGAGGTCCTTGCCCATCTGCGTGCTGTCTTGCGTGCCGAAGCGGCACCACTCGCTGCCGACGCAGGTCTTCACGGTGCGCAGCGCCTTGGCGTAGGCATGGCCGCTGGGCATGCCGATGTCGCGCCAGACGTTGACCAGGTCTTCCTTCTTCACGCCCAACAGGTCGATGCGCTGGCCGCCGGTCACCTTGACGGTGGGGATCTTGTACTTGTCGACCACGTCGGCGATGCGGCGCAGTTCATCGGCCGTGGTCTCGCCGCCCCACATGCGCGGCACCACCGAATAGGTGCCGTCCTTCTGGTTGTTGGCGTGGCTGCGCTCGTTGATGAAGCGGCTCTGAGGGTCGTCTTTGGCTTCCTTCGGCCAGGTGCTGATCAGGTAGTAGTTGATCGCCGGCCGGCAGCCTGCGCAGCCGTTGGGCGTGCGCCATTCGAGGAAGGCCATGGTGTCGGCGATCGACAGCAGCTTGTGCTGCCGGACCGCGTCGCGCACGTCCTGGTGGCTGTGGTCGGTGCAGCCGCACAGCGCCTTCATCTTCGGCGCGGCGGAGTAGTCGCCACCGGCGGTGAACATCAGCAGCTGCTCGACCAGGCCGGTGCACGAGCCGCAGCTCGCACTGGCCTTGGTGTGCTTGCGCACCTCCTCGAGCGTGAACAGGCCCTTGTCCTTGATGGCCTTGCAGATCGCGCCCTTGTTGACGCCGTTGCAGCCGCAGACCTCGTCGCTGTCGGCCATCGCGGCGGCCTTGTTGTGGCCCTCGTGGCCGACGTCGCCGATGTTCGACTCGCCGAACATCAGGCGGTCGCGCAAGTCCCCGATCGGCCGGCCCTCGCGCAGCAGCTTGAAGTACCAGCTGCCGTCGACCGTGTCGCCGTACAGGCAGGCGCCGATCAGCTTGTCGTCGCGGATCACCAGCTTCTTGTAGACGCCGCCCAGCGGATCGGACAGCACGATCTCCTCGGTGCCTTCGCCGCCCATGAAGTTGCCGGCCGAGAACAGGTCGATGCCAGTGACCTTGAGCTTGGTGGAGGTCTGGCTGCCCGAGTAGCGGCCGATGCCGAATTGCGCCAGGTGCGTCGCGCATACCTTGCCCTGCTCGAACAGCGGCGCCACCAGGCCGTAGGCGATGCCGCGGTGTGCCGCGCATTCGCCCACCGCATAGACGCGCGGGTCGGTGATGGTCTGCAGCGTGTCGTTGACGACGATGCCCTTGTTGCAAAGCAGCCCGGCGCCTTCGGCCAGTGTGGTGTTGGGCCGGATGCCGGCGGCCATCACCACCAGCTCGGCCGCGATCTCGCGACCGTCCTTGAAGCGCACGGCGGACACGCGGCCGTCGGGGTCGGGCAGCAACGCGGCGGTCTGCGCGCCGATCAGGAACTTCAGCCCACGCTGCTCGAGCGACTGCTGCAGCAGCTTGCCGGCGGCCTCGTCGAGCTGGCGCTCCATCAGCCACGGCATGATGTGCACCACCGACACGTCCATGCCTCGCTGCACCAGGCCGTTGGCGGCTTCCAGGCCGAGCAGACCGCCGCCGATCACCACCGCATGCCGGTGCCGGGTGGCGGCATCGATCATCGCCTGCGTGTCGGCGATGTCGCGGTAGGCGATCACGCCGGGCAGGTCGTTGCCCGGCACCGGCAGGACGAACGGGTTCGATCCGGTGGCCAGCAGCAGGCGGTCGTAGGCAGCGGCCGTGCCGTCGTCGGCCACCACCTGCCGCTTGATGCGATCGATGCGCGCGACCTTCCTGCCCCGGTGCAAGGTGATGCCGTGCTCTTCGTACCAGGAGAGCGGGTTGAGGATGATCTGGTCGACCGTCTGCTCGCCGGCGAGCACCGGGCTCAGCAGGATGCGGTTGTAGTTCGGATGCGGCTCGGCCCCGAACACCGTGATGTCGTACAGGTCCGGCGCGATCTTCAGCAGTTCCTCGAGCGTGCGCACGCCCGCCATGCCGTTGCCCACCATCACCAGCTTCATCCTGTCCATCGATCGCATCTCGCTCAGAAGTACCAGGCCACGACCGCGATGACACGGCCACCGTGCAGCACGGGCAGCGCCGCCACCGACTCGAAGGCGAACTCGCCCGCGGCAACGCCCACCGCGCCGGGCTGCTGCGGCGCGCTGTCGGCGACGGCCGGTGCGCGGCTGGCCAGTACCTGGCCGAGCAGGCCCTCACCGAGCTCGATGCGGTCGGCCGCGCTACCAGCCCCGATGGCCCCTCGCACCTCGCAGAACCCTTCGCGGCGCAACAGGTGGTGGCCACTGGCATCGGGCAGCCAGGTCTCGAAGCGACGAACGATCGGCGTGCCCAGTGCCGACAGCAGCGCCATCACCCAGACGTCGTCGCCGCCGCGCGCCGAGCACGGAATCGCCAGGCCACGGTTGATGCCCACCTGCAGCGCACTGTCGGCGCGGATGAAGCGTGTGCCGCGGCCGAGATCGGGCATGAACACCGGCAGCGCCGAGTCCCAGGCCAGCCCGGGCAGGCCGAAGCCCCTGCGAAACGCGGTCTGCCGCGCCACGAACTCGAACACCTCGGCAGTCGTGCCGTAGTAGCCGTCGTGCAGCGTCAGGTCGGGCGAGAGGTCCGGCTCGTTGTGCCACAGCTCGATCGCCCCCGCGTGCGACTGACTGTCGCCACAGAAGATCAGCATCACCGCGGTCAACCGCTCACCATGGAAGAACGGCAGCGCGATGCCGCAGGTCAGCCCCTCGGCGGCTGCGGCGCGCGTGCGCAGGAAGTACGAGCCCTCGAACTGCTTCAGCACGATCGGACGGCCGGTGTCCCAGGCCTGACCCGGCAGCCCCTCGGCACGGCCGAAGCACATGGTGCGGCTGATCGCGCCGAAGCGCGGCGCGTCGGGGTACAGGCCGCTGCCCCACTCGAGCAGCGTATGCCCGGCATCGGGCACCCAGACCTCGACGACGCGGATGAACGTCTTCATGCGGTCTCCCGATCAGTGCTGCCTGCCGCAGTCTTCGAGGAAGCCGATCAGCTCCTCGCGCAGCTCGTAGTAGCGGGGATGCTTCAGCAGCGCCTCGCGCGTGCGCGGCCGCGGCAGCGGCACGTTGAGCACGCGGCCGATCTTCGCGTTGGGGCCGTTGGTCATCATCACCACACGATCGGCGAGCAGGATCGCCTCGTCGACGTCGTGCGTGACCATCACCGCGGTCACGCGGCTGCGCGTCCACACCTCCATCAGCACTTCCTGCAGATCCCAGCGCGTCAGCGAGTCGAGCATGCCGAACGGCTCGTCGAGCAGCAGCAGCTTGGGGTTGAGCGCGAACGCACGCGCGATGCCGACCCGCTGCTTCATGCCGTTGGACAGCTCCGACGCGTGCTTGTGCATCGCCGCGCCGAGGCCCACGCGGCCCAGGTAGTACGCGACCACGTGGTGACGCTCGGCCTTCGATGCGTGCGGGAACACACGCTCGACGCCGAGCATCACGTTGTCGTACGCGCTCAGCCACGGCACCAGGCTCGGCGCCTGGAACACCAGGCCGCGGTCGGGGCCGGCGCCGGCCACCTCGCGGCCGTCGAGCACGATCACACCTTCGGTGATTTCGGTGAGGCCGGCCACCATCGACAGCACGGTGGACTTGCCGCAGCCCGAGTGGCCGATGATCGAGACGAACTCGCCGCGCCTCAACTTCAGCTCGAAGCCGTCGACCACCGTCTGCGGGCCCTTGGGCGTCGGGTAGACCTTGACCACCTTGGAGAACTCGACGAAGCGGTCGTCCTGCGAGCGCGACGCCGCGGCCTGCGCCGGCGCCGCGCCGCTGCGCAAGCCCGATTCGATCGACTCGACCAGCGCCGCATGGCGCAGCCGGAACAGGCTGGCGGCGCTCGGCAGGCGCAGCGCGCTCACGTCCTTGGGAGCCAGCGCCGGCAGCGGGATCACCTGCGCGCCACGATCGGCGTCGCGCCGGTGTGCCAGCGCGATCAGGTGCTGCGTGATCTCGCCGCGCAGCGCCTGGAAGCGGACGTCGTGGTTCATCTCGCGGCGATCGCGCGGCCGCGGGATGTCCACCGTGAACGACGGCCCCAGCCGCGCCGCGGGGCCGGTCTGCAGCGGGATGATGCGGTCGGCCATCATCAGCGCCTCGTCGACATCGTTGGTGATCAGGAGCACCGTCTTCTTGTCTTCGCTCCAGATGCGCACGATCTCGTCCTGCAGCGTCGCACGCGTCAACGCGTCGAGCGCCGACAGCGGCTCGTCGAGCAGCAGCACGTCGGGGTCGGTGGCCAGCGCGCGCGCCACCGCCACACGCTGGCGCATGCCGCCGGACAGTTGCGCCGGCTTCTTGTCGATCGCCGCCGACAGCCCGACCATCGCCACGTAGCGCCTGACGCGCTCGCTGCGCTGCGCGGCGCCGTCGGATCCGAACACGCGGTTCACCGCCAGCGCGACGTTGTCGCGCACGCTCAACCACGGCATCAGCGAGTAGCTCTGGAACACGATGCCGCGATCAGGCCCGGGCTCGCGGATCGGGCGGCCGTCTTTCAGCACCTCGCCCTGGTCGGCCCGGATCAGTCCGGCCAGCAGGCTGACCAGCGTGGTCTTGCCGCTGCCGGAGAAACCCACGATGGCGACGAATTCGCCGCGTTCGATGCGCAGGTCGACGCCGCCGAGCACCTGGGTGTGCGTGGCGCCCGCGCCGTAACCTTTGTGCACGCCGCGCAGCTCGAGCGCGGCCGCTGCCGGCACCGAGGCCAGCGTGTGCTCGCGCGGTGCGTTGAGCACGGTCGGACGCGGCGCGGCGTGCAGCACCGGTGCAACCTTGATCGCCAGAGTCATCGTCGGCTCCGATCAGCGCCGCGCCGCCAGGCTTTGCAGCATCGACATCAGGCGGTCGAGCGCGAAGCCGATCAGGCCGATCGTGAACACCGCGACCATGATGCGAGCCAGCGACTCCGAGCTGCCGTTCTGAAACTCGTCCCAGACGAACTTGCCCAGTCCCGGGTTCTGCGCCAGCATCTCGGCGGCGATCAGCACCATCCAGCCGACGCCGAGCGACAGGCGCATGCCGGTGAAGATGAACGGCAGCGCCGACGGCAGAACGATCCTGCGCACCCTCGTCGCCAGCGGCAACTGCAGCACGCGGCCGACGTTGACCAGGTCGCGGTCGACCGACGTCACACCGACCGCGGTGTTGATCAGCGTGGTCCACAACGAGCACAACGTGACGGTGATCGCCGAGATCAGGAACGACTTCTCGAACATCGGCTTGCCGCTGCTCACGTAGAGCGCGCTGACGATCAGCGTGACGATCGGCAGCCAGGCCAGCGGCGACACCGGGCGGAAGATCTGCACGATGGGGTTGATCGCCGCCTGCACGATCTTCGACGAGCCGGCCAGGATGCCCAGCGGCACCGCCACCACGGTGGCCAGCAGGAAGCCGGTGAACACGGTGACCAGGCTGGTGACGATCTGGTCGATGTAGGTCGGCTTGCCGGTCCACTCGAACTGGCGCGGCTGGTAAGCCGGGTCCGCAGCCTGGCGCTGCTTGTTGCGCTCGGCCTGGCGCGCCAGGAACTCGGCGCGCTTGCCGCGCTCGGCCACGTGGTCGGCCCACAACGCATGCGCCTGCTCCAGCACCTGCACGGGCCCGGGCACGGCGCCCAGGCTGGTCTGGATGCGCGGCGCGGCCGCGGCCCACAAGCCGAGAAACAGCGCCAGCGCGAGCGCCGGCACGACGAGCGCGAGCATCATCGAGCGCGCCCATTCGCGCGGGTCGCGGCGTGCCTCGCCGAGCAGTCTTTTCAGCACCAGTTCCATCGCCTGTTCCTCGTTTGCAGCGGCGTCAGCCGGCGTCGTTGCCCTTCAAGCCGATCTTGAATTTGCCCAGGTAGTCGTTGGGCTTGCGGCCGTCGTACACGACGCCGTCGATGAAACCGTCCTGCGGCCCCTTGAAGCCGTCGGTCTTCATCGGGAAGTCGGTCTCCCTGGCCTTGCCCTCGGCGATCAGCGCCTTCGCCGCGACCATGTACACGTCGGGGCGGTACACCTTCCTGGCCACGTCGAGGTACCAGGCGTCGGGCTTGCCTTCGCCGATCTGCCCCCAGCGGCGCATCTGCGACAGGTACCAGACCGCGTCGCTGTAGAACGGATAGGTCGCGAAGTAGCGGAAGAAGACGTTGAAGTCGGGCAGCGGCCGCTTGTCGCCCCTTTCGTACTCGAAGGTCCCGGTCATGCTGTTGCCGATCACCGCCTCGTCGGCGCCGACGTAGTTGGGCCTGGCCAGCAGCTTCACCGCCTCGACGCGGTTGGCCATGCTGGCATCGAGCCACATGCAGGCGCGGATCAGCGCCTTCACCACCGCGACGTGTGTGTTCGGATTCTTGTCGGCCCACGCCTTGGTGACGCCGAACACCTTCTCGGGGTTGTTCTTCCAGATCTCGAGGTCGGTCACCACCGGCACGCCGATGCCCTTGACCACCGCCTGCTGGTTCCACGGCTCGCCGACGCAGTAGCCGTTGATCGTGCCGGCCTCCATCGTCGCGGGCATCTGCGGCGGCGGCGTCACGCTGAGCTGGACGTCGGCGTTCTTGGTGCCGGAGGTGTCGGCCGCGGTGTAGAAGCCCGGGTTCAGGCCGCCGGCAGCGAGCCAGTAGCGCAACTCGTAGTTGTGCGTCGACAGCGGGAAGACCATGCCCATCTTGAAGGGCTTGCCTTGCGCCTTCCATTGGTCGACCACCTTCTTCAGCGCGTCGGCCTTGATCGGATGCACGACCTTGCCGCCTTCGGTGGGCAGCAGCGGCTTCATCGCCCTCCACACCTCGTTGCTGACGGTGATGCCGTTGCCGTTCAGGTCCATGCTGAACGCGGTGACGATGTCGGCCTTGGTGCCGAAGCCGATGGTCGCGCCCAGCGGCTGGCCGGCGAGCATGTGCGCGCCGTCGAGCTGGCCATCGATCACGCGGTCGAGCAGCACCTTCCAGTTGGCCTGTGCCTCGAGCGTGACGTTCAGGCCCTCGTCCTCGAAGTAGTGCTTCTCGTAGGCCACCACCAGCGGCGCGCAGTCGGTCAGCTTGATGAAGCCGAACTTCAGCGCCTCCTTCTCGGGCAACGGCTTCTTCTGGCCCCAGGCGCGTGGGCCCAGCACGCTGGCGGCCGCCAGGGCGCTGGCGGCCCGGATCCATCGGCGGCGCGGCGCGAATGTGCGATCGTGTGCGTTCAAGGTGGTGCTCCAGTGCGGGCTCGCGCGCTGCCTGCCAGCGCAGGCGGCGCTCGAAGGGGTGGCGGTGAAAGAGAACGCAGGCGCCCGCGGTCTGGATGCCGAGCGGCGGGCCGTGTCTCGCACCTTCGGAGGAACCGAAGGCCGTGCCCGGGTTGGCTGCCTCGTTTCAAGCGGTGCGACGTTGCACCACGCAGGCCAAGCTACGCAAGCGCCATGCCAACCCACCGAAATCGGCGGCCGTGCTTGGCCTGCCGTGTGCATGCACAAGGCTCCGTGACACTCGCGAAGGTCCCGCTGAAACTGCTCGTCGCCGCGGCCGACGAGGCCGCGCGCCACGCGCTGAGCGCCGACGCCGCGGCGGCCGGCATGAGCGTGATCGGAGCAACCGACTGCAGCAGCTTGGTGCGTGGCATCCCCGATTTGGAGCCTGACTGCGTCGTGATGCAAATTGCGCGGCCCGACGCGCCACTGTTCAGCGAACTGGCGGGCTGGCTGGCGCGCACCGCGTGTCCGCTGCTGGTGTTGGTCGAACACAGCGAGCCACAACACACCGAACAAGCCGTGCAGCTGGGCGTTGCGGCTTGGGTGGTCGGCCGCTACGCGCCGTCACAGCTTGCTGCGCTGGTGCAACTCGCGCGGGCGCGCTGGCGTCGCGACGGTGAGCGGCGCGCGCAGCTCGACGCCGTGCACCGCCAGCTCGACGATCGCAAGTGGGTCGAACGCGCGAAGGGCGTGCTGATGGCGGCGCAGGCCATCGGCGAAGACGAGGCGTATCGGCTGCTGCGCAACGCGGCGATGCAACGGCAATCGCGGCTGGGCGAGGTGTCGCGCACGGTGATCGATGCCTCCAATTGGGCCGAGGCGGTGAACCGCGCCGGCCAGCTGCGCATGCTGTCGCAACGCCTGGTGCGGGTGTTCGCGCAGCGGCTGGCCAGGGTGGGCGTGCGGCGCGCTGCCGAGTGTCAGGACGAATCGCTGCAGCGCATGCGCGAGAACATCGCCCGCTTGCAGGCGCTGCTGCCGGAAGCCTTGCGCCATGCCGCGCTGACCCCGGTGGTGCAGGCGTGGCAAGCGCTGCAGACAGTGATCGAGGGGCGCCTGCATGCGGCCGCGGTGACGTTGGCCGACGAGTGCGCCGAGGTGCTGCTGCAGGCCGCCGAGCATCTGACGCGTGCCCTCGAGGTGGCTGGCGGCCGGCGCGTGCTGCACGTGGTCAACCAGTCGGGACGCCAGCGCATGCTGGCGCAGCGTGTGGCCAAGCTGGCGATGGTGGCGCTGGCCACCGATCGGGCGCCGGCCGCGCAGCCGCTGAATGCAGCGGTCGACGCGTTCGAGGCCACGTTGAACGAGCTCGAGCGGGCGCCGTTGAGCTCGGAGTTGATTCGCTCCAGCCTGGCGGCTGCGCGCGACGAGTGGCTGCGCATGATGCGCAGCGTCGCCGCCTGCGACCAGATGGCCGAGCGCGCGGCCTGCGCGGCCGCCAGCGATGCGCTGGTGCAGATCTTCGACCGCCTCACCGAGCACTACCAGCGCAGCCTCGAGGCGCTGATGGGTTAGCGGCCGTACTGGCTGCAGGTGCCGACGCGAACAGACCCGGGTGGCGCGTCGGCGTCAGAGCTGCAGCTTGCCGGCGAACACCACCGGCCCGGTGGGCGCGCCGGTGGGCGAACCGCCCGCCGGTTCGACGCTGACCGCGAGCGCCGACGTGCGGCTGCTGTCGAGCACCTGCGGCGGCAGCTTGCCGCGCGCGACCACCGTCGCGCCGTTGGCTGAGATCAGGCCGAG
>DATDJF010000137.1:0-3914 GCA_036520715.1 Burkholderiaceae bacterium | reverse complement strand
GGCCTGAAGGGCGGCCTGGACTTCATGAAGGACGACGAGAACATCAACTCGCAGCCCTTCATGCACTGGCGCGACCGCTTCCTGTACGTGATGGACGCCGTCAACAAGGCCAGCGCCGCCACCGGCGAGGTGAAGGGCTCGTACCTCAACGTGACCGCGGCGACGATGGAAGACATCTACGAACGCGCCGAGTTCGCCAAGGAACTCGGCTCGGTGATCGTGATGATCGACCTGGTGATCGGCTACACGGCGATCCAGAGCATGAGCAACTGGGCGCGCAAGAACGACATGATCCTGCACCTGCACCGCGCCGGCCACGGCACCTACACGCGGCAGAAGAACCATGGCGTGAGCTTTCGTGTCATCGCCAAGTGGATGCGGCTGGCCGGGGTCGACCACATCCACGCCGGCACGGCGGTGGGCAAACTCGAGGGCGACCCGATGACGGTGCAGGGCTACTACAACGTCTGCCGCGACGCCTACACGAAGGCCGACCTGCCGCGCGGCCTGCACTTCGACCAGGACTGGTGCGATCTCAAGAAGGTGATGCCGGTGGCCTCCGGCGGCATCCATGCCGGCCAGATGCACCAGTTGCTCGACCTCTTTGGCGACGACGTGTGCCTGCAGTTCGGTGGCGGCACGATCGGCCACCCGGCCGGCATCCAGGCCGGCGCGGTGGCCAACCGGGTAGCCCTCGAGTGCATGGTCAAGGCGCGCAACGAGGGCCGCGACATCGCCAACGAGGGCCCGCAGATCCTGCAGGCCGCGGCGTTGTTCTGCACGCCGCTGAAGCAGGCGCTCGACACCTGGAAAGACGTGAGCTTCAACTACACGCCCACCGACACCAGCGACTACGCGCTGACCCCGGCCGTCGCCTGAGGAGCCAACAAACCATGATGACCAACCCCGCCGGCCGCATCACGCAGGGCCAGTTCAGTTTCCTGCCCGAACTCAGCGATGCCGAGATCCGGCTGCAGATCGAGTACGGCCTGAAGAAAGGTTATGCCTGGAGCATCGAGAGCACCGACGACCCGCACCCGCGCAACACCTACTGGGAGATGTTCGGCAACCCGATGTTCGACCTGCAGGATGCCGCCGGCGTGATGATGGAGCTGCAGCACTGCCGCAAGACCTTTCCCTGCCGCTACATCCGGCTGATGGCCTTCGATTCCACGCGAGGCGTCGAGTCGATCGTGATGAGCTTCATCGTCAATCGGCCCGACAGCGAGCCGGGCTTCCAGCTGCAGCGGCTCGAGGGCCACGGCCGCACGATGCACTACACGATCCGCGGCTACGGCACCGACCGGCCGGAGGGCGAGCGCTACGGCAGCCGCTGAAGCGCTCGAGCACGCCGCGTGATGAGCCAGCCCCTCTACGCGATCCCCGGTTCGGTGGCGACCGCGACGGCGCCACCGCCCGCGGCCACGCCACCAGCAGCCGCGCGCACGGTGGGCGACGTGCTCGCACACAGCCAGGTGCTGGCCGTGATCGACGAGCTCGATCGCGACCTCGTCGGCCTGGCGCCGGTCAAGCAGCGTGTGCGCGACATCGCCGCGCTGCTGGTGATCGACAAGCTGCGCGGCAACCACGGCCTGGCTGCGCAGACGCCGTCGCTGCACATGAGTTTCACCGGCAACCCCGGCACCGGCAAGACGACGGTGGCGCTGCGCATGGCCGAAATCCTGCACCGCCTGGGTCACGTGCGCAAAGGCCACCTGGTCGCGGTGACGCGCGACGACTTGGTGGGCCAGTACATCGGCCACACCGCGCCCAAGACGCGCGAGGTGCTGAAGAAGGCAATGGGCGGCGTGCTCTTCATCGACGAGGCGTACTACCTGTACCGGCCCGACAACGAGCGCGACTACGGGCAGGAGGCGATCGAGATCCTGCTGCAGGTGATGGAGAACCAGCGCGACGACCTCGTCGTCATCGTCGCCGGCTACAAGGACCGCATGGACACCTTCTTCAAGTCCAACCCCGGCCTGAGCTCGCGCATCGCGCACCACCTCGACTTCCCCGACTACGGGCACGACGAGCTGCTGGCGATCGCCGATCGTCTGCTGGCGGCGCAGCACTACCGCTTCGGTGCCGGCTGCCGCGAGGTGTTCGGCGACTACCTGACCCGGCGTGTGCAGCAGCCGCACTTCGCCAACGCACGCAGCGTGCGCAACGCGCTCGATCGCGCGCGCCTGCGCCAGGCCAGCCGCCTGTTCGCGGAGCGCGAGCGCGAGCTGACGCGCGAAGACCTGACCACGCTCGAGCCCGGCGACATTCGCGCCAGCCGCCTGTTCGCGGCCGGCGCGGCTTGAACGCAATGACGATCCACGCCATGGTGATGTCCAAACGCTTCACGCTGACGCGCTTCCTGATCGAAGAGCGCCGCCGCTTTCCGCACGCCGGTGGCGACCTCAACGCGCTGATCCTCGACGTCGCGATGGCCTGCAAGCGCATTGCGCGTGCGGTGGCCTGCGGCGAACTCGGTGATGAATCGACGCTCGCGCTGCCGGCGGACGGCGGCGTCAACGTGCAGGGCGAGGTGCAGACCCGCCTGGACGTGCTGAGCAACGAGGTGTTCGTGCGCATGAACGAGTGGGGCGGCCACCTGTGCGGCATGGCCTCCGAGGAGATGGCGCTGCCGCGGCCGATCCCTGCGCAGTACCCGCGCGGCAAGTACCTGCTGGTGTTCGACCTGCTCGACGGCTCGTCGAACCTCGACGTCAACGTCTCGGTGGGCAGCATCTTCTCGATCCTGCGTGCACCGGCGAGCGACACCGAGCCGGTCGAGGCCGACTTCCTGCAGCCCGGCGCCGCCCAGGTGGCGGCGGGTTATGCGATCTACGGGCCGACGACGATGCTGGTGCTGAGCGTGGGCAACGGCGTCAGCGGCTTCACGCTCGATCCGAGCCTCGGCGAATTCATGCTGACGCATCCCGACCTCACGGTGCCGGCCGACACCCGCGAGTTCGCGATCAACACCTCCAACAGCCGCTTCTGGGAGCCGCCGATCAAGCGTTACGTCGACGAGTGCCTGGCCGGCGCCGCCGGGCCGCGCGGCAAGGACTTCAACATGCGCTGGATCGCCTCGATGGTGGCCGAGGCGCACCGCATCCTGATGCGCGGCGGCGTCTTCATGTACCCGTGCGACACCAAGGATCCCGGCAAGCCGGGCCGCCTGCGCCTGCTCTACGAGGCCAACCCGATCGCCTTCGTCATCGAGCAGGCCGGCGGCCGCGCCAGCACCGGGCGCCAGCCGATGCTCGGCGTCAAGCCGTCGTCGCTGCACCAGCGCATCGGCGTGGTGTTCGGCTCCAAGCACGAGGTCGAGCGCATCGAGCGCTACCACCACGAACCGGCCACCCGCGATGCCGGCAACCCACTCTTCGCCGAACGCGGCTTGTTCCGCGACTGAAACCCAGATGTCCGAACGCCACCCCATCATCGCGATCACCGGCTCGTCGGGTGCCGGCACCACCTCGGTGACGCACACCTTCGAGAACATCTTCCGCCGCGAGAACGTCAAGCCGGCGATCATCGAAGGCGACAGCTTTCACCGCTACGACCGCGCCGAGATGAAGCGGCGCCAGGCCGAGGCGGAGGCCGCGGGCAACCGCCACTTCAGCCACTTCGGCCCCGAGAACAACCTGTTCGCCGAACTCGAGTTGCTGTTCCACAGCTACGCTGAGTCGGGCCGCGGCCGCTGCCGCAAGTATCTGCACGATGCCGAGGAGGCCGCGCCACACCAGCAGCCGGCCGGCACCTTCACGCCGTGGCAAGACCTGCCGGCCGACACCGACCTGCTGTTCTACGAAGGCCTGCACGGCGCGGTGGTCACGCCCGAGGTCGACATCGCGCGCCACCCCGACCTGCTGATCGGCGTGGTGCCGGTCATCAACCTGGAGTGGATCCAGAAGCTG
>DATDJF010000136.1:0-11808 GCA_036520715.1 Burkholderiaceae bacterium | reverse complement strand
CCCGCAGCCGGCCTGACCCGGCCGCGCGCGCGGCGGCCGCTGCGCGCCCCCGGTGTAGCGAGGCCGCCGGGCCGGGCTCCCTACAATCGTTCGTCCTTCAAGCTGGCCCGGCTGCCGTCAGATGCTCGAATCGTCGACTTGGACCGACCGTTGCGAGGTGCTCGTCGTCGGCGCCGGCCCGGCCGGCAGCGCCTGCGCGCAGCTGCTCGCGCGCGCCGGCGTGCACACGGTGCTGATCGACGCGCAAACGTTTCCTCGCGACAAGGTGTGCGGCGATGGCCTGATTCCCGATGCCCACGCCGCCTTGCAGCGGCTGGGCGTCTACGACGAAGTGATGGCCGTCGCGCGGCGCGCCCGCCATGTCGCCTGCATCGGCCCGCGCGGCGGGCGCGTCGACGTGCCGGGCCGGCTAGCGGTGCTGCCGCGGCGCGAGCTCGACCACATCGTGTGCCGCGCCGCGGTGCGTGCCGGCGTGGTCTGTCATGCGCCGGCTCGCTTCGAGGCGCCACTGCTCGAGGGCGAGCGCGTGGTCGGCGCGCGCGTGCGCATGCCCGAGGCCACGCGCGAGATCCGCGCGCGCCAGATCGTGCTGGCCACCGGCGCCGTGCCGCAGGCCTTGCTGGCAGCGGGCCTGTGCGAGCGGCGCACGCCCAGCGCGATCGCGTTGCGCGGCTACGTGCAGCACCCGGGGATGAGCGAGCGCATCACCGAGCTCGAGGTGGTGTGGCACAAGAAGCTGCGCAAGGGCTACGGCTGGATCTTTCCGTGCCGCGATGGCGTCTTCAACATCGGCGTCGGGCTGATCCACAGCCACCACAAGCAGGCCGACGGCCGGCAGACCATGCAGGACGTCAACCTGCGCGAGATGTTCGCCGCGTTCTGCGAGGTCTACGCCCCGGCCCGCGACCTGACGCGCGGCGGCACGATGGTCGGCGAGCTCAAGGGCGCGCCGCTGCGCTGTTCGCTCGACGGTGCGCGCCTCACGCGAGCCGGCATGCTGGTCGCCGGCGAGGCGGCGGGCAGCACCTATGCGTTCAGTGGCGAGGGCATCGGCAAGGCGATGGAAACCGGCATGCTGGCCGCACGCGCGTTGATCGAAGCCCGCCAGGACGCCCCGGCCGCCGACGCCGCGCTCGACGCCGCGCATGCGCCGTACGAGGCGGCGATCGCCGCGCTGAAGCCGCGCTTCGAGTTGTACGAGCGGGCCAATCGCGTCAACGAGCACCCCTGGCTGGCCGACCTGCTGATCTGGCGCGCCAACAAGAGCGCACGCATCCTGCGCCGCATGGAAGGCGTGCTCGAGGAAACCGGCAACCCGGGCAACCTGATCAGCGTGCGCGGCATCACGCGGCTGTTCCTGCCGATCCGATGAAACCGTCAGGCCACGCCTGAGTTGGACGAGCCATGTGCCAGCTCCTGGGCATGAACGCCAACGCGCCGACCGACGTGATGTTCTCGTTCAGCGGCCTGGCCACACGCGCCGACGTGCACAAGGACGGCTTCGGCATCGCGTTCTTCGAGGACCGCGGGGTGCGCCTGTTCGTCGACCACCACAGCGCGCGCCATTCGCCGGTGGCCGAGCTGGTCAAGCACTATCCCATCAAGAGCGGCAACGTCATCGCCCACATCCGCAAGGCCACGCAGGGGCGCGTGGCGCTGGAGAACACGCATCCGTTCATGCGCGAGCTGTGGGGGCGCTACTGGGTGTTCGCGCACAACGGCGACCTGAAGGATTTCCATCCTCGGCTTCACGCCGCGTTTCGCCCGGTCGGCGACACCGACAGCGAGCGCGCGTTGTGCTGGCTGATGCAGGAGCTGGCCAAGGCGCACGCCGCGGTGCCGACCATCCACGAGCTGACGCGCACGCTGGCCGAGCTGCTGCCGCATCCGGCCGCCCACGGCGCGTTCAACCTGCTGCTGTCCAACGGCCAGGCGCTGTGGGCGCACGGCGCGACGCGCCTGCACTGGCTGCAGCGCCAGCATCCGTTCGCGCACGCCCGGCTGGCCGACGACGACCTGAGCGTCGATTTCGCGACGCAGGCGGCGCCGGGCGACCGCGTGGCGATCGTCGCCACCGAGCCGCTGACCGCCGGCGAACCGTGGCACGTCATGGCGCCCGGCGAGTTGCGCGTGTTCGTGCAGGGCGCACCGGTCTGAAGTGATGCCGTCGCGCACGCCGGCGGTGCACTGGGCGAGCTGCCACCCCGCCTGAGGGGGTGAGCGGGTTTGCACGAAGCCCTCTCGCGCCAGCGCCCGGTCAACGCTCTGCGACACTTCGCCGGCCCGATCGCGACCGCGCACCGATGAGCGACCTGCCCGTCCCTCGCTTCGACGTCTTCTATCGCCACGCCGAGTTGACGCGGCTGCTGCACGACTACGCCACTGCGCGGCCCGACCTGGTGCGCATTCAGTCGCTCGGCAAGAGCCACGAAGGCCGCGACATCTGGCTGGCCGTGGTCACGCAAGTCGCCACCGGACCCGACACCGACAAGCCGGCGTTCTGGTGCGACGGCAACATCCACGCCGGCGAGCTGACCGCCAGCACGGCCTGCCTGTACTGGCTGCACCACCTGTTGCTCGGTTATGGCAACGGTGAGGCGCGGGCCTGCCAGCTGCTCGACACGCGGGTGGTCTACCTGTGCCCGCGCCTGAACCCCGATGGCGCCGAGCTGGCGCTGGCCGATCGGCCGCGCTTCATCCGCTCGGCGACCCGGCCCTATCCGTTCGACGAGCCGGTGATCGACGGCCTGACGGTCGAAGACGTCGACGGCGACGGGCGCGTGCTGTTCATGCGCATCCCCGATGCCAACGGCTCCTGGAAGAGCCACCCCGACGACCCGCGGCTGATGATCCCGCGCGAGCCGGGCGAGTTCGGCGGCCCCTACTGGCGCGTGATGCCCGAGGGCACGCTCAGCAACTTCGACGGCCTGCAGGTCAAGGTCAATCCCGATCGCGAGGGGCTCGACCTCAATCGCAACTTCCCGGCGTACTGGCGGCAGGAGTTCGAGCAGGTCGGCGCCGGGCCGTACCCGACCAGCGAGCCCGAGGTGCGTGCGATGGTCGACTTCATCGTCAAGCACCCCAACATCGGCGCCGGCGTCAGCTTCCACACCCACTCGGGCGTGATCCTGCGGCCGATGGGCACGCAGTCCGACGACGACATGACGCCCGAGGACCTGTGGATCTACAAGCGCCTGTCGGCGCTCGGCGAAAAGCTCACCGGCTACCCGGCGATCAGCATCTACGAGGACTTCCGCTACCACCCCAAGGAAGTGGTCACCGGCACCCAGGACTGGCTGTACGAGCACATCGGCTCGCTGTTCTGGACGGTGGAGATCTGGGCGCCCAACAAGGAAGCCGGCATCACCGACTACGACTGGATCCACTGGTACCGCGAGCACCCGCCGGCCGACGACCTGAAGCTGCTGCGCTGGAGCGATGCGCAGTGCGGCGGCCAGGCCCACGTCAACTGGTACCCGTTCCAGCATCCGCAGCTCGGTGCCGTCGAGCTCGGCGGCTGGGATCGCCTGAACTACTGGCGCAACCCGCCGCCGCACTTGCGCGAGCGCGAGGCGGCGCGTTTTCCGCCCTGGCTGACGCAGCTCGCATTGAGCCTGCCCAAGCTCGAGGTGCTGCGCACCGAGGTGCGGGCGCTCGGTGCCGACACCTGGCGCGTGCGCTTCGCGGTCGCCAATGCGGGCTACCTGCCGGCCTACATCAGCGCGCGCGCGCTCGAACGCAAGACGGTGCGCGGCGTGGTGTTCGAGATCGTGCTGCCCGAAGGCTGCGAGCTGGTCGGCGGCAAG
Organism: Burkholderiaceae bacterium; assembly: GCA_036520715.1. Taxonomy (GTDB): domain Bacteria; phylum Pseudomonadota; class Gammaproteobacteria; order Burkholderiales; family Burkholderiaceae_C; genus JAEUPI01. Next base: position 8,002 of record DATDJF010000136.1, on the reverse strand, counting down.
CACCGCATCGTGGGCCCGCAGCTCGCCGGGCATGCGACCAAGAACTCGCTGCAGGCTTTCCTGCCGAATCGCGAGATCACCGCCGACCGCGCGGTGGCCGAGTGGGTGGTACACGCGCCGCGCGGCACCCGGCTCGGCTTGAGCGCGCGCGCCGACCGCGCCGGCGCGGTGCACACCGAAGCCGTGCTCGACTAGCACGGCGCGCCCGCGGCGCGCCAGGGTTGTGGCGTCGCACAGGGTTGCGCAGGGCCAATTGCGGCACCACTTCGCATCCGTGACGCGTTGCCACGCGCGGCTTCGCACCGCGAACGACCGCAAGCGACAATGCCGGCCGACCTCGAAGGCACGACGGCCACGATGAACCTGACGATCAACGACCGCGACGTCGCTGTCGACGACGCGCAGACCGACCCCGACATGCCCCTGCTGTGGGTGCTGCGCGACGTGCTGCAGATGACCGGCACCAAGTACGGCTGCGGCGTGGCCGCCTGTGGCGCCTGCACCGTGCACGTCGATGGCGCGCCGGTGCGTTCGTGCGTGACGCCGCTGTCGTCGCTGCAGGGCAAGGCGGTGCGCACGATCGAAGGCCTCGCCGGCCCCGCCGGGGCGCATGCGCTGCAACGCGCCTGGGTCGAGCACCAGGTGCCGCAGTGCGGCTACTGCCAGAGCGGCATGCTGATGGCCGCCGCGGCACTGCTCGAAGTCAACCGCGAGCCGAGCGACGCCGACATCGACGCCGCGATGACCAACCTGTGCCGCTGCGGCAGTTATCCGCGTGTGCGCACCGCGATCAAGGCCGCGGCGCGCCAGCTCGCGTTGCGCCGCCGGGCCGGCACTCGATGAGGCGACGCAGCCTGTTGTTGTCGGGCGCCGCCGTCGGCGGCGCGCTGCTCGTCGGCTGGAGCGTGCTGCCGCCGCGCAGCCGCCTGGGCAACGCCGCGCTGTGGCCGCCCGAAGCCGGCGAAGTGGCGCTCAACGGCTGGATCAAGATCGCCCGCGACGGCGCCGTGGTGCTGGCGATGAACCGCAGCGAGATGGGCCAGGGCGTGCACACCGCGCTGTCGATGCTGGTGGCCGAGGAGCTCGACGTGCCGCTGGCGCGCGTGCGGCTGCGCCAGGCCGGCCACGATGCGATCTTCGGCAGCGCCGAGAGCTTCGTCGGCTTCCTGCCGTTCCACGCCGACGATCGTGAGCCCGGCGCGGAATCGCTGGCCTTTCGCGGCGCACGCTGGATGACGCTCAAGCTCGCTCGCGAGCTCGGCATCAACATCACCGGCGGCTCCGCCAGCGTCGCCGATGCCTGGCTGCCGCTGCGCACGGCCGCCGCCACTGCGCGCGCGCGATTGCTCGGCGTGGCGTCGCTGCGCTGGAAGTTGCCGGTGGCCGAACTGCAGGTGAGCGACGGTGTCATCAGCCATGCGTCGGGGCCGCGCGCGCACTACGGCGAGCTGATCGAGCAGGCCGCGTTGTCGCCGCCGGGCTACGTGACCCTGAAGGCGCGAGCGGATTTCCGCGTCATCGGGCGCCCCGCGCAGCGAATGGACCTGGTCGACAAGTGCGACGGCCGCGCCGTCTACGGCCTCGACGTGCGCTTGCCCGACCTGGTGTACGCCAACGTGCTGCACGCACCGATGCTCGGCGGCTCGCTCGCTACCGTGGATGTCGACGCCGTGCTGCGGCGCCCCGGCGTCGAGCGCGTCGTGCGGCTGCCGCCGCTGGACGGTGCCACCGCCGCCGTCGCGGTGCTGGGGCGCACCACCTGGCACGCACGCGAGGCGGCGCGCGCGCTGCAGGTGCAATGGCGTGCCCCACCGGCCGGGGCGCTCGATTCCAAGCGCATCGAGGCCGCGCTCGAAGCCGCTGCGCGTGACGCGGCCGAGCGGCGGGGCGGCTTCAGCTTCCACAGCCGCGGCGACAGCGCCGGCGCGCTGGCCGCTGCGGCCAAGCGGGTCGAAGCCCTGTACCGCGCACCGTATCTGGCGCACGCGACGATGGAGCCGATGAACTGCACCGCGCGCGTGCGTGCAGGCCGCGTCGAGGTGTGGGTGCCGACCCAGGTGCCGGGGCTGGCACGTGATGCGGCCGCGCGCGTGGCCGGGGTCGCGCCCGACGCGGTGACGGTTCACGTCACGCAGCTCGGTGGTGGCTTCGGGCGCCGGCTCGAGGTGGATGTCGTCGCGCAGGCGGTGCGTGTGGCGCAGGAAACCGCGGGCCGGCCGGTGCAGCTCAACTGGTCGCGTGAAGAGGACTTCATGCACGACTTCTATCGCCCCGCCGGCGCGGCGCTGCTGCGCGCCGGCTTCGATGCGCAGGGGCGGCTCACCGCCTTCGAGGCGCACAGCGCGGGCGACGCGCTCGAGCCGCGCTGGATGGAGCGCGTGCTGCCTGCGCTGACCGGCCCGATCGATGCGCCCGACAAGACCACCGTCGAGGGCCTGTACGACCTGCCGTACGCGATCGAGCACCAGCGCATCGCCCACGTCGCCACCAAAAGCGGCGTGCCGATCGGCAACTGGCGCTCGGTGGGGCATTCGCACAATGCCTTCTTCGCCGAGTCGTTCGTCGACGAACTGGCGCGCGCGGCAGGGACCGATCCGTTGAGGTTCCGGCTCGACCTGCTGCGCGACAAGCCGCGTCATGCCGCCGTGCTGACGCTGGCCGCGCAAAAGGCCGGCTGGGGCCAGCCTTTGCCGGCGGGACGTGCACGCGGCCTGGCGCTGCACGAGAGCTTCGGCACCATCGTCGCGATGGTGATCGAGCTGTCGCTCGCCGACAGGCAGCCGCGCATCCACCGCGTGGTGTGCGCGCTCGACTGCGGCATCGTCGTGCACCCGCAAGGCGTGGCGCAGCAGGTGGAGTCGTCGGTGATCTTCGGCTTGAGCGCGGCGCTGCATGGCCGCATCGACATCGACGGCGGCGTCGTAAAGCAGAAGAACTTTCCCGACTATCCGCTGCTGACGCTGGCGCAGACACCGGTCATCGAGACGCACACGGTGCCCAGCGACGCGGCGCCCACCGGCATGGGCGAGCCGGCGCTGCCGCCGGTGGCGCCGGCGCTGGCCAACGGATTGTTCGTGCTGACCGGCCGGCGCTTGCGCGAGCTGCCGCTGGTGCCGCTGCTGGCGTGAGCCCCCGCCCGGCCGCTCCGAAGGGGGCGAATCCCGCTCGGCGGGAAGGGGGCCGCAGGTCCCAAGGGTGCCCAATGACCGCATGCGCGCCTAGCAGGCCGCGCGGTGTTGTGCGCGCTCAGGCGCGGCTGGCCGAACGCGCGCGCCGCGCCGCGTTGAGCAGCGAGCGCGCCTCGCCGGCGGCGTTGCGCGCGGCGGCGGCAAACTCGTTGCCGCGGCTCGCATAGAGCACCGCGCGCGAGCTGTTGACGATGATCGGCGCGCTGGTCACGCCGTCGCGGGCGCGCCAGCCGGCGAGCACCGCGGCTTCGGCGTCGCCGCCCTGCGCGCCGACACCGGGGATCAGCAGCGGCCACGTCGGCGCGATCTCGCGCACGCGCGCGATCTCGCCAGCGGCGGTGGCGCCGACCACCAGGCCGAGCTGGCCGTTGTGGTTCCACTCGCCCTGCGCCAGCCGCGCGATGTGCTCGTAGAGCATCTCGCCGCCCGCCAGGCGCTGCGCCTGCAGGTCGGCGCCGCCGAGGTTGGAGGTGCGGCACAGCAGGATCAGGCCCTTGCCGTCGTATTTCATGTACGGCTCGATCGAGTCGAAGCCCATGAACGGCGACAGCGTCACCGCGTCGGCCTGGTAACGCTCGAAGGCTTCGCGCGCGTACTGCTCGGCGGTCGAGCCGATGTCGCCGCGCTTGGCGTCGAGGATGACCGGCACGTCCGGCGCCACCTTGCGGATGTGCGCCAGCAGCCGCTCGAGCTGGTCTTCGGCGCGGTTGGCCGCGAAGTAGGCGATCTGCGGCTTGAAGGCGAGCACCAGGTCGCGCGTGGCGTCGACGATGGTGGCGCAGAAGTCGAAGATGCGCGTCGCGTCGTGCTGCCAGGCGCCCGGGAACTTGGCCGGCTCCGGATCGAGCCCGACACACAGCAGCGTGTCGTGCGCGCGCTCGGCGGCGAGCACCTTGTCGATGAAGGTGATGCTCACGAGCGCAGCCGGTCGGGCACAAACATTCAGCGCAACCGCCCGGCCAGCGTGGCGGCCAGCCCGGTGTAGCTCGCGGGGGTCAGCGCGCGCAGGCGCGCCTTGTCGTCGGTCGGCAGTGCCAGCGAGTCGATGAACGACGCCATCGCCTGCGCGTCGATCGCCCGGCCTCGCGTCAAGGCCTTGAGTTGCTCGTACGGCTCGGGCAGGCCGTGCCGCCGCATCACCGTCTGCACCGCCTCGGCCAGCACTTCCCACGCGCCGTCGAGGTCGGCGGCGATCGCCGCGCGGTTGACCTCGAGCTTGGCCAGGCCGCGTTGCAGCGAGTCGTAGCCGAGCACCGCATGGCCGAGCGCCACGCCCATGTTGCGCAGCACCGTGCTGTCGGTGAGGTCGCGCTGCCAGCGGCTGATCGGCAGCTTGCCCGACAGGTGCGCGAGCAGGGCATTGGCAAGGCCGAAGTTGCCCTCGGCGTTTTCGAAGTCGATCGGGTTGACCTTGTGCGGCATCGTCGAGCTGCCCACTTCACCGGCCTGCAAGCGCTGCTTGAAGTAACCCAGGCTGATGTAGCCCCAGACGTCGCGCGACCAGTCGATCAACACCGTGTTGGCGCGCGCCACCGCGTCGAACAGCTCGGCCATCCAGTCGTGCGGCTCGATCTGGATCGTGTACGGGTTGAACGTCAGGCGCAGCGACCCTTCGACCACCTCGCGTGCGAACGCCTCCCAGTCGAACTCGGGCCAGGCCGCGAGATGCGCGTTGTAGTTGCCCACCGCGCCGTTCATCTTGGCCAGCGGCTGCACCTCCGCGATGCTCGTGCGGGCGCGGGCCAGCCGCGCGGCGACGTTGGCGATCTCCTTGCCCAGCGTGGTCGGGCTCGCGGTCTGGCCGTGCGTGCGGCTGAGCATCGGCACGTCGGCGAACTCGTGGGCCATCGCGGTCAGGCGCTGCACGATGCGGTCGAGCGCCGGCAGCAACACACGCTCGCGCGCGGCCTGCAGCATCAGCGCGTGGCTGGTGTTGTTGATGTCCTCGCTGGTGCAGGCGAAGTGCACGAACTCGCGCCACGGCTCGAGCTGCGCATCGCCTTGCATGCGGTCTTTCAGCCAGTACTCGACGGCCTTGACGTCGTGGTTGGTGGTGCGCTCGATGTTCTTGATCGCCAGCGCGTCGTCCTCGCGGAACTGCTGGACCCACGCGCGTGCCCGTTCACGCGCGGCGACGGGCAGCGGCGGGAACTCCGGCATGCCGGCGTCCGACAGCGCGATGAACCACTCGACCTCGACCTGCACGCGCCGCTGCATCAGGCCGTACTCCGACAGCAGCGGACGCAGCGCGTCGAGCTTGGCGGCATAACGGCCATCGAGCGGCGACAGGTTGGTCAGTGGGGTGTGGGACATGCGGTCGTCGCGTGGCCACGCCGTGAGAGCGCCCGCCAGCAGCTCAGATTGTAGGTGGCGGGTGCCGGCGGCCCGCACTCACTCAGCCATTCACCACCGCGTGCACGGCTGGCAGTGGTGCCGCCCGATCGCCGATGCGGATCGCCGCCTGCAGGCAATGTCGTGCTGCCTCGGCACTGTCGTCGTCGGCCGCGTGCACGAGGGCCAGCGGCTCGCCGCGTGCCACCCGCGCGCCGACCGCGCACACGCCGCTGAAGCCCACGCGCGCATCGATGGCGTCGCCGGCGCGGGCGCGCCCGCCGCCGAGGGCGATCACCGCCAGGCCGATCGCGCGGGTGTCCATCGCCGTGACCACGCCGTCGCGCGGGCTCGGCACGGGCCGCTGCACCGGCGCGCGCGGCAAGCGCGCACCGCCGTGCGCGAACACGTCGCGCGGTCCGCCGAGCGCGGCCACCATGCGCGCGAACCGTTCGGCCGCCGCGCCGCTGTCGAGCACCTGTCGCACCCGCTGCTGGCCCTCGGCCAGGCCGGCGGCGAGGCCGCTTTGCTGCAACAAGTGCCCGGCCAGCGCCAGCGTCACCTCGAGCAGACGCGGCTCGCGCGTGTGGCCGCTGAGAAAGTCCAAACTCTCGCTCACCTCGAGCGCGTTGCCTGCGGTGCTGCCGAGCACCGCGTTCATGTCGGTGATCAACGCGCGCGTCGGCAAGCCGGCTTCGTTGGCCACCGCCACCAGGCTCTCGGCCAGCGCCCGCGCCTCGGCGGGCGTGGTGCAAAACGCGCCGTTGCCCTGCTTGACGTCGATCAGCAGCGCCTGCACGCCGGCGGCCAGTTTCTTGGACAGGATGCTGGCGGTGATCAGCGGCAGCGACTCCACCGTGCCGGTGGCGTCGCGGATCGCGTAGAGCCGGCGGTCGGCCGGTGCGATGCGCGCGCTGGCGCCGACGATCGCGCAGCCGGCATCGCGCAGCGTGCGCCTGAGCGTCGCGCGATCGGGCGTCGTGCGGTAGCCGGGCAAGGCCTCGAGCTTGTCCAGCGTGCCGCCGGTGTGGCCGAGGCCGCGTCCCGAGATCATCGGCACCACCGCGCCGCAGGCGGCCAGCAGCGGTGCCAGCACCAGGCTCACCTTGTCGCCGACGCCGCCGGTGGAGTGCTTGTCGAGCAGCGGGCCGTCGAAATGGTCGCGCGACCAGTCGAGCAGCTGGCCTGACGCCGCCATCGCGCGCGTCAGCAGCGTCGTCTCGGCGCGCGTCATGCCGCGCAGGCAGATCGCCATCGCCAGCGCCGCCACCTGGCCCTCACTCCAGCGGCGCGACGACAGGCCCTGCACGAAGGCGTCGATCTGCACGCCGTCGAGAGCCGCGCCCTCGCGCTTGGCGCGGATGATCTCCTGCGCTCTTGGTGTTGGCGTTGTATTCAAGGGCTAGTGTCCCGCGGGCCGCGACGCATGCCGCGGTGCCATCCAAGGGCGGCCGCGGATCCAGCTTTGCTGGTCCGCTGGCTGCGCCCCCTAGAGGGGGAGGCGCCGAAGGCGCATCGGGGGTGGGTCAATTCACGCGTCGGATGCGCTCGAGCGAGGCCGGCGCGATCGAGCCCAATGCGGCGACATAACGCTCGAGGGCGTCGATGTCCATCATGCCGGTGCGCGCCTCGAGGCCGTCCTGCTTGAACACGGTGAAGTTGTCGCCGCCGCCGGCCAGGAAGCTGTTGATGGTGACGCGCAGTTTTTGCTGCGGCTCGATCGCCGCGCCGTTCAGGCGCAGGCTGCCCGGCACGATGCGCTCGCCCGGCGGCTTGGCGGCATCCCAGGTGTAGCTGAAGCCGCGCGACACCTGCAGCACGCGCGGCCGCGGCTGGTTCAGCCATTGCTGCTCGAGCGCGCGCTGCAGCTGTGCACCGGTGAGCGTGATGGTCACCAGGTTGTTGTAGAACGGTTGCACCGCAAACAGGTCTTCGTAGCGCACCAGGCCATTGGCGTCGCCGGCCAGCGTGGCGCGCAGGCCACCCGGGTTCATCAGCGCGAGCTGCGCGCCGTCGCCGCTGGTGGCCGCCAGCTGCGCGTCGGCCACCAGCAGGCCGACCGGCATCTCGCCGGCCGGGCTCTCGTCGCGCGTCAGCGGCGCGAAGGCGCGCCCGACGCTGCGTTTGGCCAGCGGCGCGGCCAGCCGCTCGTACTGCTCGATCAACTGCGTCTGCGCGGCGTCCCTGGCGAAGCGGTCGGTGCGCACGATCAGGTTGCGGGCACGCGTCTCGCGCACGTCGCCGCTGGCGGGGTCGAGCACGAGGTCGATCTCGGTGACGAGCGTGCCGTACTTGTCGGCGCTGGTCACCAGGCGCCCGGCGATGCGGCAGTTGTAGGCGCGGTGCGTGTGGCCGCTCACCACCAGGTCGACCGCAGCATCGAACTGCTCGACGATGCGCACGATCGGCCCCGAGATGCCGGGGCACTCGTCGTAGTCGCCGCTCGGCAGGCCGCCTTCGTGGATCAGCACGACGATGGCCTC
>DATDJF010000135.1:0-13036 GCA_036520715.1 Burkholderiaceae bacterium | reverse complement strand
AGCATCTGCGGCTGCAGCAGGCCTTCGGTCATGCGCGTCGCCGCGGTGGGCGCCAGGCAGTTGACGCGGATGTTGTCTTTCGCACCCTCGATGGCCAGCGTCTGCATCAGGCCGACCAGCGCCATCTTGGCCGCGCCGTAGTTGGCCTGGCCGAAGTTGCCGTACAGGCCCGACGACGAGGTCGTCATCACCACGCGGCCGTACTTCTGCGCACGCATCGTGGGCCACACCGCGTGCGTGCAGACCGCCGCGCCCATCAGGTGCACGTCGACCACGGCGCGAAAGTCGTCGAGGGTCATCTTGCCGAAGCTCTTGTCGCGCAGGATGCCGGCGTTGTTCACCAGGATGTCGACGCGGCCCCAGGCCGCCAGCGTGTCTTGCACCATCTGCTGCACCGCCGCCTCGTCGGTGACCGACGCATGGTTGGCCAGCGCGGTGCCGCCGGCGGCGCGGATTTCGGCGACCACGGCATCGGCGGCGGTGCCCTGGTCGGACCCATCGGAAGCGGGGCGGCCGAAGTCGTTGACCAGCACCCTCGCGCCGCGCGCGGCCAGCGCCAGCGCGTGTTGCCGGCCGAGTCCGCCCCCGGCGCCGGTGACGATGGCCACGCGGCCGTCAAAGGAAATGCCCATTCTCGCCTTTCAAAAATTCTGGTATGTTCACTTGGCTGGTCGCAGCCTGGTGAATTATCAGGTGAAATCCCAAACCGTCGAGCCAGCTTTCAGAAAATCGGGTTTGGCGCCGCGCCAGCGCACCGGGCCCACAGGAGACGCAAATGTCGTTGTTCTCCCTCGACGGCAAGGTGGCCGTCATCACCGGCTCGTCGCGCGGCATCGGCAAGGCCATCGCCGAGCGCCTGGCCGAGCACGGCGCGAAGGTCGTGATCTCGTCGCGCAAGGCCGAGCCGTGCAACGAGGTGGCTGCCGCGATCAACGCCAGGCACGGCGCCGGCCGCGCGATCTCGATCCCGGCCAACATCTCGAAGAAAGACGACCTCAGGAACCTGGTCGACAGCACCACGCGGCAGTTGGGACGCATCGACGTGCTGGTGTGCAACGCGGCGTCGAACCCGTACTACGGCCCGCAGGCCGGCATCGAGGACGAGCAGTTCCGCAAGATCCTCGACAACAACGTGGTCGCCAACCACTGGCTGATCAACTTCACGGTGCCGCAGATGATCGAGCGGCGCGACGGCTCGATCATCATCGTGTCGTCGATCGGCGGCCTGCGCGGCTCAGCCGTCATCGGCGCCTACTGCATCTCCAAGGCCGCCGACATGCAGCTCGCGCGCAACCTGGCGGTCGAATACGGCCCGCACAACGTGCGTGTCAACTGCATCGCGCCGGGCCTGATCAAGACCGACTTCGCCAAGGCGCTGTGGGAAGACCCCGCGGCCCTGAAGAAGCGCACCGCGACCACGCCGCTGCAGCGCATCGGCGAGCCCGACGAGATCGCCGGCGCGGCGGTGTACCTCGCGTCGCCGGCATCGACCTTCATGACCGGCCAGAGCCTGGTCATCGACGGCGGCGTGACGATCTGACCTCGGCTTTCGGCCGTACACACCCCATCGATTGAAAGGCTCGCCATGAGCAGCACGCAGTACGAGGTTCGCGGCGCCAACGCGCTGATCCGCCTGGACTACCCGCCGGTCAACGGCCTGGGCGCCGCCTTGCGCCAGGGGTTGATGCAAGCACTCGATCGCGCGCTGGCCGATGGCGGCGTCAGGGCCATCGTCGTCACCGGCAGCGACCGGGCGTTCTCGGGCGGCGCCGACGTCAAGGAGTTCGGCACACCCAACGCCGCTCGTGAGCCGCGGCTGCCGGCGCTGATCGCTGCGTTCGAGAACTCGCCCAAGCCGGTGATCGCGGCGATCTCCGGTGTCTGCATGGGCGGCGGGCTCGAGCTCGCGCTCGGCGCGCACTACCGCGCGGCGAAGTCCGATGCGCAGATCGCGTTGCCCGAGGTGAAGCTCGGGTTGTTGCCGGGCGCCGGTGGCACGCAGCGGCTGCCGCGCGTGATCGGCCTCGAAGCCGCGCTGAACATGATCGTCTCGGGCGCCACCGTGCCGGCCGCGAAACTGAAGGGCACGGCGCTGTTCGACGACGTGGTCGACGGCGACCCGGTCGACGCCGCGCTCGCGCTGGCCGACAAGGTGGTCACCGACAAGATGCCGCTCAAGCGCGTGCGCGACCTCAAGGTCAAGGATGCGCAGAGCGAGGCCTTCCTGCAGTTCGCACGCAACACGGTGGGCGCCGCGTCGAAAAACTTCCCGGCGCCGCTGAAGTGCGTGGAGGCAGTGGCGATGGCGTTGACCAAGCCGATCGACGAGGCGCTGCGCCTGGAGCGCGAAAGCTTCATGTCGCTGATGAACACACCGGAGTCGCGTGCGCTGCGCCACATCTTCGCCGCCGAACGAGCGGCGACCAAGATCGCCGACGTGCCGGAGAACACGGCGCTGCGCCCGATCAGGAAGGTCGGCATCATCGGCGCCGGCACGATGGGTGGCGGCATCGCGATGAACTTCGCGAACGCCGGCATCGCGGTGGTGATTCTCGAGATGAAGCAGGAGGCGCTCGACAAGGGCCTGTCCACGATCCGCAAGAACTACGAGAACACCGCCAAGAAGGGGCGCATCACCGAAGCGCAAGTCGGTGAGCGTTTGGCGCTGATCCAGCCGACGCTCGGCTACGACGCGATGAGGGACGCCGACCTGGTGATCGAGGCCGTGTTCGAGAACATGGACGTCAAGCAGCAGGTGTTCAAGACGCTCGACGAGGTGTGCAAGCCGGGCGCGATCCTGGCGTCGAACACCTCGGCGCTGAACCTCAACACGATCGCCGGCTTCACCCGGCGCCCGCAAGACGTGATCGGCCTGCATTTCTTCAGCCCGGCCAACGTGATGCGGCTGCTCGAGATCGTGCGCGGCGACCGGACCGCGCCCGACGTGCTGGCCACCTGCATGGCGATGGCCAAGACGATCAAGAAGATCGGTGTCGTCTCCGGCGTCTGCGACGGCTTCATCGGCAACCGCATGCTGGCCAGGTACGGCGCCGCCGCCAACGGGTTGTTGATGCAAGGCGCGTTGCCGCAGCAGGTGGACAAGGCGCTCGAGAAGTTCGGCTTCGCGATGGGGCCGTTCCGCGTCGGCGACCTCGCGGGCCTGGACATCGGCTGGGCCGGCCGCAAGCGCCGCGCCGCCGAGAACCCGGCCGCCTACCAGCGTGTGGTGGCCGACGCCATCTGCGAGCAGGGCCGCTACGGCCAGAAGACCGGCGCCGGCTGGTACCGCTACGAGGCCGGAGCGCGCGATCCGATCCCCGACGCGGTGGTCACCGAGATCATCGAGAGCTTCCGCAAGGAGCGCGGCCTCAACGCACGCAAGATCAGCGACGACGAGGTGGTCGAGCGCTGCGTGTTCGCGCTCGTCAACGAAGGCGCGCGCATCCTCGACGAAAAGATTGCCGCGCGCGCATCGGACATCGACGTCGTCTACCTCAACGGCTACGGTTTCCCGCAGCACCGCGGCGGCCCGATGCTCCATGCCGACATCGTGGGCCTGCCCAACGTCGTGCGCTCGCTCAGGCGTTTTGCCGCCGAGCCCGGTGCCGAAGCCTGGTGGCAGCCGGCGCCCTTGCTGCAAAAGCTCGCCGACGACGGCAAGTCGTTCAACTGAATCGAGGAGCCGACATGACCGATGCAGTGATCGTCTCCACCGCGCGCACCGGCCTGGCCAAGAGCTGGAAGGGCGCCTTCAACATGACCTACGGCGCCACCTTGGCGGCGCACAGCATCACCCACGCCGTCAAGCGCGCCGGCGTCGACCCCGCCGAAGTGGAAGACGTGATCCTCGGCGGCAGCCTGACCGAGGGCACCACCGGCGGCAACATCGCGCGCGTGGCCGCGCTGCGCGCCGGCCTGCCGATCACCACCGCCGGCGTCAGCATCAACCGCTTCTGCTCCAGCGGGCTGCAGGCAATCGCGATGGCTGCGCAGCGCATCATCGTCGACCAGGTGCCGGTGATGGTGGCCGGCGGCGTCGAGAGCATCTCGTGCGTGCAGAACGAGGTCAATCGCCACATGCGCGTCGACCCGGCGATGGCCGAGATCAAGCCCGAGATCTACTGGACCATGCTGCAGACCGCCGAGCAGGTGGCCAAGCGCTACGGCATCTCCAAGCTCGCGCAGGACGAATACGGCGTGCGCAGCCAGCAGCGCGCGGCCGCCGCGTTGGCCGCCGGCAAGTTCAACGACGAGATCGTGCCGATGACCACCGTGATGGGCGTGGTCGACAAGGCCAGCGGCCGTTTGACGCGCAAGGAAGTGACGATCTCGGCCGACGAAGGCATCCGCGCCGACACCACGCTCGAAGGCGTCAGCAAGATCCGCTCGGCGCTGCCCGGCGGCGTGATCACCGCCGGCAACGCCAGCCAGTTCTCCGACGGCTCGTCGGTCTGCCTGCTGATGGACGCCAAGCTCGCCGAGCAGCGCAACCTCAAACCGCTGGGCATCTTTCGCGGCTTCGCGGTGGCCGGCTGCGAGCCCGACGAGATGGGCATCGGCCCGGTGTTCGCGATTCCGCGGCTGCTGCAGCGCACCGGCCTGAAGGTCAGCGACATCGGCCTGTGGGAGCTCAACGAGGCGTTCGCCTGCCAGGTGCTCTACATCCGCGACAAGCTCGGCATCCCCGACGAACTGCTCAACGTCAACGGTGGCGCGATCGCGGTGGGCCATCCGTACGGCGTGAGCGGCTCTCGCCTGACCGGCCACGCGCTGATCGAAGGCAAGCGGCGCGGCGCCAAGTACGTGGTGGTCACGATGTGCATCGGCGGCGGCCAGGGGGCGGCCGGATTGTTCGAAGTGGCCTGAAGGCCCTCAAGGGAGACTCAGCATGGACGCTATCGCCACCGACCTCAGGCTGGCCGCGCAACGCGGCACGGTCGCGCGGCCGTTGCCCGCTGCCACCGCGAACAACGGCCTGCGCGACGACGAGCTCAACGCGCTGCAAGCCGGGCGCTGGTTCGCGGAGCTGCCGCAAAGCTTGCGCAACGCCATCATCGGCCGCTCGCGCGTGCACCGCGTGGTGGCGGGCGCGCGCATCACCCAGCGCGGCGACGCCGCCGGCAACTGGGTGGGCGTGGCGCGTGGCGCCGTGCGTCTGGGCACCGCATTGAGCGACGGCCGTGTCTTCACGCTCGAGTTCATGAGCCCGGGGCAGTGGTTCGGCGACATCGCGCTGGTCGACAACCGCGTCGAAGACCTCGACATGGTGGCGCACGTGCCCTCGACGCTGCTGATCCTGGCCAAGGCCGACATGCACGAGTTGATGGAGGTGAGCAGCGAGTTCCGCGACGCGCTGCTGCAACTCAATTGCCAGCGGCTGCGCCGCATGTACAAGCGCTGCGAGGAGCGCCACGCGCTGAGCCTGCCGCAGCGGCTGGCGCGCGAGGTGCTGCGGCTGGCCCGCCGCTTCGGCCGCGCCACCGCCAACGGCCTGCGCATCGACCTCGCGGTGTCGCAGGGCGACCTGGCCTCGATGGTCGGCGGCAGCCGCCAGCGCGTGAACCGCGCGCTGCGCCAGATGCAGCAGCTCGGCATCATGCAGCTCGGCCCGCAGCGCCTGCTGGTGCTCGACGTCGAAGGGCTCGACGACGTGGCCACCGGGCACACGATGCTGGCGGGCTCGGCGGCTCGCGCCGAAGACGCCTGACCCGCGGACAGCCGGCAGGCGGCGCCGCGCGCGCAGCATCGGCCGCTTGCGGGTTGCCCAGCGGCAACCGAGGCGGGCGCTGCTGCACACGCCACTAGCAACAACACCATCGAGCGAAGCCCGCGGACGTGATACGTTCGCGGCTCGCGAGCTCGCAGTGCTGCCGCGGCGGCCCGACAGCCCCAGTGAACAAACGCAAACCCCGCATCGTCACCGTGCTGGGCGACCCGGCGGGCATCGGGCCCGAGCTGGTGGGCCGCCTGCTGGCCGACCCCGCGACCACTGCGCAGGCCGACCTTCTTGTGTTGGCCGATGCCGCAGAGTTGCAGCGCGGCATGGATCTCGCGGGCCAACGCACCGCGCTGCAGCGCGTGGCAAGCCTCGACGACGCCGACTTCTCGCGCACGCCCGCCAACACGCCGCTGCTGGTGGACTTTCGCGGCGACACGCGCGGCGAGTTCGAGCGTTGTGTGAGCACGGCTGCTGGCGGCCGCTACAGCCTCGACACGCTGGCCCTCGGCCTCGACGCGGTGCGCCGCGGGCGCGCCGATGCGATGCTGTTCGCGCCGCTCAACAAACATTCGCTGCATCTGGCCGGCATGCACACCAGCGACGAGCTGCATTGGTTCGCCGAGCAGCTCGAGTTCGACGGCCCGGTGTGCGAGTTCAACGTGCTCGATGGCTTGTGGACGTCACGCGTCACGTCGCACATCGCACTGCGCGAGGTGGCCGGGCAGATCACTGTCGAGGGCGTCACGCGCGGCATCGAGCTCATCGCCGCCGCGATGGCGGGCGCCGGCATCACGCAGCCGCGCATCGCCGTGTGCGGCCTCAACCCGCACAACGGCGACAACGGTTCGTTCGGCCGCGAGGAACTCGACGTCATCGGCCCCGCGGTCGAGGCGGCACGCTCGCGCGGCATCCCGGTGCACGGCCCGTTCGCAGCCGACACCATCTTCCTCAAGGTGCAGGGCGATCAGCGCCAGTACGACGGCGTGGTCACGATGTATCACGACCAGGGCCAGATCGCGATGAAGCTGATGGGCTTCTGGCGTGGTGTCACCGTGCAAGGCGGGCTGCCGATTCCGATCACCACGCCGGCGCACGGCACGGCATTCGACATCGCCGGCCAAGGGGTGGCCAATCCCGGCGCGATGAAGCAGGCATTCCAACTCGCGTGCCGCATGGCGTCGGCGCGTTTCCACTAGGTGGGTCCGATGACGCTGCAGCGCAGGCGTGTCATGTCGGTCGTGGCGGGTCTCGCGCTCGCCGTGCTGCCGGGCCTGGCGCAGTCGCAGGCGTATCCGAGCAAGCCGGTGCGCATCCTGGTGGGCGCCACGGCCGGCGGCGGCACCGACATCCTGGCGCGTTTGCTGGCCGAGAAGTTCAACGAGTCGATGAAGCAGAGCTTCATCGTCGAGAACAAGCCCGGCGCGGCCAACACGCTGGCCGCGGCCGAAGCCGCCAAGTCGGCGCCCGACGGCTACACGCTGCTGCTGGCCACCAACACCGGCCAGGCGATCGCGCCGCACATGCTCAAGCTCAGCTTCGATCCGCTGAAGGACCTCGCACCGGTCGGCCTGGTGGTCACGGTGCCGCAGGTGCTGCTCGTCGGCCCCAACGAGAGCGCACGCACCGTGGCCGAGTTCGTGGCCGCGATGAAGGCCAAGCCCGATGCCTACAACTACGGCTCGTCGGGCGTCGGCAGCACCCAGCACATCGCCGGCGAGGCGCTCAACCTGGCCGCCGGCACGACGTCGAAACACGTGCCGTACAAGGGCAGCAGCGCCGCGCACATCGACCTCATCGGCGGCCAGATTCAGTTCATGATCGACACCACGTCGTCGGCCATGGGCCAGATCAAGGCCGGCAAGCTGCGCCCGCTGGCGGTGACCACCGCCACGCGCTCGTCGCAACTGCCGGACGTGCCGACCATGCAGGAGGCGGGCTACCCGAGCGTGGGCATCACCACCTGGTATGGCCTGTACGCCACCGGCGGCACGCCCAAGCCCGTGATCGACAGGCTGCATGCGGAACTGCAACGCGCGCTGAAGCTGCCCGACGTGCAGGAGCGCCTGCGCGGCCTCGCCGGCGAAGCCAGCACGCTCACGCTGGAGCAGTTCGCCGAACTGAACCGCAGCGAGTTCGAGCGTTACGGCAAGCTGGTGAAGGCGGCCAACATCAAGGCCGAATGAGCACGGCGCCACGATGAGCCTGAGCTTCCCGATCGTCGACGCGCACCAGCACTTCTGGGACCCCGCGCTCAACTACCACCCGTGGCTGCGCGACGAGCCGCCAGTGCCGTTTCGCTATGGCGACTACAGCGCACTGCGCCGCTCTTACCTGCCAGATGACTACCGCGCCGACGCGCGGCCGTTCGACGTGTCGCACAGCGTGTATGTCGAGACCGAGTGGGACCCCAACGATGCTGCCGGCGAGATGCGCTACGTCGACTCGCTGCGTCGCGACCACGGCCTGCCCACCGTGGCGGTCGCGCAGGCCTGGCTGCAGCGCGCCGACAACGCCGCCTTGCTCGAGCAACACGCGGCCTGGCCGTTCGTGCGCGGCGTGCGCCACAAGCCGCGCGCCAACCGCAGCCCGAACGACGCCGAGCCCGGCGGCATGACCAACGCCGCGTGGCGCGACGGTTATGCGCGACTCGAGCGCCACGGCCTGCACTTCGAGCTGCAAACGCCGTGGTGGCACCTGCACGAGGCGGCGCAGCTGGCACGCGACTTTCCGTACACGCCGATCGTGCTCAACCACACCGGCCTGCCGGCCGATCGCAGCGCTGACGGTCTCGCGGGCTGGAAGCGCGCGATGGCCGAGCTCGCGCCGTACCCCAACGTGGCGGTGAAGATTTCCGGCATCGGCCAGGCAGGCAAGCCCTGGACGGTGGCCGCCAACCGCGACCTGGTGCTGCGCACGATCGAGTGGTTCGGTGTGGCGCGCTGCATGTTCGCCAGCAACTTTCCGGTCGACGGCCTGTGCGCGCCGTTCACCACCATCTACTCGGGCTTCGATGAAATCACGCGCGACTTCGCCGCCGAAGACCGGCGCGCGTTGTTCCGCGACAGCGCGCTGCGCGTCTACCGGATGGAATGAGATGAAGCCCCCACGCTCACTTTCTTGGCTCCGGCCGGTGCTTCGCACCTTCACTTCGCTGCGCGAAGTGAGCCTCGCCGCAACGGCCATGCGGCCGTTGTCGCTGCCCCCCGCGGGGGCGCTCCAGTGCCTTCGGGCGGCCGGGCGGCACTGACGATGGACGACAAACCCCGCATCGGCTACGTCGGTGTCGGCCTGATGGGCCTGCCGATGACGCGCCGGCTGTGTGCGCTGGGTTATCCGATGCGCGTCTTCGACATCGTGCCGGCACAACTCGACCTCGCGCGCGAGGTGGGCGCCACGGTCGCTGGCTCGCCTGCCGATGCGGCGTCGGGCGCCGACCTGGTGCTGCTCAACCTGCCGACACCGGCCGCGGTGGAGGCGGCGGTGTTCGGCCCAGCCGGTGTCGCCAGCGCGCTGCAGCCGCCGCAGCTGGTGATCGACTTTTCCACCATCAAGGTCGAACAAGGCCAGGCGTTTGCGCAGCGCCTGCGCGAGCTCACCCAATGCGCGTGGGTCGACGCACCGGTGTCGGGCGGGCCGCCGGCCTCGGGCACCGGCACGCTCACGGTGATGGCCGGCGGCGATGCCAGCGACATCGAACGCGTCCGACCGTTGATGGCCGATGTGTCGGCGCGCTTCACGCACATGGGGCCGGTGGGCAGCGGGCTGGCGGCGAAGATGCTGAACCAGCTGATCGTCGGCTGCATCCACGCGGTGATGGCCGAGGCCGCGTCGATGGCCGAGGCCGCGGGCATCGACGCCGCGCGCCTGCCCGAGTGCCTGGCCGGCGGCCACGCCGACGGCTCGCTGCTGCAGCGGCTGTATCCACGCATGGTGGCGCGCGAGTTCGCGCCGCAGGGCTACGCGCGCCAGCTGCGCAAGGACCTCGAGATGGTCAACGACTACGCCGCCGCGCTCGGCACACCGATCCCGATGATGGGCCAGGCGCTCGCGCTGTACCGCCGGCTGATCGAGGCGGGTCACTCCGAGCTCGACACGTCAGCGGTGTTCAAGCTCTACGAACAACGGATGATCTGAAGACGACACCACAACGAAGGAGACAACACCGATGAAAAACGCCCGCCCGTTTCCGTTGCTGGCAGCGGCCACCGCGCTGCTGGCACTTTGTGCATGGACCTCGACCGCACACGCGCAGGTCAAGCTGCGTTATGCCCACGTGGGCGTGGCCAATGCGCCGCAGACCTTGTATGCCGACGAGGTGGCCAAGCTGGTGAAAGAGCGCACCAATGGGCGCGTCGAGATCCAGGTGTTCGCCAACTCGCAGCTCGGTGGCGTGGGCGAGATGGTCGACGGCATCAAGAGCGGCGCCATCGCGATGGGCCACCACGACTTCGCCTCGCTCGGCAAGATCCTGCCCGCGACGGCGGTGTTCAACACGCCGTTCGTCTACCGCGACGCCGAGCACGCGATGCGCGCCACCGATGCGCGCACCTCGCCCGCCCTTCAAGAGGTGAACAAGCAGCTGCTGCAGGCCGGCGGCATGCGCATCGTCGGCCACCTGTTCCAGGGCACGCGCCAGCTCACGTCGAAGGAAAAGGTGCTGAGTCCGAAGGACATGGCGGGCAAGAAGTACCGCGGCGTGCCGGTGAAGCTGTGGTCGACCATGCTCACCGGCATGGGCGCGGTGGCCACGCCGGTGGAGGTGTCGGAGCTCGCCACGGCGCTGGCCACCGGGCTGGTGGTGGGCCAGGAGAACCCGCTGCCCAACATCTACAACCTCAAGCTCTACGAGGTGCAGAAGTACGTGATGCTCACCGGCCACATGCAGTCGGTGCTGTCGGTGTTCGTCAACGAGCGCATCTGGCAAGGCGTCCCGGCAGCCGACCGCAAGATCATCGAGGACACGATGATGGAAGTGGGCGCCAAGACGCTCGACTGGGACCGCGAGACCGCGGCCCGGTACCGCAAGGATCTCGAGGGCAAGGGCATGACCTTCGTCGAGGCGAAAGACGGGCTCGATGTGCCGGCCTTCCGCAGCGCGGTGCTGGCGCAGGTGGACAAGGACTTCCCGGAGTGGAAGGCACTGATCGAGCAGATCCAGGCAGTGAAGTAGGCGGCGCGTGAGGCCGCTGCTCGACGGGGTGCGCACGCTGCTGCGCGGGGTGTGCCTGGCGCTGCTGTTCCTGCTGATCGCCACGCCGCTGGCGCAGATCGTGATGCGCTCGGTGTTCAACGTGCCGATGTCCGGCGCCGAGGAGCTGGCGCGCTATTTCATGATCTGCCTCGTTTTTCTCGCCGCGCCACTGGTCACGCTGTGGGGCGGGCAGATCGCCATGGAGGAGCTCCAGGCGCTGATTCCCGCACGGCCGCGCTGGTGGCTGCAGCTCACGATCGAACTGGCCGGCATCGCACTGTTCGCGCTGGTCGCTGTCGCGACGGCCGTGACTGTCCGCAACAACATGAGCAATCAGACGGCGACGCTGGAGATGCCGTTCTGGTTGTTCATGGCGCCACTGGGGATCGGCTCGCTGCTGCTGGTGGTCGAGACTGCCGCGAAGTTCGCCCACACGTGGCAACGCAAGCGCCCCGAAGCGAAGCACACGGTGCTGACGTGAGGTGCGGCTGACATGAGTGGCTTCATCGTCATCGCAGCCTTTCTCGCGCTGTTCATGCTCGGTTTTCCGGTGGTGCTGGCCATCGGCATCCCGAGCGTGCTGTACATGCTGCTCAACGACCTGCCGCTCGACCTGATCGCGCAGCGCACCTTGTATGCGCTCGATTCGTTCCCGCTCGTCGCGGTGCCGGTGTTCCTGTTCGTCGGCAGCCTGATGAACGCGGCCGGCATCTCCAAGCACATCTACAAGTTCGCCGACACCGCGGTGAGCCGGCTGCCCGGCGGGCTGGCGCAGGTGAACATCTTCGGCAGCCTGGTGTTCGCCGGCATGTCGGGCTCGGCGCTGGCCGACATCGGCGGCATCGGCCGCATCGAGATCGACGCCATGCGCGCCAAGGGCTTCAAGCCCGCGTTCGCCAGCGCCGTGACCTGTTCGTCGGCCATCGTCGGGCCGATCTTCCCGCCCAGCATCCCGCTCATCATCTACGGCACGGTCACCGGCGTGTCGGTGATCCAGCTGCTGCTCGGCGGCATCCTGCCCGGCCTGCTGTGCGTGCTGATGCTGATGCTGATGACCGGCTGGCTCGCGGTGCGGCGCAAGTACCCGCGTGCCGAGCGCTGGCCCAGGCGGGGCGAACTGTGGCGCGACTTCAAACCTGCGCTGCCGGCGATCTTGGCGCCGGTGATCCTGATCATCGGCATGCTGGCCGGCTTCTTCACGCCCACCGAGATCGCGGCAGTGACGGTGGCCTACGCGGTGCTGATCAGCACCTTCTTCTACCGCGAGCTCACGTGGCACGGCGTGCGCGCCGCCGCGATCGAAACCATCGGCGCGTCGGCCGGCATCCTGCTGATCGTGGCGGTGGCGGCGCTGTTCGGCTGGATCCTGTCGGTGGAGGGCGTGCCGCAGAAGCTCACGGCGGCGATGCTGCAGGTCTCGACCAACCCGCTGGTGTTGCTGCTGCTGGTCAACGTGTTGCTGATCGTGGTCGGCATGTTCCTCGACAGCACCACCGCGATCCTGGTGATCGCGCCGATCATCGCCAAACCGCTGGTCGCCGCCGGCGTCGACCCGGTGCACCTGGGCATGGTGGTGGTGTTCAACCTGATGATCGGCCTGCTCACGCCGCCGATGGGGCTGGCCCTGTTCCTGGTGGCCGACATCGCCAAGGTGACGATGAAAGACGTGTTGAAAGCGATGCTGCCGTACTACGTGCCGTTGCTCTTGACGCTGCTGCTCATCACCTACGTGCCGGCCATCACCACCTGGATCCCGCGCCTGGCGTTCGGCGCGCCGTGACGCGGACGGGGTGGACCGCCGATCCGTGTTCAATGAGGTCGCCACGGCCGCAGCGGGCGCGGCGCGGCGCTACTTCGCCAGCAACCCCAAGCGCTCGATCAGTGCGCGATCCGACGCGTACGTGGCCTTGGCCCACGCGGCGTACTCGTCGCCGGTTTTGTACCAGGCATCCTGGTTGAGCTGGTCGAGCAACTCCGCGTGCTTCGGGTCGTCCATCGCCTTCTTGAAGCCGTCGTGCAGCGTCTTGACCACCGCAGGGTCCATGCCCTTGGGGCCGACCAGGCCGTACGGCGAGTTGCCGACGATGTCGTAGCCCAGTTCCTTGGCGGTGGGCACGTTGGGCCAG
>DATDJF010000134.1:0-2587 GCA_036520715.1 Burkholderiaceae bacterium | reverse complement strand
GGTGGCGTACTCGTCGGTCAACGACATCGGCCGCGTCGTCAGCCCGCAGATCGCGCGCGGCCAGGTCGAAGGCGGCGCGGTGCAGGGCATCGGCCAGGCGCTGTGCGAACACATGGCCTACGACCCCGGCACCGGCCAGGCCCTCAGCGCGAGCTTCATGGACTACACGTTGCCGCGGGTCGACGGCTTTCGCGCCTTCAAGACCGAGTTCGACACCTCGGTGCCGTGCACCACCAATGCGATCGGCGCCAAGGGTGTCGGCGAGCTCGGCACCATCGGTGGCACGCCCGCCGTGGTCAACGCGGTGATCGACGCGCTCGACCACGCTGGACAAGGACGCGACGCCGAGCGCGTGCAGATGCCGCTGACGCCCGAGCGCGTGTGGCGCGCGCTGCACGGCGACTACGATCCGCCGCCACTCGAAGCCTAGGGCCTCACCGCCGGAGCTTCGACCTTCATGCCGGCGCTGCGCTGCGCGAGATAGAGCTCCAGCTCCACCATCTCGGTGGCGTTGAACGGTGGTGGCTCGGCGCGCACGCCGCTCAGGCAGTTGCGGATGCGCCGTTGCAGCGAGCCCATGCCCTGCCACTCGAGCCGATAGGTGGGATAGCCGTTGACGTGGCCCTGCGGGATGGCGCTGCCTGCCAGCAGGCGGCCGGGCAGTTGGTCGTGGCACAGCGCGCACGACAGGTTGAGCTGCCCGACTCGCTGATCCCACAGCTGGCGGCCGCGCGCGCGCGGCGCGTCGAGCTCCCTGGCGGAGCTGGGGACGAGCGGCATGCCGCGCGACTGGTGCGCGACGTAGGCTTCGAAACCGAGCAGTTCTGCGCTCTCGGGCGGCAGAGGTGGCGCCTGCTGGTGGCGAGTGCGGCACAGGTTGATGCGTTGCGCGAGGTCCACCGGCTTCTTGTCGATCGTGTCCCAATCGGGGTAGCGGGCGGCGACGCCGCGCATCGACGTTCTCGCGTCGCCGTGGCAATGGGCACACGTAGCGCTGGCACCGACAGGCTTGTTCCACAACGCCTCACCATCGGCGACCCACAGCATGCCCGGGTTCTGCTGGTCGTCGCGCTGCATCGCCTGGATGCGCGGGCTCATGGTGTCGAAGCCCGAGCGCTGTGCGGCGCCCGCGGTTTGCGCGCAGGCGCCTGCCCACTGGAGCAGCGACGCGGCGACCAGCAGCGTGGCGCCGCGCACCCTCATGTGACGGTGATCGTCGCGCTCTCGGTCTGCGCGAACCCGTTGTCCCCCTCCCCGGTGAAGGTCAGGCTGCCGCTGGTATCGGCCGTGAGAAAAAACGCCAGGTACGGATTGGCCGCCATTGCCGGGTACAGGTCGGCGGCGAACACCAGCTCGCCGTTGTAGCGGCAACTGAAGCGGCGGATGATGTCGCGCGGCAGCGTGCGGCCGTCGGCGCCGGCGCGATAGCCGGTTTCCATCGCGTGCGCGATCAGCGTGCGGACCTCCACCACCTCGCCCTTGCGCGCGGTGGTGGGGACGTGGATCAGGGCGCGGGCCATGTCAGCCGACGCCGGGCCGCCCCAAGGCGGCTGCGCCCCCGCGGGGGGCAGCGAACGAAGTGAGCGTGGGGGCAATCATGTCACTCGATGCAGGCGGCCAGCGTGACGATCACGTCCACCGTGTGAGTCCAGTACGAACCGTCGCTGAGCTTGGCCACCGCCACGAGCTGCTGCGTGGTGGCCAGGCGGATGCGCGTCGACACCACGGCACGGCCCACCCGCGGCGTGAGCCTGCAGGCCACCACGTCGCGCTGCGGGTTCTTCTCGTTGAACACCGCGATCGCCTGCACGTGGTTGGCAGGGGTCATCGGGTTGTCGACGGTGACGGTGATCGGCACCGTGTTGCCGTTTTCCACCAGCGGCGCGATGTCGAGGTTGACCTTGCCCTCGCGTGTGGCAGCGCCACCGGTGAAGGCGCGCAGCGCGCCCGCGAGCTCGTCGGACAGCGCGTGCGCAGGGCGCCACACGATGCAAAGGCCGGCGCCGAGGCCGGCCGTCAGCATCGTGCGCCGTGTCGGCATCGTGGTGCGCTGGTTCATGGCACATCGCGCAGCGTGCGCAGGAAGGCCACCACGTCTTCGATCTGCTGCGCGCTGAGCACGGGTTGGCCGCGCCATGACGAGCCGACGCGCGCGAGGCCGTCGGTGCGGTAGTACGACGGCATGATGGTCTGCGGATTCAGCCGCGAGGCGTCGACCAGACGCAGCCGCAGTTGCGCCTCGCTCCAGCGCGAGCCGGTGCCGGCCAGATTGGTGGCCAGGTCGCCCTGGAAACGCGCCTCGGGAAACGGCCCGCTGTGGCACAGCACGCACAGCCCCGATTGACGGTCGGTGACGATGCGGCGGCCGTTCTCGACATCGGGCCTGTCATCGGTGAGCGCCTTGGGGATGCCATCGCCGACCACGGTGTAGGTGGCGCGCAGGTCGGGCCCGCCTTGCGCATGTGCCGGCTGCGGCACGCGCAGCGCCACGGCCAACGCACACGCCATCCACGGAGACCACCTGTGCAGCAATCGCTTCAGGCCCTCTTCAAGCTCTGGTCCTTGAGCGGCAACTGGCGCACCCGCT
>DATDJF010000133.1:0-5562 GCA_036520715.1 Burkholderiaceae bacterium | reverse complement strand
AGCGCGACGATCGCCACGATCGCGAACAGGCTGGCGAACACGCGGTAGCTCGAGTAGATCAAGCCGTCGAACACGAATGCGCCCGAGATCAGCGCCGGCAGCGGCAACTGCTTCTCGGTGGAGCCCCAGATCAGGCGGATCAGTTCCTCGATCACCAGCGCGGCGCCGAAGGTGAGCAGCAGGCCATACAGCGGATCGCGCCCATAGGTACGCCGCAGGCACAGCTCGAGCAGCAGCCCGAACAGGCCGACGATCAGCGGCGCGACGAACAACGCGATCGCATAACGTGTGCCGATCGGCAGCGCCATGTACGCGGCCTGCGCTTCAGGGAACCAGCCAAAGCGCGGCGCCGCGACGAACAGCGCCACGTAGGCACCGAGCGCGAACAACGAGCCGTGCGCCAGGTTGATGGTCTCCATCACGCCCACGATCAGCATGAAGCCGAGCGCGATCAACGCGAACAGCAACCCCAGCGAGATGCCGTTGACGAGGTGCGGCAGCAGGTTGCCGAGCATGGGCGTGGAAAGCCTCGATCAGACCTGGTAGCTCGGCGTGGCGTCGTAGCCTTCGAGCTTGCAGGCGCCGGCGCTGTCGCCGTCCTGCACCTCTTTCGGGTCGACGTTGGCGAGGATCCTGAAGATGTCGTCCTTCTCGGCCGGTGTGTCGTTGTAGCTCGCCATGTAGATGGTCTGCTGGCACTGGTGCGTGTTGGGGTCGATCCAGGCGTCGTGGTGCTGCAGGCGGTCGCGCGCGCTCATCTTGCGGCCTTCGAGCTTCTTGATCACCGCGATGTTGTTGGTGCTGCCGGCTTCCTCCACGCAGCGCAGCAGCTCGCGCGTGGCCATGTAGCCGTTGTGGTAGACGTTGCCCGGCACGCGGATCGCCATGCCCGGGTACTGCTTCTGGTAGGCGGCGACGAACTCCTTGACGCCCGGCAGGTCGAGCCGGTAGTACCAGGTGGTGCCGAACACGCCGAAGATCGCCTCCGGCCCGAGGCCGTAGACGTCGGGCCAGTCCTGCTGGTTGTTGATCCAGGCCGCGCTCTTGTTGAGCTTGAGCTGCACCACCTGCTGGCGCAGCGCCTTGATGTCGTCGCCGCCGATCGCGGTGGCCACCACCGCGGGCTTGAGCTGCTGCAGCTTGAGCAGGTAGGAGGAAAAGTCGCGTGTGTTCTGCGGCACCAGCAGCTCGTCGACGATCTTGCCGCCGTTGGCCTCGACCACCGTGCGTGTGGCCTTCGACGTGTTGTGGCCCCACACGTAGTCGTTGGTCAGCAGCACCCACTCCTTGCCGCTGGCGCGGATCGCGTTCTTGACGATCGCCTGCGCGAAGTTGGTGCCGTTGCCGTCCCACACGAACTTGACGCGGTGGCAGTCCTTGCCCGACTCGGTGGGCGAGCTCGAGTTGGTGTTCAGGAAGATGCAGCCGTACTTCTGCGCCACCTGCGAGATCGCATTGGCCACGCCGGAGTGCACGGCGCCGATCAGGAACGCCGCCTCGTTGCGGGTGATCATGCGTTCGGCCACGCGCGAGCCGGTGGCCGGCGTGGTCTCGGTGTCCATGTGCACGGCCTCGATGCGCCGGCCGAGCACGCCGCCTTTGTCGTTGAATTCCTTGATCGCCATCATCGCGCCCAGGCGCTCCTCGCCGCCGCTGGCCGCGTACTGGCCCGAGTTGTCCATCGTCAGCCCGATCACCAGCGGCTTCGCGCTGGCGGCCTGCGCCCACACGCGGTTGTGCGTCCACGGGCCGAAGAAGGGGGTGGTGCCGGCGACGGCCACGGCCGAAGCCTTCAGCACGTGGCGGCGGGTGGTCTTGCGGGTCTGTTCCATGTGTCGTCTCCTGGTGAAATGGACGGAGTGATCTCCGTTCGTCAACTCGGTTGTGCCGCGCCGGCACGCGCCTCGCACCAGCGCTCGATCAGCCGCTGGTAGCGCGATGCCACTTGCTCGATCACGCCGGCGTCGTCGAGCGTGCCGGCGAACCAGCCGGCCGCGGCGTCGGCGAAGATCGAGCGGCCGATCGCGAAGCCCTTGCACAGCGGCTGCGCGGCGGCGATGCGAAAGCTCTCGGCCAGCTCGGCCTCGGCGGCCCCCAGGCCGAGCAGCAGCACACCGCGGCAGTGCGGATCGTGCCGTTCGATCACCGCGGCGATCTCGCGCCATGCGGCATCGCCATCGGGCGGCGGCAGCTTCCACCAATCGGGGAACACGCCGGCCGCGTAGACCTGCGTCAGTGCACGCGCCAGCGTGTGAGGATCGTTTGGCAACTCGGCCGGCGGAATCACCTCGAGCAACAATTCGTGGCCGGTGGCGTGGCAGGCACGTGCCAGGGCAGCGAGCGAGTCGAGTTGCTGCGCCATGAGCCCAGGCTCGTCGTCGGGGTGATGCGCCAGCAGGCACTTGACCACGTGCTCGGCGGGCCAGCTGCGCAACTCGGCCCACAGCGTGTCGCCGGCTTCGAACGTCAGTGGCCGCGAGCCCGGCACTTCGACCGGGCGCGCGACCCATGCGCCGTGGCCGGTGAGTTGCGGCAGCAGTTTTGCACCGAAGCGGCCGTCGACGATCACGCCGCGCGATGGCAACTCCGCCGGCCCGCCGATGTCGCGCTGCGCATCGGCATAGCCCCGCTGTGCCGACTCGGCCACCAGTGACTTGAAGGCGGCAATGCGCTGCTCGTCGGCGCCGTGCTGGCGCGCCAGGTCTTCGAACTGGCTGCGGTGGTCGAACGCCAGCACCGCCAGCGACGGCCAGCGCCGCGTGCGCGTGGTCGTGCGGTGGATGCGTTCGAGCGCGACGTCCTCGCGCAGCCGCGTCGTCGGCGAGCCGTGCGCGAGGAACTGTTGCAGCTCGACCCAACTCGGCATCGCCGGCGCGCAGCCGTGGCGCGACACCACCAGCGCGCCGCAGGCATTGGCATACCGCAGCGCGTTGGCCAGCGGCTCGTCGCGCACCCAGCCGCGCAGCAGGCCCGCCATGAAGGCATCGCCGGCGCCGAGCACGTTGAACACCTCGACCGGAAAGCCGGGACCGGCTTGCCCATCGTCGACCCGCTCGGGAATCGCAGCGGGAAACGCCACGCAACCCATCGGCCCGCGCTTCATCACGATCAATCCGCTCGACAGCTCGCGGATGCGCCGCAACGCGGCCCCGCTCTCGGGGCTGCCGCCGGCGATGTGGACTTCTTCTTCGGTGCCGACGATCAGGTCGCACAGCGGCAGCACGGTCTGCAGGTGTTCGCTGACCCGGTCGGAGCGCACGTAGCGCTGCTCGCCCAGGCCTGGCGACGTGAGGCCCCACAGCACCGGCCGGTAGTCGATGTCGAGCACCACGCGGGTGCCGGCGGCGCGCGCGGCGCGCATCGCGGCGACGCAGGCGTCGTAGGTCTGCGGCTGCGACAGATGCGTGCCAGAAATCAGCAATGCACGCGACGAGGCGATGAACGCCGCATCGACGTCTGCCACGCACAACCCCATGTCGGCGCAGTGGTCGCGGTAGAACACCAGCGGGAACGTGTTGGCGTCGCGGATGCCGAGAAACACCAGCGCGGTGAGGCGCTTGGGGTCGGTGCGCACCTGCGACACGTCCACGCCCTCGGCGGCCAGCGTCTCGCGCACGAAGCGGCCGTTGTGCTCGTCGCCGACCCGCGTGAGCATCGCCGCGCGCAAGCCCAGGCGCGACGCGCCGACTGCGGTGTTGGCCGGCGAGCCGCCGAGATATTTGGCGAACGACTGCATGTCTTCGAGGCGGCCGCCGATCTGCTCGCCATACAGATCGACCGCGGCGCGGCCGACGCCGATCACGTCGAACGTGCGTGCAGCGTTCAAGACGCCGCTCCGTTGCGGCGCCGCTTGGGCACCGGCTTGGCAGCCGCTTCGGCCAGCCGATGGCCCACGCCCACCACCAGCGCCTGCGCCAGGCACATCGGCGCCACCAGCGAGCGGAAGGCCGGCTCGCTGTCGCCACCGAGCTCGAAGCACACCCGCGCCGAGGGCTTGAGCGGCGAGAAGGCGCTGTCGGTGATGGCGACCACTGCCACGCCGCGCCGGTGGGCCGCCGCGGCGGCATCCACCACCTCGGGCGAGTAGCTGTGGAAGCTGGTGACGAGCAGTGCATCGCGCGGCGCGATGCTGCGCAGGCCGTTGTCGAGCATGCCGCCGATGCCGTCGAGCAGTTGCGTGCGCAGCTCGAGCTGGCCGAGCGCATAGGTCAGGTAGGCGGCGATCGGAAACGCGCGCCGCTGCGCCAGCACGTGCACACGCTCGGCGCGGCACAGCAGCATCACCGCGGCATGCAGGTCGGCCTGCTTGACGTGGTCGTCGAGGCGGCCGAGCTCGGCCACGGCATCGCTGACGAACTGGTGCAGCACGCCCCCCTCGCCCTGGGGCCGGCCGCTCTTGCGAAGCTGTGCGATGCGATCGCGGTAGCTGGTCGAGCGCTCGACCAGGTGCTCGCGAAACACCTGCTGCATCTGCGAGAAGCCGCCGTAGTCGAGCGCGTTGGCGAAACGGATCATGGCCGACGGCTGCACGCCGGCCGCCTCGGCCACCGCAGCCACGGTGCCGAGCGCCAGCTCGTTGGGCCGGTCGAGCGCGAAGCGCGCGATGCGCTGCAGCTGCTTGGGCAGCGCCGGGTAGGCGCCCGCGATGGCGTCTTTCAGTTCGTCGAAGGTCGCCGCACGCATGGCGTCGCTAATGGAATGTACGTTCTTGCACGTTCTCAGAATAGAACATACATTCCATTCTGTCCAGACGTCGTTTCACCCATTCCACCGATGCCGCCCGCGCCGCCCCGCCACGCCCCGCTGATCACGGCGCCGATGCTGGTCACGTTCGTGCTGCTGGCCAGCACGCCGCTGTGGCTCAAGCAGGTGGGGCTGTACCAGTACCTGGCGCTCGAGGTGATGATCTGGATGCTGTTCGCGCTCGGCCACAACCTGCTGCTCGGCCAGGCCGGCTTGCCGTCGTTCGGGCACGGCGCCTACTTCGGCATCGGCGCCTACGCGTTCGGCCTGCTGCAGCTGCGCGCCGGCGGCGGCCTGTGGCTGGCGCTGGCGGCGGCCGTGCTGGCGGCCGCGCTGTTCGGTGCCGCGGTGGCGGCCTTCATCTCGCACCGTCGCGGCATCTACTACGCGCTGCTGACCATCGCCTTCGGCCAGGTGGCCTGGTTCGTGGCGGTCAAGTGGCACAGCCTCACCGGCGGCGAAGACGGCCTGCTCAACATCAAGCGGCCTGTGCTGGCGCTGGGTTTCATCGACGTGCCGCTGGCCAGCAACGAGGCGTTGTTCTATTTCGCGCTGGTGGTGTTCGCGCTGTGCGTGATCGCGCTGTGGCGGCTGGTGCATTCGCCGTTCGGCCGCGTGCTGCGCGCGATCAAGCAAAACGAGATGCGCGCTGCCTTCGTCGGCCACCCGGTGTGGCTGTACAAGTGGCTGGCGTTCGTGATCTCGTCGGGCATCGCCGGCCTGGCCGGTGGCCTGTTCGCGCTGGCGCAGCAATCGGCCTATCCCAACGTGATGAGCCTGCACCAGTCGGGCTTCGTGGTGATGATGGTGCTGATCGGC
>DATDJF010000132.1:0-12023 GCA_036520715.1 Burkholderiaceae bacterium | reverse complement strand
CTACCGCGTTCGCAGCGACAACACATACCTACGCGCCGACTGGGACTTCGCACCCAACTGGTCGCTGACGGCGCAGGCGCTGCACAACCACAAGGCACGCCCGGGCACCAACCAGGCCCGCTTCGGGTCGATCGACAACGCCGCCGGCGACATCAGCCTGTTCGGTGGCCAGGAGGTCTCGTCGGAGATCACCGACAGCGGCCAACTGCTGGTTCACGGCGGATTCGACACCGCGTCGATCAAGCACCACGTGACACTGGGCTTGAGCGGATCGAAGCAAAAGGCGTTCGGCAACTTCGTGCCGATCGTCAATCCGGGCGGCCTGTTCGGAGCGTTCCCGAGCAATCTGTACCAGCCGGTCGACACGCCACTGCCTGCGGCGACATCGCCGCTCGAGAACCTGCCGTCGAGCAAGGGCAAGAGCAGCAGTGTGCTGTTGAGCGACAACATCGACTTCACCGAGCAATGGTCGGTGCTGCTGGGTGTGCGCCGCGCCAGCATCAGCCAAGACGTGCTCGACGACAGCGGCGGCGTGACGAGCAGCCAGAAGACCGAGAAGACGCTGCCGACCGCGGCGCTCCTCTACAAACCGACACCCACCGCTCTGGTGTACTTGAACTATGCCGAGGGCCTCGAACAGGGCGGTTCGGCCAGTGCCAACGGCGTGGGTGCCCCCTTTCTGCCGCCGCGCCTGACCAAGCAGGTCGAGCTCGGCACCAAGTGGGACTTCGGCGGGCTCGGTGTCACCGCGGCCTTGTTCGACATGCAGCGGCCGTACGAGTACACAAACGCCAGCCTGCAGAACGTGCAACAGGGTCAGCAACGCCACCGCGGCCTCGAATTGATGGCCAGCGGCCGCGTGATGCCGGAAATCACGCTGGTTTCGGGCCTGATGTGGCTCGATGGAAAGATCGAAGGCAGTGGCAACCCGATCACCGAAGGCAAGCGCCCGGCCGGCGTGCCGGAGATCACCGCCAACGCCTGGGCCGAATACCGCATCGCCGCGCTGCCGGGCCTGGCCATCAACGGCGGCGTCTTCTACTCGGGCAAGACCTTCCTCGACGGCGCCAATGTGCAGCCCGTGCCGTCGTGGACCCGCCTGGACCTCGGTGCCAGCTACGACGTGCGCATCGCCAATCTGCCGACGCGTTTTCTGCTGACCGTCGAAAACGCCACCGGCAAGGACTACTGGGCCAGTTCTCTCGGCGGCATCCTGACGATGGCCGATCCGCTGACCGTGAAGCTCGGCGCGCGGGTGTCGTTCTGACGGAGTCCTCGACATGACCACGCGCTCGCTTCGCGCCTGGAGCTGGGTCCACAAGTGGACCAGCCTGATCAGCACGGTGTTCATGCTGCTGCTGTGCGTGACCGGCCTGCCGCTGATCTTCCACCACGAGCTCGGCCACCTGCTCGGCACCGAGGTCGAGCCGCCGGAGATCGTGCACACCGGTCCGCGCGCGAGCTTCGACGAGGTGCTCAAGGTCGCGCACGCGCGCCACCCCGAGCGCGTGATCCAGTTCGCGTCGAAGGAGGAAGACGACGACCGGCTCTGGTTCGTCACGCTGACCCCGACGCCCGAGCCGACCGAAGACTTCAAGTCGGTGGCCGTCGACGCGCGCACCGGCAAGGTGCTCGCCGAGCCGAAGTTCGACGAGGGCTTCATGTGGGTGATGTTCAAGCTGCACGTCGACCTCTACGCCGGGCTGGCGGGCAAGCTCTTCCTCGGCTTCATGGGCCTGCTGCTGCTGATCGCGATCGTCTCCGGCGTGGTGCTCTACGCGCCGTTCATGCGCAAGCTTCACTTCGGTGTCGTGCGGCGCGAGCGCTCGGCGCGCGTCAAGTGGCTGGACCTGCACAACCTGCTCGGCATCGTCACGCTGGTGTGGGCCCTCGTCGTCGGCGCCACCGGGATGATCAACACCTGGGCCGACCTGATGATCAAGTTCTGGCAGTTCGACCAGCTCAGCACGCTGCTCGCGCCGTACAAGGGACAGCCGCTGGTGCCGCCGGCCGAACGCGGCTCGCTGCAGAAGTCGCTGGAGGCCGCGCTGGCCCAGGGCTCGGGCAGGAAGCTCGCGTTCGTCGCCTTCCCCGGCACGGCGTTCTCGAGCCCGCACCACACCACCTTCTTCCTGCGCGGCGACACGCCGCTGACCTCGCGGCTGCTGCAGCCGGTGCTGGTCGACGCCAAGACGGCCGAGGTGTTCGCGTCGCCCGCGCTGCCGTGGTATCTCACCGCGCTGCTGGTGTCGCAGCCGCTGCACTTCGGCGACTACGGCGGCATACCGATGAAAGTGATCTGGGCGCTGCTCGACGTCATCACCATCGTCGTGCTGGCCAGCGGCCTGGTGCTGTTCGCCAAGCGCCGGCGCACCCGCGAGGTCGACGTCGACGATCCGCTGCGTGTGGGAGCTACCTCTTGAGCGCACGGCCGTTGTCCGACCTCACGATCTGGCGCTGGCCGATCGTGCTCGGCGTGGCTACCGCGGTGGGGCTGCTGTCGGCGCTGTTGGGCGATGCGGCGTGGGACACGCTGTCGTGGTTCGGGCTGGGCGCGCCGGTGGCGGTGGCCGCCTGGTTCGCATGGCGGCCGCGCTCGAATTGACACGACGCTGAATCGCCCGGGCTATCACGCATAGCCCCCGTCGCGTGTTTCTCCTATAACCCCGGCTTATAGCCAGCGGGGGCAGCGATGGACATGCGGCAGTTGCGGTATTTCGTGCAGATCGTCGAGAGCGGCAGCCTGGCCAAGGCGTCGCGCCAGTTGTTCATTGCGCAGCCGGCGCTCAGTCAGCAGATGGCGCGGCTCGAAGACGAAGTCGGCAAGGCGCTGCTGGTGCGCTCGTCGCGCGGCGTGGTGCCCACTGAAAACGGCGAGGCGCTCTACCACCACGCCAAGTTCATGCTGCGCCAGCTCGACCAGGCGGTGGCGGTGGCGCGCCAGGACACGGCCGCGCTCAGCGGCCGTGTGGCGCTGGGTTTGGCGCCCACCACGGTGTGCCAGCTCGGCATGCCGCTGATGAAACACCTGCGTGCCAAGGTCCCCGGCATCCAGCTCAACATCATCGAGGGCCTGAGCGGCCATCTCGAGCAGATGACGCGCGTCGGCCAGCTCGACCTCGCGGTGCTGTTCAGCCAGAACGCCGCCACCGACCTGAGCGTGGAGCCGCTGCTGACCGAAGAGCTGTTCGTGATCCTGCCGGTGGACAGTGCGCTGGTGCCGCGCGAGCGCCAATCACTGACGCTGCGCGAGGTGGCGGCGTTGCCGCTGATCCTGCCGAGTCCGGGCCACGGCCTGCGCCGCCGCATCGCGCTGGAGTTCGAGCGCATCAACCTGCCATTCGACGCGGTGGCCGAGATCGACTCGCTGCCGCTGTTGATGTCGTGCCTGGCCGAAGGCCTGGGCGTGACGATCAAGCCGATGGGCGCGATCCACGCGCTGGGCAACCAGCCCGAGCGCTGGCGTTGCCTGCGCATCAGCGACGCCGACATGACGCGCGTCAACTACCTGTATGCGTTGCCGCCGCAGAAGCTGTCGCCGTGCGCGGCAGTGGTGCAGCGCGAACTGAAGGTAGTGGTTCACGAGCTGGTGACGAGCGGGCATTGGCAGGGCGTCGAGCTGTTCGACTTGCCGGTGCCGGTGACCGAGCCCGTCGAAGACGAAGCGGCGCACGCAGTGGCTTGACGCTGAATCAACGTGGCGCAGCAAGTGCTGCGTCGGCCGCGAAGCGCCCGGCGCGCCGCCCCGACGCGAAGGCCCACGCCAGGTGGTGGCCGTGGCCCTTGAGCAGCAGGCCGCCCTGGCCGGTGGCGCCTGCGGCGCGCAGGCCGTCGATCGGCACGCCGCGCGCATCGAGCACGCGATGCTGCTCGTCGACCATCAGGCCGCCTTCGTTGTGCACGAACACCGCGCGCACCGGACCGAGCGCGATGAACGGCGGTTGCGTCAAGGTGTCGCCCGCGCTGCGTGCCAGCGCTGCAGCGTCCATGCCCAGGCGCTGCGCGAGTGCGGACACGCTCGCCGCTTCGGTGTAGACGTCCGGCCGGTTGCGGCGGTAGTCGGCGAGGTACGCATACGCGATACCCGGCGCCGTGGAGATGTAGTGCGGCCATGCCTCGTAGCGCGCCGCGATGCGGCCATCGATCACGATGTAGGCCAGCTTGCCCGGTTGATCCGGCAAGCGCCACGCCGGGCGATCGAGTTCGTCGCCGAAGCGTTCACCGCGTGCATTGACCAGGCGCGCGCCGTCGTCGAACAGCGTGGTCGATGGCGCCAGCGCGGTGGTCAGGAACTTCATCATGAACGGCCGCAGCAACGCCATCGGCAAGTGCTCGAGCGACCACTGCATCGCCACCGCCAGCGCACGCCACGGCGGCAGGCGGCGCAGCCAGTTCTCGCGCTGCGGCGCGATGAAGCGCAGCTCGGGGCCGAGCGCCAGTTCGCCGTTGACGATGCACGCGCCGAGCGCCTCGGCGAGTTGTTGCCCGTCGCCGGTGGCCGTGGGGTTGACGCCCTCGACCTTGGCCTCCTGCGTGCCCATGAAACGCGCCTTCAGCTCCGGGCTGTTGGTGAAGTCGCCGGCGGCGAGGACGATGCCGCCGCGTGAGCGCAGGGGCTGTTGTGCGGCGCCGTTCACCACCACACCTTCGACGCGACCCTCGTGCACGTGCAGCGCAGTCACGCGCGCTGCCGTGCGAATCACCACCCCGGCACGCTGCGCGCGGCGCTGCAAGTGATGGATGAACGACCGCGAGTTCGGCAGCACGTTGTGCATGCGCGCCTGGCGGTGCGGCGGCTCGGGCATCGGGCCGAAGAAACGCACGCCGCTGTCGAGCAGCCACTGGAAGGTGTCTGGCATCGCGTCGCACAGCACGCGGCGCAGCGCGGCGTTGTCGCGCGCGTCGAGTTCGCCGGCGAAGCCCGGCATGTCGGCCCAGTGATCGGCCGGGTTGTCGACGATGCCGCGCCTGTGCTGGTGCGGGGTCTGCGTCGCGGTCACCGAGCCGATCGACCACGCGGTGGAGCCGCCGAGTTGCGGGTTCTTCTCCAGCAGCAGCGTGCGCGCGCCGGCTTCGGCCGCCTCGATCGCCGCGGCCAGACCGGCGCCGCCGCCACCGACGACGATGACGTCGAAGAGGTCGCCGCTCGCGCTCAAGCGCTTGGCGTCGTCAGATCAAGCCGCCGTTGGGCTGCACCACCTGGCCGTGCACCCACGACGCGCGGCTCGACACCAGGAAGGCCACCACTTCGGCCACCTCCGCCGGTGTGCCGATGCGGTTGAACGGGCTCATCGCGGCCGATCGCGCCTTGGCCTCGTCGGTCTTGCCGGCGCGGAACAGGTCGGTGTCCACCGGACCTGGCGCCACGGCATTGACGCGCACGCGGCGCGGCGCGAGCTCCTTCGCCAGCGAACGCACCAGGCATTCCACCGCCGCCTTGCTGGCGCTGTACGGCCCCAGCCCTGGCGCCGCGTGGCGCACCAGCGAGGTGGTGAGCGCGACGATCGCGCCGCCATCGACCACGCGGCGCGCCGCCTCGCGCAGCACGTGAAACGCGCCGACGATGTTCACTTCGATCAATTGGCGCATCGGCTCGTCGCCGAACTGCGCCAGCGGCCCGGGTGGCACGTTGATGCCGGCGTTGGCGAGCACCGCGCTCGGTGCGCGACCGAAGTCGCGCTCGACATCGGCAAACACCTTCGTCACTGCGGCAGCATCGCGCACGTCGCAGGCATAGCTGCGTGCGCCGCCATGGTCTTGCGGCTTGTTCGTCACGTAGGTCAGCGCCACGTCGAAGCCGTCGGACAGCAATTTGTCGACGCACGCGGCACCGATGCCGCGTGTGCCACCGAACACGAGGGCCAGGGGAAGGTCGGACATTCGATCTCCAGTCGTGACGCCGCTCAAGCGCGGTGCGGTTTGCCGTACACCGGCTCCTTGTACGGAATCGGCGGCAACTGCCAGGTGCCGGTGGACGGCGGCCTGACCTCGGCGTCGACGTGCACGTCGAGCACGCACGGGCGCTTGTTCTTCAGCGCCTGCTCGATCGCGCCCGCCAGGTCTTGCGAGCGCTTGACGGTCACGCCGTCGGCACCGGCGGCGCGCGCCCACGCCGCGAAGTCGGGGTTGTAGCGCTCGCCGCTTTGGCCCTTGTAGAACGCGGTGCCGATCTCGCGGCCGTCGAACAGGCCGTATTGCAGGTCGCGGATCGCCGCCCAGGCGAAGTTGTTCCAGATCACCCACACCACCGGCAGGTTGTATTCGACCGCCGTGCACAGCACGTGCGGCGCCATCGTGAAGCCGCCGTCGCCGACCACCGCCACCACCGGGCGATCGGGGGCCGCGAGCTGGGCACCGAGCGCGCCGCAGACGCCGAAGCCCATGCTGGAGTAGCCCCAGCTGTTGAGCATGCTCTGCGCACGATTCGCTTGCCAGAACTGCATGAACCAGTTGTGGTGCACACCCGAGTCGAGCGCCAGGATCACGTCGTCGGGCAACTGCTTCTGCAAGGTGCCGACCACGAACTCCGGCCGCAGTGGGCTGGTGGAATCTTCGAAGTGCGGGCGCACGAAACGCTCCCACTCGGCCTG
This sequence comes from Burkholderiaceae bacterium, assembly GCA_036520715.1. Taxonomy (GTDB): domain Bacteria; phylum Pseudomonadota; class Gammaproteobacteria; order Burkholderiales; family Burkholderiaceae_C; genus JAEUPI01. The sequence goes on along the minus strand of DATDJF010000132.1, from coordinate 5,433 downwards.
CCAGCCCTGCACCCGCTCGCGCCACGGCGCATAACGCTGTGCGTTGATGTCGGCGCGCGACGGCAGCGCACGCAGCAGCTGCTGCACGAAGGTCTTGGCGTCGGCGATCACGCCCAGCGTCGGCGGGTAGTTGCGCCCGAGCTCCTGCGGGTCGATGTCGACGTGCAGCAGTTGGCTCTTCGGGAAGTTCCACGAGTAACCCGCATGCCAGCTCGACGAGCTGCGGTCGTCGAAACGGGTGCCCAGCGTGATCACCAGGTCGGCGAAGCGGCCCGCTTGATTGGCTGGGTAGGCGCCGTTGCGCCCGATGAAGCCGAGCGCCAGCTCGTGCTGCCCCGGGATGCAGCCCATGCCGTTGGGCGACGTGATCACCGGCGCGCCGAGCCGCTCGGCCAGCTGCACGATCTCGGGCCCGGCTTCCGACAGCGTGGCGCCGTGGCCGATGAACAGCACCGGCTGGCGCGCCGCCGCCAGCAGGTCGAGCGCAGCCGCGATGTCGGCGTCGCTGGCGCCCGGCCGGTGCGCACGCCCGACGTGCGAGCGCGCCGGCAGCTCGACGTCGGCCTCCTCCTGGAAGACGTTGTACGGAATGTCGAGGTTCACCGGGCCGGGGCGGCCGGTGACCATGGTGTCGAGGCCTTGGCGCAGCGCCAGCGGCAGCATGTCGACGCGCGACGGTTGAAAGGCCCGCTTGACCACCGGCCGCAGCACCTGCGCGAAATCGGCCTGGTTGTGCTTGTACAGCTCCTGGAACGGCGCGCGGTTGTGCTGCGACGTCGGCACGTTGGCGGTGATGGCCATGAAGGCCGACGAATCCGACAGCGCGGTGGCCAGCGACATCACCAGGTTGGCCGAACCGGGCCCGGTGGAGGTGAGTGTGGCCACCGGCTGGTGCTTGACGCGGAAGTAGGCGTCGGCCATGTGGCCGGCGCACTGCTCGTGGCGCGGCGAGATCAGCGTCAACTTGTCGCGCACGTCGTACAGCGCGTCGAGGATGCCGACGTTGCCGTGGCCGCAGATGCCGAAAACGTAAGGCACTCCCTCCTGCACCAGCGTCTCGGCGATCACCTGGCCGCCCTTCATCACCGCCATCGCCGCGCTCCTTGCCACAACGGAGCAGCCATCATGCGCTCACCGTGACCATGCGCTCTTCGCTCATCTCGCGCACGGCGTAGTGCGGGCCTTCGCGGCCGAAGCCGCTGTCCTTGCTGCCGCCGTAGGGCATGACGTCGACGCGCGAGCTCGAGGTCTCGTTGATGTGCACGCCGCCGACTTCGAGCCGGCGCGCCGCCTTCAGGGCGTCGTCGAGCCGGTTGGTGAACAGGCCCGCGGCCAGGCCGTACGGCGTGGCGTTGATGCGCGCGATGGCTTCGTCCAAGGTGTCGAACGGCACGATCGACATCACCGGGCCGAAGATCTCCTGGCAGCTCACGGTCATGTCGTCGCGCACACGCGTGAGCAGAGTCGGCGGCACCACCGCGCCGCGGCGCGGCCCGCCGGCCAGGCGTGTCGCACCCGCGGCCACCGCATCGTCGACCCAGCGTTCGATGCGCTGCGCCTCGGCTTCGCTGATCACGGGGCCGACGATGGTGTCGGCGGCACTCGGATCGCCGAACGGCAGCGCGCGCACCAGCGCGCCCAGGCGCTCCTCCACCTCAGTTTGGATGCGCCGCTGCACCAGCAGGATCTGGATCGACGTGCACACCTGCCCCGCCTTGCGGTAGCCGGCGTTCACCACCTTCGGCAGCGCGGCGTCGAGGTTGGCGTCGTCGTGCAGCACGGTGAAGGCGATGCTGCCGAGCTCCATCTGCGTGCGCCGCAAGCCGGCGCGCTGCTGGATCGCGCGGCCGACCTCGGTGCTGCCGGTGAAGGCGTAGAAGCGCACCGCCGGTTCGTCGAGCAGCGCCTGCGCCACGTCGGCGCCGCCGTGCACCACCGACAGCAGCGCCGGCGGCAGGCCGGCGGCGAGCAGCGCCTCGGCCATCAGGTTGGCCGGTGTAGGCGTGTGCGACGAGGGCTTGAGCACCACCGCGTTGCCCGCGGCCAGCGCCGGCGCCACCTTGTGCGCCACCGTGTTGAGCGGCGCGTTGAACGGCGTGATCGCGCACACCACGCCGAGCGGCACGCGCAGCGTGAAGCCCAGGCGGCCGGCCTGCTGCGGGGCGCCTTCGAGGGGCACCATCTCGCCGCCGAAGCGGCGCGCCTCTTCGGCCGACAGGTGGAACGTCTGCACGCATCGCTTCATTTCGCCGTGGGCGTCGCTGGCGGTGAAGCCGGCTTCGAGCTGCAGCGCCCGCACCAGGGTGTCGGTGTGGTGCTCGAGCAGCAATGCGGCCTTGTCGAGGATCTGGCCGCGTTGGTGCGGGTTCAATCGGCTGGCGCGGAAGGCGGCGTGCGCCCCCGCCACGGCGGCACGCACCTGCTCGCGATTCGCCACGTGCAGCTCGCCGCATGGCTGCAGCCGGTACTTGTCGATCACCGGCTGGCGCGACGCGCCATCGGTCCACTCGCCAGCGATCAGCAGTCGCGTCGCAGGCCGTTCGCCCGCAAGCTGGGCACTCATTGGGCAACCTCCGTGCTTCGCACTGCGGTGCGAGCCCCCTTCGGAGCGGCCGGGCGGGGGCTCATGCTCGTTACCTCACTCGGGCGCTTCGCCGTCTTCGACCGGCGACGTCACGACGATGAACACAAGCGGCACGGTGCCCTCGTTGGTGAAGCTGTGGCGCACCCCCGGCGGCACGAACACGAAGTCGTGCTCGCGCATGACGTGGCGCTCGCCGTCGAGGGTGAGCACGCCCACGCCCTCGAGCACGTGGTAGACCTGCTCCTGCACCCGGTGCACGTGTTCGGCCACGTGCGCCATCGGCTGGTAGCACGAGATGCGGTGGTCGATGCGGCGCGAGCCGCAGGTCTCGGGCCGCACCAGCGCCTTCGACAGCGCGCTGCCGAAGTGGCCGGGGAACTCCTGCCACGGCACGTTGGCGATGTGGCTGACGAAGGGCTTTCGCCGCTGCTGGCGCTTGGCTTTCATCCGTTCGAGTCTAGGCAGCCCGGCGATGCCGGGGAACTACCGATTTCCGAACGCCCCTATCGCGGCGGCTTATAGCGGCGTGGCCACGGGGCCGCAGCCATCGGCGCGCCTTATAGCGGCTGAAAGAAATCGGTAGTTTTCGCGCGCGGTGCCCCGTTCTAGCATGCACCGCGGCTGGCAAGAGCACCGAGCCGCCACAAGACACAACAGGAGACACGCATGAACACCACCCGCCGTCATCTGCTGCAGGGTGCCGCCATTGCGGGCGTCGTTGGGGCGCCGGCGCTGCTGCGCGCGCAGACCGAAAGAATCAAGATCGGACACCTGACCCCGCTCACCGGCTTCCTGGGTGCGCTCGGCGAGTACGCGGTGATGGGCATCAAGATGGCCACCGACGAGATCAACGCCGCGGGCGGCGTGCTCGGCCGCCAGCTCGACGTGATGAGCGAGGACTCGGTGAATCCGCAGGTCGCGTCGAGCAAGGCGCAGCGCATGATCGAGCGCGACAACGTGGCGCTGCTGATGGGCGAGATCAACTCCGCCTCGGCACTCACGATCTCGCAGGTGGCGGCGCGCAACAAGAAACTGTTCATGAGCATCGGCGCGCGCAGCGACGCGCTGCGCGGCAAGGACTGCAACCGCTACACCTTCCACGTCGACATCCCGGTCACGGTGATGGTCAACGCCGCCGGCCAGGCGCTGCTGCGCGACAACATGGTCAAGGGCAAGAAGATCTTCAGCCTCACGGCCGACTACCTGTTCGGCCACGACCTGTCGAAGGCGGCCAAGAAGTTCTTTGCCGCCAACGGCGGCGAGCAGATCGGCGACGAGTTGGTGGCCACCGACGTCACCGACTTCAGCCCCTACCTGCTGAAGATCCGCCAGGCCAGGCCCGACCTGGTGGCCACCAATCTCGCCGGCAACCAGGTCACCAACTTCGTCAAGCAGTACGCCGAGTTCGGCCTGCCGTATGCGGTGGCCGGCTTCAACCTCAACACCGCCGATGCCTGGGCCGCCGGCGAAGGCAACCTGGGCGGCATCTGGCCCACCGTGTGGCACCACGAACTCAGCACGCCGGGCTCGAAAGCCTTCACCGCAGCGTTCACCAAGAAGCACGGCAAACCGCCCGAGAACCACGCGTGGATCGAGTACGTGTCGCTGAAGATCCTGGCGCAGGCGATCGAGCAGACCAAGTCGACCGACACCGACAAGCTGATCGCTTACTTCGAGAGCGAAGCGCAGTTCGACCTGCTGAAATCGCGCAAGGGCTACTTCCGCAGCTGGGACCACCAGTTGATGCAGGAGGCTTATCCGTTCACCGTCAAGGCCAAGGGTCAGGCCAAGGACAAGTGGGACTTCCTCAAGTTCGGCGACGCGGTGCCGGCCGCCAACCAGCCGCTCGACCTGCTGGCGCCGAACAAGGCCGACAGCGCCTGCAAGATGTAGCCTGCGCTTGGGCCTTCAGCCACACGGGGTCGCCAGCATCGGCGGCCCCGTGTTGCATCCGGGGCCGATCGAACCGAGTCCATGCAAGTCGTCTTCCTGCTCGAGCAAGTGGTCAACGGCCTGGTGCTGGGCGGCTACTACCTGCTGCTGGCGCTCGGGCTGTCGCTGATCTTCAGCGTCGGCGGCATCGTCAACCTCGCGCACGGCGCGTTCTACGCGATCGGCGCCTACCTGTCGCTCGAGATCGGCAAGCACTTCGGCTTCGGCGCCGGCGTGGTGCTGTCGCCAGTGGCGGTGGGGTTGCTCGGCATCCTGTTCGAGCGCTTTCTGCTGCGCCGTTTCTACACCGCCGATCCGATCTTGAGCCTGCTGGTCACCTTCGGCCTGGCGATGGTGGCCGAGCAGGTGCTGCGCATGCTGTGGGGCGCCGCGCCGCTGCCCTCGGCGATGCCGGCGGCGCTCAAGGGCAACGTCACAGCGGGCGAGTTCTTGTTCTCGCGCTACCGGCTGCTGCTGCTGGGGATCGTGTTCGTGGTGATGACCGCGCTCTGGCTGCTGCTGCACAAGACCTCGTTCGGCCGCGTGGTGCGGGCCGGCGTGCAGCGGCCCGACATGGTGGCGGCACTCGGCATCCGGCTGCAGCCGTACATGACCGCGATCGTCGTGCTCGGCGTGGCGAGTGCCGCGCTCGGCGGCGCGCTGTTCGGGCCGATCACGGTCGTGCATCCGGCGATGGGCACCGAGATCATGACCGTGGCCTTCGTCGTGGTGGTGATCGGCGGCCTCGGCAGCTTCTGGGGCGTGGTGCTGGCGGCGTTGCTGGTGGGCGTGGTGCGTGGCGTGACGATCCACTTCGCGCCAGCCGCCGGCGAGGCGTCGATGTACGTGCTGATGTTCCTGGTGCTGATGTTCCGCCCGCGCGGCCTGCTCGGCGAACGCATCGAGCGCTTCGAGTA
>DATDJF010000131.1:0-32469 GCA_036520715.1 Burkholderiaceae bacterium | reverse complement strand
CGCTGCTGCTGGGCACCTGCGCCGCCGACGCCGCCGCCGGCGGCCGCGGACTGGCGCCGAACAACGAAGGCGCCCCGGTGTGCTTGCTCCAGGCGTCCCACAACAGCACGAGTGACATCATGAAGACCACCCACAACAGGGTGCGGCGCATATCGGTCATGGGCGTGTCTTGGCCATCAGTCGGGTGAACAATCGCGGCGCCTGTGGCGGCACGGGATCGTGGCCGCCTTCGCACCAGGGGTGGCAGCGCAGCAGCCGCGCGCTGCCGAGCGCGGTGCCCGCCATCGCGCCGTGCCGGCGCAGCGCCTCGAGCGTGTAGGCCGAGCAAGTCGGCTCGAAGCGACAGGCGTTGCCCAGCCAGGGCTTGAGCGCAAAGCGGTAGGCCAGCACCGCGCCGATCAAGCTGCGCCGCGGCAAGTCGTGCAGCGCGCGCAGCCAGCGTGCCGCGGCCGAGTCGAGCCTCATGCCGTGGCCCGCTTCAGCAGGCCGTCGAGCTCGGCGCGCGCCGCACCCCGTAAGGCGGCCGAAGCGGCCGACTTGAAGTGCTTCGGGTCGAACGGCACACGCAGCCGCAACAGCCACATGCCATGCGCCAACCGCGCGTGGTGACGAGCCATCGCGCCGCGCATCTGGCGTCGCAACAGATTGCGAGTGGTTGCCTTTCGGGCGTGCCGCTTGGGCACGACCACGCCGAACCACCAACTCGCCGGGCTGGCCTTCGGCTGGTCATCCACAGGCTGTGGGCAACGATCTGGATCTTCTGTGGATAACTCTGCCGTCGGGGCGCCCGCGACGGGTCCGCGCTGGGGCTGGGGTTGGCTCGCCAGGTGGTGGGCCGCGAAGTGGGCACTTCGCGCCTTGGCCGGTGTCGCCAGCACAGATTCGAAATCGGCCGGACGCCGCAAGCGGCCAATCATCACGACGGGCAACGGCGTGCGTCGCGACTCAGACCGACGACAGGCGCTTGCGCCCCTTGGCTCGCCTGGCGTTGAGCACCGCGCGGCCGCCGCGCGATTTCATGCGAACCAGAAATCCGTGAGTGCGGGCGCGGCGAACCTTGGAGGGCTGATAGGTGCGTTTCATCTGCGTACGAGCCGCCATGCGCCAGCGATGAAGCCGGCGCGATCACGACAAAAAAGGTGACGAATTGTGCAGCCTGAGCCGGTGTGTGGCGACCCTGCAAGCCACGCAGTGCTTTCGGTTGCGTGCTCTGTCGGTGCGCTCACGCAAACGTTTCTTCAAGCTGTCCGGGAAATCGCGTATTAGAGCAAAAACCCCCTGTCGGGTCAAACACTTGCACGGCAATCTGCGCCTTGGCGGCGCCATTGACGGCTGGCCGTGAACTGTGGATAACCGCGCCTGGCGTGGCTGCAGTGACCTACAATCGCGCCGCTCTGAAAAGAACTTGTCCACAATGAGCGTCGACCTCTGGCAGCGCGGTTGCGAACGCCTCGCTGCCGAACTCCCCGAACAGCAGTTCAACACTTGGATCCGTCCGCTGCCGCCCGCTGACTTCAGCGACGGCGACTCGGGTGCGGTGGTGTCGCTGCGTGTGCCCAACCGCTTCAAGCTCGATTGGATCCGCTCGCAGTACGCCGGCCGCATCGAAGGCCTGCTGAGCGAGCTGGCGGGCAAGCCGATCCGGCTCGAGCTGAGCCTGGCCCCGCGCGATGGTGCCATCGCGGCGAGGCCGGGGCTGGCGCCACCGGGGCGTTCCCCGCTGCCGCAGCAGCCGGCCGCGGCGGTCGACTGGCTGCAGCGCGCCCTGCCCGCGACACACGGCGCTCCTGGTGGCGAGCCGCCGGCCCTCAATGGGTTCGTGGGCCCGCCGCACCGTCTGAACCCGGCGCTGACCTTCGATACCTTGGTGGCCGGCCGCGCCAACCAGATGGCACGCACGGCCGCGCTGCACGTGGCCGGCGCGCCGGGCGTCATGTACAACCCGTTGTTCGTCTATGGCGGCGTCGGCCTGGGCAAGACCCATCTGGTGCATGCGGTGGGCAATGCCTTGTTGAAGGACAAGCCCCACGCGCGCGTGCAATACCTGCACGCCGAGCAGTTCATCAGCGACGTCGTCAAGAACTACCAGCGCAAGACCTTCGACGAACTGAAGGCCAAGTACCACTCGCTGGACCTGCTGCTGATCGACGACGTCCAGTTCTTCGCCGGCAAGGAGCGCTCGCAAGAGGAGTTCTTCAACGCCTTCGAGGCGCTGCTGGCCAAACGCGCGCACATCATCATGACCAGCGACACCTACCCCAAGGGGCTGGTCGACATCGACGAGCGGCTGACCAGCCGCTTCGACGCGGGCTTGACCGTGGCCATCGAGGCGCCCGAGCTCGAGATGCGGGTGGCGATCTTGATCAAGAAGGCGGTCGCCGAGGGCACCGAGATGCCCGAGGACGTGGCCTTCTTCGTTGCCAAGAACGTGCGCGCCAACGTGCGCGAGCTCGAGGGCGCGCTGCGCAAGGTGCTGGCCTACAGCCGGTTCAGCCAGAAGGACATCAACATCAACCTGGCACGCGAGGCGCTGAAGGACCTGCTGTCGATCCAGAACCGCCAGATCTCGGTGGAGAACATCCAGAAGATGGTCGCCGACTTCTACAAGATCAAGGTGGCCGACATGTACAGCAAGAAGCGGCCGGCGTCGATTGCGCGGCCGCGCCAGATCGCGATGTACCTGGCCAAGGAACTGACGCAAAAGAGCCTGCCCGAGATCGGCGAGTTGTTCGGCGGCCGTGACCACACCACCGTGCTGCATGCGGTGCGCAAGGTCGGCGGCGAGCGCGGCAAGAGCACCGAGTTGAACCAGCAACTCCACGTGCTCGAACAAACGCTGAAGGGGTGAGCCCGGCTTCGAGCGGGTTCGCTCACAACCTTGGGGACAACTTGCCGGTGATCGACCCGTCATCCACAGCGCGGCGCCCGCGAGCGAAGTTGTTCATCCTGGCCAGCATCGACACCCCATGCCGGCCCACAGGGTTGGCGATCGCGTAAATGCCCGAAAAGACAGGCGAAAATAGCGTTCTCCACAGTTGGCGGGCGTGCCTACTACAACGACTAAGTTGAAGAGGAAGAAATGATCGTTCTGAAAGCTCCGCAGCGATCGCTGCTCAGCGCGTTGCAGGCGGTGGCAGGCATCGTCGAGCGGCGGCACACGCTGCCGATCCTGGCCAACGTGCTGTTGCGCAAGAACGGCCCGATGATCGAGTTGACCACCAGCGATCTGGAGATCCAGGTGCGCACGCAAGCAGAACTCGGGGGCGACGCCGCCACCTATGCCACCACGGTAGGCGCACGCAAGCTGATCGACATCCTGCGCAGCCTGCCCGACGACCAGCTCATCACGCTGTCATCGGCCCAAAGCAAGCTCACGCTGCAGGCGGGAAAGAGCCGCTTCACGCTGCAGACGCTGCCGGCGGAGGACTTTCCGCTGGTCAACGAAGCAGCCGACTACGGCCCGGCGTTCGCGGTGCCGCAGCAGGCGCTCAAGCACCTGATCAACCAGGTGCATTTCGCGATGGCGGTTCACGACATCCGCTACTACCTCAATGGCATCCTTTTCGTCGCCGAGGGCCGCACGCTCACCCTGGTGGCCACCGATGGCCACCGCCTCGGCCTGGCGCAGGCGCAACTGCAGTCCGACATGCCCAAGCAGGAGGTGATCCTGCCGCGCAAGACCGTGCTCGAGCTGCAGCGCCTGCTGCGCGACGAAGACACCCCGATCGAACTGCGTTTTGCCGGCAATCAGGCGAAGTTCGCCTTCAGTGGCATGGAGTTCGTGACCAAGCTGGTCGAGGGCAAGTTCCCCGACTACAACCGCGTGATCCCGAAGAACCACAAGAACGCCATCGTGCTCGGGCGGGCGCCGCTGCTGGCGAGCCTGCAGCGCGCGGCCATCATGACCAGCGAGAAGTTCAAGGGCGTGCGTGTCAACGTCGAGCCCGGCACGCTGCGCATCGCGTCGAGCAATGCCGAGCAGGAAGAGGCCAAGGAGGAGCTCGAGGTCGACTACAACGGCGACGCCATCGAGATCGGCTTCAACGTGACGTACCTGATCGATGCGCTGGCCAACCTGACGCAGGAGATGGTCAAGCTCGAGCTGCAGGACAGCAACTCCAGCGCGCTGATCACCGTGCCCGAGCAGGCGGGCTTCAAGTACGTCGTGATGCCGATGCGGATCTGAGGCTTGCAGCCTCAGATCGCATCGGCTTTGCCGTTCCGTTGAGCACCCCCTGCCCCCGCCAAGCGGGGGTTCCAGTCAGTTGATTCCCCGGGCCCGTTCCGGGCCCTCTAGAAGTCAATCGATGAGTGATTCGCAGAGTCCCGATCCCAGGTTTGACAACTCCAGCTACGGCGAGGGCTCGATCCAGATCCTCGAAGGGCTGGAGGCCGTGCGCAAGCGGCCCGGCATGTACATCGGCGACACCTCCGACGGCACCGGCCTGCACCACCTGGTGTTCGAGGTGGTCGACAACTCGATCGACGAGGCGCTGGCGGGCTTCTGCGACGACATCACGGTGACCATCCACACCGACAACTCGGTGTCGGTGATCGACAACGGGCGCGGCATCCCCACCGGCGTGAAGATGGACGACAAGCACGAGCCCAAACGCTCTGCCGCCGAGATCGCCCTCACCGAGCTGCACGCCGGCGGCAAGTTCAACCAGAACAGCTACAAGGTGTCGGGCGGCCTGCACGGCGTGGGCGTGTCGTGCGTCAATGCGCTGTCGAAGATGCTGCGGCTGACGGTGCGCCGCGACGGCCACGCGCACTTCATGGAGTTCAAGCGCGGCGTCCCGCAGGAGCGCCTGATCGAGCAGCGCGACGGCGTCGACGTGTCACCGATGCGGGTGCTGGGCGACACCGAGAACCGCGGCACCGAGGTGCACTTCCTGCCCGACGACGAGATCTTCCAGAACATCGACTTCCACTACGACGTGCTGGCCAAGCGGCTGCGCGAGCTCTCGTTCCTCAACAACGGCGTCAAGATCCGCCTGGTCGATGAGCGCAACGCCAAGGAAGACAACTTCGCGTTCGTCGGCGGCGTGCGCGGGTTCGTCGAGTTCATCAACCAGGGCAAGCGCGTCCTGCATCCCAACACCTTCCACGTCAACGGTGAAAAGCTGAGCGAGCAGAGCACCATGATCGGCGTCGAGGTGGCGATGCAGTGGAACGACGGCTACAACGAAACGGTGCTGTGCTTCACCAACAACATTCCACAGCGCGACGGCGGCACCCACCTCACCGGCCTGCGTGCGGCGATGACGCGGGTGATCAACAAGTACATCGACGACCAGGAACTCGGCAAAAAGGCCAAGGTCGAGATCAGCGGCGACGACATGCGCGAAGGCCTGGCCTGCGTGGTCAGCGTCAAGGTACCGGAGCCGAAGTTCTCCAGCCAGACCAAGGACAAGCTGGTGTCCAGCGAAGTGCGCGGCCCGGTCGAAGACGTGGTCAGCAAGGCGTTGACCGACTGGCTGCTCGAGCACCCGCTCGATGCCAAGACGGTGTGCGGCAAGATCGTCGACGCCGCGCGCGCGCGCGAGGCCGCGCGCAAGGCGCGCGAGATGACGCGCCGCAAGGGTGTGCTCGACGGCATGGGCTTGCCCGGCAAACTCGCCGACTGCCAGGAAAAAGACCCCGCGCTGTGCGAGATCTACATCGTGGAAGGCGACTCCGCCGGCGGCTCGGCCAAGCAGGGCCGTGACCGCAAGTTCCAGGCGATCCTGCCGTTGCGCGGCAAGATCCTCAACGTCGAGCGCGCACGTTACGAGAAGCTGTTGTCGAGCGAAGCCATCGTCACGCTGATCACGGCGCTGGGCACCGGCATCGGTGTCGACGATTTCAACGTCGACAAGCTGCGCTACCACCGCATCATCATCATGACCGACGCCGACGTCGATGGTGCGCACATCCGCACGCTGCTGCTGACGTTCTTCTATCGCCAGATGCCGGTGCTGGTCGAGCGCGGCCACATCTACATCGCGCAGCCGCCGCTGTACAAGGTCAAGCTCGGGCGCAGCGAGCAGTACCTGAAGGATGACCCGGACCTCGACGCCTACATGCTGAAGGTGGCGCTGCAGGAGGCCAGCATCGAGCCGGGCGGCGGCAAGCCGCCGATCGGCGGCACGCTGCTCGAAGAACTCGCCCGGCAGTACGTGCTGGCCAACGGCGTGATCGTGCGGCTGGCCAACTGGATGGACGGCGCCGCTCTGCGCGCCATTGCCGACGGCCTCGCGCTCGACCTCGACACGCCTGCTGCCGCCGAGGCCAGCGCCGCGGCGTTGGCGGGCGCCCTTCATGACGCCGAGGTCCGCGCCGACGTCGACGCGCGCACCGACAAGCAGCTGCTGCGCATCAGCCGGCGCCAGCACGGCAACGTGAAGAGCAGCGTCATCACGCAGGACTTCGTGCATGGCACCGACTACGAGGTGCTGGCGCGCGCCGGCGCCACCTTCAAGGGGCTGCTGACTGCCGACGCCGTGGTGGTGCGCGGCGAAGGCGAGCGCCGCAAGGAAGTGAAAGCAGGCGACTTCCGCGTCGCGATGTCGTGGTTGATGGGCCAGGCGGAAGGCCAGGTCGGCCGTCAGCGCTACAAGGGCCTGGGCGAGATGAACCCCGAGCAGTTGTGGGAGACCACGATGGATCCCGTGGTGCGGCGCCTGCTGCGGGTGCAGATCGAAGACGCCATCGAGGCCGACCGCGTGTTCACGATGCTGATGGGCGACGAGGTCGAGCCGCGGCGCGACTTCATCGAGAGCAACGCGCTGCGCGCGGCCAACATCGACGTGTGATCCCGGGCCGTCGGCCGCTCACGAATCGGCGGTGAAGCCGATCGCCTTGACCACCGGGCCCCAGCGTTCGTTGTCGGACTTCAGCATCGCCGCCAATTCGGCCGGCGTCGACGACTTCGACTCCAGCCCCATCAGCTCGAGCCCTTCGACCACCTCGCGCTCGGCCAGCGCGGCGCGCAGTGCATTGTTGGCGCGCTGCACCACGTCGGGCGCCGCCTTGGCCGGCAGGTAGAAGCCGAACCACTCGTTGTAGGCCATGTCCTTGAGGCCCTGCTCCACCAGCGTGGGTACGTTGGGTGCGAACTTGTTGCGCTGCGCGCCGCTGGTGGCCAGCAGGCGGATCTTGCCGGCCGCCACGTGCTGGGTGAATTCGCCCACCGGGCCCGACACCGACTGGATCTGGCCGCCGATCATCTCCAGGATCGCCGGTTGCGTGCCGCGATACGGCACATGCTTGAGGTCGACCCCGGCCGAGCGGCCGATCAGCACGCCGATGAAGTGCGGCACCGAGCCGGCGGCAGGCGAGCCGAAGTTGGCCTGCGCGGGATTGGCCTTGCACCACGCCAGGAACTCCGGAATGTTGCGCACCGAGGCCGGCACCGCAGGGCCCACCGCGAAACCGAAGTCGAAGACGGCCCCCAGCGATGCCGGCACCACGTCGTTCAGCGGGTCGTACTGCAGCTTCTTGTAGATGTGCGGGTAGATGCCGAGCATGGACATCGGCGTCTGCAGCAGCGACGTGCCGTCGGGCGCCATCGTCTTGAAGCTCTGGATCGCGATCTGCCCGCCGGCGCCGGCGCGGTTTTCGACCACCACGCTCTTGCCGTAGCCGGGAGCCAGCTTGCTGGCCACGCGGCGGCAGATGGTGTCGGAGGTGCCTCCGGGCGGAAACCCGGTGATCAGGCGCACGGTCTCGAACGGCGCCGCCTGTGCGAAAGCGCGCGCGCCGACGCCGGCGAGCAGCGTGGCGGCCGATGCGGTAAGGGCGTCGCGTCGGGTGACGGTCATGGTTTGTCTCCGGTGGAAGCCGTTCGAGCGCGCGAGATTAGCTGAATCACGACAGCTGCGTCGGCCAGACGTCGAGCCGGAGGGCGCGGTGTCAGCGCCCGCTGAAGCGCGGCGGCCGCTTCTCGACGAAGTGCGCCACACCCTCCTTGAAATCGTCGCTGGCCAGGCTCTCGAGCATCAGGCGGTCGCCTTCGGCGAACGCCTGCGCCATCGTCTGCAGCGGCAGCGCTGAGAGCTGCTGCTTGATGACGCGCAGCGAGCGCGGCGAACACGATGACGCGAGGTCGGCTGCGTAGCTGCGCGTGAACGGCATCAGTTCGTCGGGCGGCAGCGCACGGTTGACCAGCCCGATGCGCTCGGCCTCGATGCCGCTGACCTTGCGCGAGCTGAGCAGCAGGTCGGCCGCATGGCCGGGGCCGACCAGCCGCGCCAGGCCGAACGCGCAGCCGTGTTCAGCGATCAGGCCGCGCCTGGCGAAGCCGGTGGTCAGCGTGGCGTCGCTGCTGGCAAACCGGATGTCGGCGAACAGCGCGAGCACGAAGCCGATGCCGGCGGCCGCGCCGTTGATGCAGGCGATCACCGGCTTGGGCACCGCAGCAAAGAAGTTGTAGCGCTGCTGCAGTTCGCGGCCGGCGCCCGCATCGACGGTGTCGTGGACCATCGTCTTGGGCAACGTTGCGCCCTGCGTGAGGTTTTGCAGCAGCGCCATGTCGGCGCCGGCGCAAAAGCCGCGGTCGGCGCCGGTGACGATGATCACGCGCACGGCGCTGTCAACGCCGAGCTCGGCCATCGTCCGGCGCAGCGAGTCGCTCAAGGTCGGCGTGATCGCGTTGAGCCGCTCGGGCCGGTTCAGCGTCACGGTCGCCACGTGATCGGCGACGTCGACGAGCAATTCGGGCGGGTTCATCGTGGGCTCCTGTGCTCGTTGTCGATCGCGCGCGCGAGGCGTATGCGCGTCACTCGCCCTTGAACCGAGGCTCGCGCCGCGCCGCCATCGCCGCCACGCCCTCGTGAAAGTCGGCGGTCTTGAAGTGCGCGTTCTGCTGCAGGCTCTCATGGGCGACGGCGCCGCGGATCTGTTCGACCAGTCCGGCGCGCAAGGTGGCGCGCGTGGACTGCACCGCGATCGGCGCCGAGACCGCGATCTCGCGGGCGAGCTCGAGCGCGCGGCTGCGCACCTGGTCGCGCGGCACCACCTCGTCGGCCAGGCCGATACGTTGCGCCTGGTGGCCGTCGATGCGGCGCCCGGTGTAGAACAGCAGCGCGGCCTGTTGTCCGCCGACCAGCCGCGGCAGCGTCACCGACAAGCCGAATCCGGGGTGAAAGCCCAGGCGGTTGAAGTTGGCCGAAAAGCGCGCCTCGGCGCAGGTGACTCGAAAGTCGGCCACCAGCGCGAGGCCGAGCCCACCGCCGACCGCCGGGCCGTGCACCGCAGCGACCACCGGCTTGCCGCACGAGAACAGCCGCAACGCCTCGCCGTACAACGGGTTGATCGCGCGTGGGCTGCGCTGCGGCGGCGTCGCGCTACGGTTCGCGAAGTCGGCGCCGGCGCAGAACGACGTGCCCTGCGCGCACAACACGATCGTGCGGCAGCGCGGGTCGGCCTCGAGCGCTTCGACCGTGTCGGCCAACGCCGCAATCAGCGCGACGTCGAAGTAGTTGTGCGGCGGCCGGCGCATCTCGACCACGGCCACGGCGCCGTCCAGGTCGACGCCGACGGAGGTGTCTTCGTTACTCATGAGAGTTCGCTCGGGTTGCACGCAAACGGCATCACAGCACGCCGTCGAAGCTGCGTCGCGTCAGCGCAGGCCAGAAGCCCTTGGCGCCGCCGGTGATGGCGAGCTGGCCCAGGCGCGCGGCCCAGAAGGCGTCGCTGCCGAACTGCTCACGCCAGGCCCACAGCCGGCGTGTCGCGAAATGCAGCGCATGCTCACGCGTGAAGCCGATCGCGCCGTGCACCTGGTGCGCGATGCCGGTGGCGCGCGTGGCGGCCTCGCCGCAGCGCACCTTGGCCACCGCGATGCTGAAGGCCGCAGCGGGCGCGTCCGGTTGCAGGTGGCTGGGTGCATCGGCGGCGGCCGCCAGCGCGGCCATGCGCGCCGCTGCGCAGTCGCCTGCCATCAGAGCGAGTTGCTGCTGCAGCGCCTGGTTCCTGCCGATCGGCTTGCCGAACTGCACCCGCTCGCTGGCGTAGCGCACCGACTGCTCGAGCGCCGACTCCAGCGCGCCGACCATCATCACGC
This sequence comes from Burkholderiaceae bacterium, assembly GCA_036520715.1. Taxonomy (GTDB): domain Bacteria; phylum Pseudomonadota; class Gammaproteobacteria; order Burkholderiales; family Burkholderiaceae_C; genus JAEUPI01. The sequence continues at coordinate 22,421 of DATDJF010000131.1, read as the reverse complement.
TGCGCGCCAACGCACCCAGCGCCCACGCCGGTTGTGCCGACGGCAGCGTGTGCACGGCATGCGCGATGCAGGGCGCGGTGTCGAAGCGCAGCGTGTCGCTGGGCAAGCGAGCGTGGTCCACCTGCTCGCTGCATTCGACGTGTCGTGTGTCGTGCAAGTCGATCAGCAGCAAGCGGCCGTCGGACGACGACACCACGGCCGTGCGTGCGTGGCGTGCCCACGCCACCTGATGCGCGGTGCCGGCGAGCGACGGTGCCGCGCCCGTGCCGATGCGCAGGTCGTTGCCCCGGCCTTGTTCGATCAGTGCGATCGGCCCTTCGGGCACGGCCAGGCCCGCCATCGACAACAACGACGCACCGACCATCGTCTCGGCCAGCGGCAGCGGCACCTGCCAGTAGCCGATGCCGTGCAGGATCGGCACCACCGCGCTCCAGCTCTCGCCGACACCGCCGGCGGCTTCGCTGGCCAGCGCCAGCGTGAAGCCGCTGTCGACTGCGAGGCGCCACAGGCGCCCGTCGAGGGCACCCGCTTCGGCGCGGTCGCGCACGCCCTGGTCCACCGCCTCGGTGAACAGGCGCCGCGCGCTGCGCTCGATCAGCGAATCGTCCATCTGGCGGCCGGCCTCATCGCAGGTCGAGCCCCTTGGCGATGATGCCGCGCAGGATCTCGCGTGTGCCGCCGCGCAGCGAGAACGACGGCGCTGCCAGCGTGGTGTAGCGCAGCGCGTGCTCCAGCGGCGAGCCGGGCGTGACGGTGCCGCCGAAGAGCTCGTGCGCGAGGTCGGGCATTGCCTGCTCGACCAATGCCCCCTGGTCCTTCACCAGCGCGGCCGGCAGCGCCGGGTTCTCACCGCGCGCCAGCATGCCGGCGACGCCGAGCGACATCTGGCGCATCGTCGCGTAGTGCGCCACCACGCGGCCGAGTGCCACGGTGTGGCGCGGGTTGGCGGCGTCGGCGGCATCGAGCATCTCGAGCAGGAGCTGCGTGCTGCTGAGATAACGCTCGGGCCCGCTGCGCTCGAAAGCGAGTTCGGCGCCCACCTGCTTCCAGCCTTCGCCCTCGGTGCCGATCAGGTGGTCGTGCGGCACCAGCACGTCGTCGAACGTGACCTCGTTGAAGTCGTGCTCGCCGAGCTGGTTGATGATCGGCCGCACCGTGATGCCCGGTGTCGTCATCTCGAGCAGCAGCTGCGACAGGCCGGCATGGCGGTCTTCGATTCGTTCGCCGGTGCGCACCAGCACGATCATGCAGTGGGCCTGGTGGGCGCGCGAGGTCCACACCTTGCGGCCGTTGATCAGCCAGCCGTCGGACGTGCGAACCGCTTTCGTGCGGATCGACGCCAGGTCGGAGCCCGAGTCGGGCTCGCTCATGCCGATGCAGAAGAACGCTTCGCCGCGCACGATGCGCGGCACGTAGCGCGGCGCCAGCACGTCGGGCGAAAAGCGCATCAGCAGCGGCCCGCTCTGGCGGTCGGCGACCCAGTGCGCGCCCACCGGCGCGCCGGCAGCCAGCATCTCCTCGAGCACCACGTAACGCTCGAGCGACGAGCGCTCGGCGCCGCCATAACGCTTGGGCCAGGTCATGCCGATCCAGCCGCGCGCGGCCATCTTGCGGCTGAACTCCGGGTTCGAGCCGGCCCAGTTGCGCACGCGCCTGGCCACCGGCACGTCGGCCATCGCGTCGGCCAGGAACGCACGCACCTCGGCGCGCAGCGCTTCGCATTCGGGTGGCAACCGGCCGGGGCTGATGCGCAGGCCCTGCATCGCGGTGAGCTCCTGGTCGGCAGAAAAAGCCGCGGCCATTCTCGATGGGATTTGTTTGTCCGGCAATAAATGTCTGTGCTAGCGTGGCAGCGCGTGGCGCGGCGCGCGAGCGGCAGCGCCGACACTGGATCCGACACGACGATGTGCGCGCAACCCGTATCGAACCACGGTCCGCTGGCCGGCGTGCGTGTGCTCGACCTCACCGCTGTCGTGCTGGGGCCGATCGCCACGCAGATCCTCGGCGACTACGGTGCCGACGTGATCAAGGTCGAGGCGCCGGAGGGCGATCGCATGCGCGCCAACGGCGTGGCACGCAGGCCGCGCGGCTTGAGCTCGATCTTCCTGGCGATCAATCGCAACAAGCGGTCGCTGTGCATCGACTTGAAGCAGGCCGACGGCGTGGCGGCAATCCTGCGGCTGCTGCCGACGGTGGACGTGCTGGTGCACAACATGCGGCTGGCCGCCGTCGAGCGGCTGGGCCTGGGCTACGAGGCAGCGGCGGCGTTGAACCCGCGTCTGGTGTATTGCGCGGCGCCGGGCTTCGGCCAGGGTGGCCCCGACGAAGGCAAGCCCGCGTTCGACGACGTGATCCAGGCCGCCTGCGGATTGGCCGGCCTGTTGGGCCACGACAGCGGCAAGCCCGAGTACATCCCGTCGCTGATCGCCGACAAGACCGTCGGCCTGGCGTTGACCAACGCGGTGCTGGCCGCGCTGCTCGAGCGCGCGAGCAGCGGCCGCGGCCAGTTCGTCGAGGTGCCGATGTTCGAGACGATGGTCGCCTTCACGCTGGCCGAGCACCTGGGCGGGCTGAGTTTCGATCCGCCGCAGGGCGCGGCCGGCTACCAGCGGTTGCTGGCAGGCGGCCGCCGGCCAGCGCCCACGCGCGACGGCTACGTCGCGATGCTGCCGTACAGCGGCGAGCATTGGCGCGAGTTCTTTCGCCGCGCCGGGCGCGCCGACCTCGCTGCCAAGTACAACTTCGACGACCGCCACGAGCGCAACGCGCGCATTCGCGAGATCTACGACGACATGGCGAGCGTCACGCGCGAGATGAGCAGTGCGCAGTGCCTGGCGCTGTGCGAAGCGCTCGACATCGCCGCCACGCGCATTCACACGATCGACGAGCTGCCCGAGCATCCGCATCTGAAGGCGGTGGGCCTGTTTCAGCGCGGCGAGCACCCGAGCGAAGGCCCGATCGTCGCGGTGCGGCCGCCGGCGAGGTTCGCGCGCACGCCGGCGTCGCTGCGGCTGCCCGCCCCGCTGCTGGGGCAGCACACCGACGAGGTGCTGCGCGAGGCAGGCTACGACGACGTGCAGATCGCGGGGCTGAAGGCCAGGCGGGTAGTGTTCAGCACGCCGCCGCCCGGGCACGACGCGCCGCAGCGCCCGCAGACTTCACGTTGAATCCGGTGTGGCCGCGTTAGCGGCGCCTTCAAGGTGCCACAGCGGCCGCCCGCGTGTGCGGGACGCAGCGCACGCCGGCGAGCACGAAGCCGGTGCCACCGCCGTCTTGCTCGATCGCGCAGCCGTTGGCGCGCGCGGCGGCACAGGTGCGCGCCGCATCGGCCACCTCGAAGTGCAGCGCGTCGAGCCGCTCGCCGCTGCCCGCCGGCGCCGCCACGAAGCGCACGGCGCCGAGGTCGAAACGCAGCGCCGGCGCGCCCGCCGCGTCGTGCGTCGGCGGCACGTCGATGATGCGCGCCCAGTGTGCGGCCAAGCCGGCGGGATCGGGACTGCGCACGTCGATCCACGGCAGGCTGCTGACCGCGTCGAGGCGCTGGCCGGCGCGCCAATGGGGACCGGCCGGCCAATAGGCGCCATCGAGGTCTTCGTTGCCGGTGGAGCGGTCGAACTCCAGCATCGTCGCGCGGCAGTCCGACGGATGCAGCTGTGTGCCGACGAATCCCGGATAGTCCATCGTGTGCGCGATGCGGATGCCCAGCGCCTGCGCACGGGCCCGCCGGCGCTCGGGGTCGTCGGTGTCGAAGATCGCCATGTAGCCGCCGCGCCCGCCCGAGTGCTGCAGGAAGCGGCCGGCGGCGGTGCCCTCGCGCGTGGGCGCCACCACCTCGAGAAACTGGTGGCCGCAGACGAACAGCGCGTTGACCAGGCCGTAGCGGGCCACCGCGGGATCGCGATGGCACACCGGCAGGCCGAAGATCGCGCCGACCGCGTCGACCACCGGCTCGAGTGCGGGCGCCACCAGGCAGATCTGGCGCAGGCGCAGCGTCATGGTGTGCCGTGCAGCGCCAACAGGCGTTCAGCGCCCGACAAAACGCGGCTCGCGCTTTTCGACGAACGCGGCTGCCGCTTCGTGGTGGTCTTCGGTGCTGGCGCTCAACGTGTGGTGCAGCGCCTCGAGGTCGAGGGCGCTCTCCAGCGTGCCGGTGATCGCATGGTTGAGGTTCTGCTTCATGTAGCCGAGCGTCACCCGCGGCCCGTGGGCGAGCTCCATCGCGAAGGCCAGCGCACGCGCCTCGAGTGCGGCGTCATCCACCGCCTCGGTGACCAGCCCGATCGCCAGCGCCTCGTCGGCGCTGATGACGCGTGGCCGCAGATACAGGTCGCGCGCCCGCGCCGCGCCGACGATGCGGGTGAGAAACCAGCTGCCCCCGAAGTCGCCCGACAAGCCCACCTTGGCGAATGCCGAGGTGATCTTGGTCGAGCGCGCGACGATCCGGAAGTCGCAGGCCAGCGCCAGCGCCAGGCCGGCCCCGGCGACGGCGCCGTGCACCGCGGCGATCGTCGGCTTGGGCAACACATGCAGCAGGCGCGAGGCCTCCATGCGGCGGCGCAGCGAGCGCACGCGTTGTTCGTGGGTCAGCTCGCGGCCCTTGCCTTCGGCCATGTCCTTGACGTCGCCGCCGACGCAGAAGGCGGGCCCCTCGCCGCGCAGCAGCACGGCGCCGACGTCGCCACTGTCGCCGGCAGCGCGCAGCGCCAGCAGCAGCCGCTCGCACAACGACGCGTTGAGCGCGTTGCGCCGCTCGGGCCGGTTCAGCGCCAGCACGCGCAGCGCGCCCTCGGTGCGCTCGAGCAGCACGTCTTCCGTCATGTCGTCAGCTCGCCAGCTTGATGAAGGCGATGGCGGCGCCCAGCGGGTCTTCGGCGATCGCGTAGCGGCCGATGTTGGGAATATCGCTCGGCTCCATCAGCACCTTGCCGCCCAAGGCCTTGGCGCGGCTGGCGGTGGCGTCGCAGTCGGCCACCGCCACGTAGGGCAGCCACATCGATGGCGCGTCGGCGCGCACCGAGTGCATCAGGCCGCCACGCGAGACCTCGCCGGTCTTGAGCATGTAGTAGGTGCCGTCGGACCCCAAGTCCATCTGGTCGTGACCGTAGCCGAACACCTGTTGATAGAACGCCAGCGCGCGCGCGTCGTCGGTGGTCCACAACTCGTTCCAGCACCAGTCGCCCACCGGCGGCGCGGCCGGGTCGGGGCGGTCGCCGTCGGCGTTCTTCCACAGGCACACCGCCGCGCCGGTGGGATCGGTGATCGTCGCACCGCGGCCGACCGCGCCCTGATCGGCCGGCGCCGCGACGCCGGTGGCGCCGGCGGCCAGCGCGGCGGCATAGCTGGCGTCGACGTCGTTCACCGAGATGTAGCTGAGCCACGCCGGCCGTGCCGAGGCCTCGACGCTGCGATAGCCGCCGATACCCTGGCTGGTGGTGCCGTCGCCGTTGAGGATCATCGAATAACGCTGGCCGCCCATCGGCATCGACTCCGTGTGCCAGCCGAACAGCGCGTCGTAGAACCTGCGCGCCTTGGGAATGTCTGCCGACAGGTGTTCGAACCAGACGAATTTACCGGGCAGAGAGCTCATGCGAAATCTCCTTGCAGGGGGTGGGCGTGGACGGGAACCGCAACATACGCCGACGCCGCGGGCTTGAAAAGAGCGGCCAATCAGCGTGCCTGCGCCGGCTGCCGGTGCAACTGCAAGACCAGGGCGCCGAGCCCGGCGAGCAACGCCAGGGCCACCACCACGGTACCCAGCCATGGCAGGCGAGTGGTCTGCGACAGCAGCACCAGCACCACGGCGCTGGCCAGCACCCGCCATCCCCATCGGGCGAGGGCAACGCTGCGCCCCGCCTGCAACGCCCAATCCCCGAGGGCGATGGCAGTGCTCACATAGGCCAGCGGCAGCACAACGATGTACAGCACGGCGCCCAGCACAGTGAGCGGGATGCCGATCACCGTGATCAGCAACAGCAGCAGCACCAGCGGCGCGCCGATCAGCCACGCCGCGCCGAGCAGGAAGCTCAACCCCGGCCGTTGCCGCAGCGTGCTGGCGACGCGGGCGTGGAAACCCGGCAGCAGGGCCAGCGACACGGCGGCCAGCAATGCCAGCGCGAGCGTCCACGGCCAGCCGGGCAGCATCCGCGACTGCGGCGCGGGACGGGGTGCAGCAGGCGCTGTGTCCTCGTGCCCCCAGTCGGCAAACCAGGATTCGATGCCGCCGGTCACCACAGCGGCCGGATCGCGCTGCACCGCACCGCCACGATGGCGCAGCTTGCCGGCGATGCGGGCGTTGGGTCCGAGTTCGACCAGCCCGGTGCTGGCGACCACGTCGCCGCCGACGGCAGCGTCGATCCACAGGCGGCCACCCGCGGCGAAGACATCACCGCGCACGGCGCCGAGCAGCCGCATCTGTCCGGCGGCCAGCGACACGTTGCCGAGCACTTCGGCCGGCGGTCCGAGCACCACCTGCCCGCCGGCCGCGCGCAGGTGGCCGCCGACGCGGCCGTTGATGGCCACTTGTCCGGCCGCGGCGTGGACCGATTCGGCGACGTCGCCGCTGAGTTGCAGCTTGCCGGCAGCGGCCAGCACGTCGCCGGCCACCGCGGTGTCGACGTCGACGCTGCCTCCAGCGACGAATAGATCGCCGGCCACGGCATCGCGCACGGTGAGCGCGCCGCCAGCGGCAAAGACGTCGCCGCCGATGCGGGCCTGCGCGTGGTCATCGGCCGCCGCCGCGCGCGGTGCACATGAGGCCAGACACAGAACGAAGGCGAGCGCACCGATGGCTGGCCAGGCGCTTTTGCCGGCCAGTGCCGTCGCCGCGGAGCCCAGGGTGTGCCGCACGCGCCGATGCTCCCACAGGCGGCGGGGTGTGTCGACGCGTCGCGCCCCGGGCCGCCCGCGTGCGCAGTGGCGGGGGCGATGGCCGCAGCCGGCGCCACGTCCGCTGCGCGAGAACGAGTTCGCACGGTTGCCGCCTGCGCAGGCGCGCGCTCACACTTGTGCACGCTTGGCGCGTGCGCTGCATGCTAGGTTGGCTGCATGCACGACGGAGTCACCTTTCCCACGGCCGCAGCGCGGCGCGGCCGCTGGTTGTGCGTGCTCGCGCTGTGCGGCGCCGCCGCCGCGGCGGCGAAGGATCCGCCGCTCGACCCCTGGACCGACGCGCAGTGGCGCGGCGCCTTGTCGGGCCTGGCCGCGGCCGAGGTGCGCAGCGTGCGCTGGAGCGAGCAGGTGTTCGAGGCCGGCGCCGGCGGCGAGCCCGCGGTCGCCTCGGCGCAGGCGCGCCGCTTCACGTTTGCCGACGATGGTCGGCTGAGCGCGCTGGACAGCGAGCGCAGCCGCCGCGGCGAGCGCGCCGAGCGCCGTGCGCTGCGCTACCACTGGGGCCCGCAGGGCCTGCTGCAGCGCATCGACGAAGACGGTGCCGCGCAGCCGGCGCTGCAGCGCCAAACCGACGCCCACGGCCGCCTGGTGCTGCAGCTCGAGCGTCGCGGCGAGGTGCAGGAACGCACGACGTTCCAGTACGACGCCGCCGGGCGCGAGCGCGAGCGGGTGGTCGATGTGGGCAAGGCCAGCGGCCGCGTGCGCGAACGCCGCAGCTACCACCCCAACGGCACGCTGAAATCGATCGACACCGACACCAAAGGCGGTGCGGCACGCTCAGTCACCTTCGACCCGCTCGGCCGGCCGCTGAAGATCAGCTCGCGCGAGCCGCAGGCGTTGCGTGTCACGCAGATCCGCTACCCGAGCGCGCTGGCTGCCGTCTACGACGACAGCGCGGCCATCATGAGCGGAGGGGGCCTGCGCAAGTACCGGCGCGAGGTCAGCTTTCGCGTGCGGCAGGCCGAGGAGTTGACGGTTGCCGGCGAGCCCGAGCAGCCGCTGAGCCGGCGCGAAGTGCGCGACGGCACGTCGTCGGAGGTGCAGACCGAGTTCGACGAAGCCGGCCGGCCGGTGCTGCAGCGGCGGCTGGCGGGCGAACGCCTGCGTTGCGTCACCGAGTGGCGCTATCACGCCAGCGGCCTGCCGCTGTCGATGCGCAGCCGCCAGGGCGAGGTCGATGCGCGCTGTCCGGACAGCCCCGACATCGAGGCCGAGGTCGAGGTCGACGAGCGCGGAAGCTGGGTGCGCCAGGTCGTGCACGTCACCCATGCCGACGGCCGCCGCGTGCGGTCGGCGGAGCGCACGCGCGAGATCGAATACCGTTGTGGCGCCGCTGAGCGGCGGTCAGCGCTTCAACACCTGCAGCAGGAACTGCTGCAGGTCGGCGATCTCGGGCAGGCACACCGAGTGTTCCATCGGGTACTCGTGCCACTGCACGGCGTAGCCGAGCGCGCGCAGCGTGTCGCGCGTGGCCACCGCCCGCGGCAGCGCGATCATCGGATCGAAGCGGCCGTGCGCCAGGAAGATCGGCGTGCCCTGGTTGGCGGCGCTGCGTTCCGCGGCCGTGGTGCCGGCCAGCGGCAGGTAGCCCGACAGGCCGACGATGCCGGCGAGCCGCTCGCCGTGGCGCAGGCCGGTGAGCAACGCCATCGCGCAGCCCTGCGAGAAGCCGGCCAGCACGATGCGCGACGGGCTGACGCCGCGCGCCACCTCGCGCGCGATCAGGCCTTCGACCAGCGCCTGGGAGGCGCGCAGCCCGGCCTCGTCTTCGGCGGCGGCGGCGCCGCCGAGCGCGAGGATGTCGTACCAGGCCGGCATCACGTAGCCGTTGTTGATCGTCACCGGGCGCACCGGCGCGTGCGGCAGCACGTGGCGCACCGGGCCGACTGCGTCCAGCTCGAGCTGCTCGCACACCGGCACGAAGTCGTCGCCGCTGGCGCCCAGCCCATGCAGCACGATCACGCTGGCTTGCGGGTTGGCGCCGGTCTCAATCTCGATCGGACGGGTTTCCATGCCGGGATGGTAGAGGGTCGCGAACGGCGAGTGACAATCACGCCCCGCATTGTTGGCTTCGTTGCTGGAATTCGAGCATGACCATCACCACCGTTTTCCCTGTCGTCCGTCAGGCGCTGGCCCTGCTGGGGCTCGCGCTCGGCGGCCTCGCCGGCGCGCAGACGCCGGCAGCGCCCGCGCCGGATGCCGCGGCCAAGGTGTTGCGCACCGAGGTGGCCAATCCCGTCAACGCCGCGCAGGAGGCGGCGCGCGGCGGACAGAAGGAACAGGCCGAAACCAAGCTGCGCGAGGCGGCCGCGGTGCCCAACCTGTCGATGTTCGAGCAGGCGGTGATCGAACGCGGCCGCGCCGGCGTGTCGTTGAGCGCGCGCGATTGGCCGCAGGCCATCCGCTCGCTGGAAGTGGTGGTCAACAGCAACCAGTTCAGCGGCGCCGATCAGCTTCAGATGCTGGAGCTGCTGTCCAAGCTGACCTACCAGGAGAAAGACTACCTGCGCGCCGTCTCGTGGTTGCGCCGCTACGCGCAGGAAGGCGGCAGCGACGCCGCCGTGCGCGACCTCTTGCCGCAGGCGCTGTACCTGGCCAACGAATTCAAGCCCGCCGCCGACGAGCTGGAAGCACGCATCGCGGCCGACGAGGCGGGTGGCCGCGCCACCTCCGAGGCCACGCTGCGCCTGTTGATGAGCAGCTATCTGCAGCTCAAGGACGACCCCGGCTACGTGCGCGCGCTCGAGCGTCTGGCCCAGGCCTACCCGAAGCCCGAGTACTGGAGCGAGTTGCTGACCCGCGTGACCAAGCAGCCGGGTTTTTCGGAGCGCCTGTGGATCGACGTCTACCGGCTGCGCTTTGCCGCCAATCTGATGCGCAGTGCCGACGAGTACGTGGAGCTGGCGCAACTCGCATTGCAGGCCGGCTACCCCGCCGAGGCGCTGACAGTGGTCGACCGCGGGCTGTCGCTGTCGCTGCTGGGCAATGGCAAGGACGCTGCCGCGCACACGGCGCTGCGCGAACGCGCCAGCAAGGCCGCCGAAAAGGACAGCGCCGACCTCGGCCGCGCCGAGGCCTCCGCCAAATCAGCGCGCGAGGGCGACGCGCTGGTCAACGTCGGCCATGCCTACGCCAGCTCCGGCCAGACCACCAAGGGCATCCCGCTGATGGAGCAGGGTTTGGCCAAGGGCAACCTCAAGCGTGGCGACGAGGGGCGCCTTCACCTCGGGCAGGTGCTGTGGCAGGCCGGCCGCAAGGACGACGCGGTGAAGGCCTTCGCCGCCGTGCAAGGCAGCGACGGCTCGGCGGCGCTGGCGCGCGTGTGGTCGGCGTTCGTGCGCAGCCCCGCCGGCAAGGTGTGACATGACCGCACTCGTGATCGGGCTCGTGCTGTTTCTGGGTTTGCACTCCACGCGTGTGGTGGCCGATGGCGTGCGCAGCCGTTTCATCGCGCAACGTGGCCCGCTCGCCTGGCGCGGCCTGTACTCGCTCGGTTCGGCGATCGGGCTGGTGCTGATCGTCTGGGGCTACAGCCTCACGCTGCGCCAGCCGCTGGTGTTGTGGTCACCGCCGGGCTGGACGCGGCCGCTGGCCGGCGCGCTGATGCTGGTGTCGATCGTGCTGATCGTGGCGGCCTACGTGCCGCGCAACCACCTCAAGGCCCGCCTCGGCCACCCCATGGTGCTGGGCGTCAAGGTGTGGGCGTTCGCGCACCTGATCAGCAACCCCACGCTCGCCGATCTGTTGTTGTTCGGCACGTTCCTGCTGTGGGCCGTGCTGTGTTATCGGTCGTTGCGGGCGCGCGATCGTGCGGCGGCGCGGCAGCCCGTTGTGGGCCAGGCGGTTCCGACTCTGATTGCCGCCGTGGCGGGTGCGGTGCTGTGGTTCGTGTTCGCCTACTGGCTGCACGGCTGGCTGATCGGCGTGCGGCCGTTCGGCTGATCACCGCGCGCCGGCAGACAGCAGGATCAGTGACCCGCGCCGGCGTCGCTGAAGAAGTGGCCGAACAGGCTCTCGCCTTCGATCTCGCGCACATGCATGCCGTCGATCGGCTCGGCAAAAGGTGCCGGCACGCCCATCGCCGGTGGCAGCAGCGGCATCGGCTCGGTGCTGAGCCAGACATGGCCGCTCGAGGCGGCGAGGTCGTCGCGACGCAGCGTGCGCGCCAGCGAGGGCAGCTCTTCCCATTCGATCGCATCGGCGGCGAACTGGCGCGCATGGCGCGGCAGGTGGGCAGGGGCGGTACGGGTGTGCGTGCGATTCATGGTGGAGGAGAGCCTAGGGCTGGTGATGTCGTCTCGATCGGCAAATCAGTGCGGGCAACAGACACTAAATCGGCCTCGCGCGACAACGCTTTAATTGTCCTGTTGACAGAACAAACAGAGGTTTGTACGGTCCCGCTCCGTGACATCCGCCTTGCCGGTGCCCAAGTACCACCAGATCTATCTGGTGCTGCGTGAGCAATTGCACGAGGGCCGGTTCGCCGCCGGCGTGCCCGGCGAGATCGCCTTGATGCACGAATTCGGCGTTGCGCGTGTCACCGTGCGCAGGGCGCTGGAGCGCTTGGCGGCCGAACGCCTGATCCGGCGCACGCCGGGGCGCGGCACCGTGCCGCTGCCGCTGGCGCCGCGGCCTGCGGCGGCCGACAGCGAGGCGGCCGGCGAGCGCGTCGGCTCCTGGTTCGAGAGCCTGTCCAGTGGCGCCGCCGGCGCCAGTGTGAAAGTGCTGTCGGTGCGGGTGCTGCCATGCCCGCCCGCGGTGGCGCCGTCGCTGCACCTGGCGGCGGGCTCGCCGGTGCAGAAGGCGCAGCGCGTGCGCCTGGTGCGCGAGGGCCCGCAATCGCACATCACGACATATGTCCCGCAGGCCCTGGCGCCGTTCGGCCGCCGGCAGCTCGCGCGCAAGCCGATCCTGCTGTTGATGGAGGAAGCCGGCGTGCGGATCGGGCGCGCCACCCAGAGCGTGACGGCGCGGCTGGCCGACACCGAGGTGGCGCGCCACCTCGACGTGGCGGTGGGCACGGCACTGCTGGCAATGCAGCGCGTGGTGTTCGATCAGCACGGCCAGCCGGTGCAGTGGCTGCTGGGCCTGTATCGCCCGGACCGCTACCAGGTCTGCGTCGAACTGGCGCGCGTGGGCGGCGTCGAGGCCAAGGTATGGGTCAGCAAGACGCCCGCCGCGGCGATGCAGTGAAACGAAGCGGCAGGCACGGATGACGATGAACGCTTCCACGCGGCCTCAGACGCTGGCCCAGAAGCTGATCGCGCGCGCCAGCGATCGCCGCCACGCCGTGCCGGGCGAGTTCGTCACCTGCCGGGTCGACCTGGCAGTGTTCCACGACTCCGGCGGCCCGCGGCGCCTGAAGCCGATGCTGGCCGAGCTCGGCGCGCCGATCTGGGATCGCGATCGTGTGGTGCTGGTGATCGACCACTACGTGCCCGCAGCCGACGAAGATGCGCGCCGCATCGTGCGCATCGCGCGCGACTGGGCGCACGAGCTCGGGCTACCGCACGTTTACGACAGCATCGGCATCTCGCACCTGGTGGTGCCGCAAGGCGGCCACATCCGGCCGGGCATGCTGGGCGTGTGCGGCGACTCGCACGCGTCGACCGCCGGCGCCTTCGGCGCCTACATGCTCGGCATCGGCAGCACCGAGATGCTCGGCGTGCTGGTGAGCGGCGAAATCTGGGTGCAGGTGCCGCAGACGATGTTCATGCGCTGGAGCGGCCGGCTGGCGCTCGGTGTCACCGCCAAGGACATGATGCTGTCGATGATCGGCCGCTTCGGCGTCAACGGCGTGCATTACCAGGCGGTCGAGTATTGCGGCGAGGCGGTGTCGGCGCTCTCGATGAACGAGCGCATGACGCTCACCAACATGAGCGCCGAGCTGGGTGCGCAAGTCGGGCTGATCGCGCCCGACGATGAAACCCGCACCTGGCTGTGGCAGGCCGGTGCCCGCGACATCGAGCTCGACGGCTGGCGCAGCGACGAAGACGCCCCGGGCGTGCGCCACAACTTCGACGCCTCGACGCTGGCCCCGCAGATCGCGCTGCCGCACAGCCCGGCGCAGGCGCGCGACGTGGCCGACATCGAGCCGACGGCGATCCAGGTCGCGCACATCGGTGCTTGCACCGGCGGCAAGCTCGACGACCTGCGGGCCGCGGCGCGTGTGCTGGCCGGCTACCGCGTCGACCCGCGGGTGCGCCTGTTGGTGGCGCCGGCCAGCGTGCAGGAGCGCCAGGTCGCCGAGTCCGAGGGCATCCTGCGCCGCCTGCAGGAGGCGGGCGCCGAGATCCTGCCGGCTGCGTGCGGCCTGTGCGCCGGCCACGGCAACGGCTTGCCGGCCGACAGCACGGTCATCAGCTCGATCGCGCGCAACTCCCGAGGGCGGCTCGGCAGCGACAGCGCACGCGTCTTTCTCGCCTCGCCCTACACCGTGGCGGCCTCGGCGCTGCGCGGCCGCATCACCGATCCGCGCGAGGTGCTGTGGGATGCCGACGTGGAGGGCGCGCGCTGATGGACGAACCAGTGACCGACGGGCCAGCGGGCGGCTCCGGCCTGCTGCAGCGGGGCCGCCGCGCCGTGGGCACGGGCGCTGCCGGCGGCCACCGCGTGTGGCGCCTGCCGGCCGATGTCGACACCGATGCACTGGCACCCGGCCGCTGGATGAAGTACAGCGCCGAGGTGATCGCCCGGCACTGCCTGGAAGCCCTGCGCCCGCAATTCGCGCTCGAGGCGCGACCCGGGGACGTGATCGTCGCCGGCGCCAACTTCGGCATCGGCACGTCGCGCGAGCAAGCTGCCGCGGCGCTGGTGCACCTGGGCATCGTCGCGGTGATCGCGCCATCGTTCGGCGGCCTGTTCTACCGCAATGCGTTCAACGTCGGGCTGCCACTGCTCACCTGTCGCGATGCGCAGGCAATCGCCGACGGCGAACGGGTGTGGTTCGATCTGCAGCGTGGCCTGGTGCGCTGCGTCGCCGACGCCGGCGGTCGCGACCTGCTGGACCGCGGGCCGCTGCTGCAGTGCGAGCCGATTCCGGCCTTCCTGCTCGAGATCGTGCAGGCCGGTGGCCTGCTGCCACAACTCAAGCGCCGGCTGCAGCGCGCGCAGCCCTGACGCGACCGGTCGCGCGGCGCGCTAGAACTTCACGCGCATGCCGAGCGACACCTGCGGCACCTGGCGCATGCGGCCGATGCTCTCGCGCAACTGAGCGAGTTCGCGGTCGACGTCGGCTTGCCAGGCGCCACCGGGCGCCGCGGCGTTGCGTGACTCGTTCAAATTGAGCCGGCCCAGCGTGATCGACGCGCTGCTGCCAGCGCGCTCGTCATCGGGCCGCGGATCGAAGCTGAGCCTGCGGCGAGCCTGCGTGGCGCCGCTGGCCGCGCTGTCGGGCCACCACGCTGCCAGGCCGGCGCGCCAGCCGCCGGACAGCGGCTGCCACGGCGCGATGGCGTCGTGTCCGCTGCTGCGCAGCGACGCGGCCTCGCCGCGCAGCGCAAGCAGAGAAGACAGCGGTCTGCTTTGATGCACCGTCGGACCGATCGCTGTCGCATGCGGATCGAAGGCTTCAGCACCCACGCACGGCCCCCATGCGAGCAGCACGATGGCGGCAAGCGTCGGCAGGGTCGAGCGCGTGGACATGATGGGTGCTCCCGTCGGGCTGATGGCGCGAAGTGCATGGCCTCGCGCTCTGGCTGCAGTCTGCGCGCGCAGTGGCGCCGATGACGGTCGTTACAGCGTAACGAACGCAGCGCCAGTGATCGATTCACGCGCCGAGATCAGGTGTCCGCGGATCTCAAAGCGCGAAGTCGTAGTCGACCGTCACCGGCGCGTGGTCGGAGAAACGCTGGCCGAGGTAGATCGACTCGCGCCGCGCCTTGGCGGCCACCGCTGGGGTGGCCAGGTGGTAGTCGAGCCGCCAACCGACGTTGTTGGCGCGCGCCTGCCCGCGGTTGCTCCACCAGGTGTATTGCTCGGGCTTGTCGTTCAGGCGGCGGAACACATCGACCAGGCCCGCCTGGTCGAACAGTTTGGTCAACCACGCACGCTCCTCGGGCAGGAAGCCCGAGTTCTTGCGGTTGCTGCGCCAGTTCCTGAGGTCGATCTCCTGGTGCGCGATGTTGATGTCGCCCACCAGGATGAACTCGCGCTGCTCCTTGAGCCGCACCAGGTGCGGGTAGATCACATCGAGGAACCGGTACTTGGCCGATTGGCGATGCTCGCCGGCGCTGCCGCTGGGAAAGTAACAGCTGATGACGCTGAAACGGCGCCGCGCGTTGTCGAAGCGGGCTTCCACATAACGACCCTCGGCGTCGAACTCGCCGTCGCGCAAACCCACGATCACCTCGCTCGGCTTCTTGCGCGCATACACGCCGACACCGGAGTAGCCCTTCCTTTGCGCATAGTGAAAATGACCGCTGAGCGGGCCGATGCGTTCGAAGCGCCCGGCGACGTCGGCGTGCTGCGCTCTCACCTCCTGCACGCACATACAATCGGCGCCCGCCTTTTCGGCCCACGCCAGGAATCCCTTGCCGGCAGCCGAACGGATGCCGTTCAGGTTGAGGGTGACGAGGCGAAATCCCAACTAGCGACTCCGGCATGAACGACAAAGACGCATCCCCTGTCGCACC
This sequence comes from Burkholderiaceae bacterium, assembly GCA_036520715.1. Classification (GTDB taxonomy): domain Bacteria; phylum Pseudomonadota; class Gammaproteobacteria; order Burkholderiales; family Burkholderiaceae_C; genus JAEUPI01. Next base: position 6,900 of record DATDJF010000131.1, on the reverse strand, counting down.
CGACGCGCTGGCGCTGGAGTTCGTGCGCTACTCGGTCGACGTCGGCGCGCTGCGCTTCGGCGAGTTCAAGACCAAGGCCGGCCGCCTGTCGCCGTACTTCTTCAACGCGGGCGGCTTCGACGACGGCGCCAAGCTCGGCCGCCTCGCTTCATTCTATGCACGGCGCTTGCTCGATTCGGGGCTGCAGTTCGACATGCTGTTCGGCCCTGCCTACAAGGGCATCGTGCTGGCCGCGGCGGTGGCCATCGAGCTGGCGCGTCTCGGGCGCAACGTGCCGTACGCCTACAACCGCAAGGAGGCCAAGGACCACGGTGAGGGGGGTCTGCTGGTCGGCGCGCCGCTGGCCGGGCGCGTTGTGGTGGTCGACGACGTCATCTCGGCGGGCACGTCGGTGCGCGAGTCGGCCGGCTGGATCCGCCGCGCCGGCGCGGTGCCGGCGGCGGTGGTGGTGGCACTGGACCGCCAGGAACGGGCTGCCGAGGACGGCGTCGACAAGGCGCACTCGGCCGTGCAGTACGTCATGGCGGAACTGGGGATGCAGGCGGTGGCGGTCGCTACATTGGCTGACCTGTTGGAGTATCTTTCCGTCGCGGGCGCCGGCACGCTTGCGGCTCACGCCGCCGCCGTGGCGGCCTATCGCGATCGATTCGGAGTTTGAGCCCCTTGGCCCTGCAGCGTCACCAACAACAACGCATCGGCGCGCTTGGCGCGTGTCACGATGCAGCGCTGGCTTGGTTGCTGCTCGCCGGGCTGGCGCTGGTGTGCGGCCACGGTTCGGCGCGCGCCCAGCAGTCGGCCAACGGCATCTACACCTGCGTCGACGACAAGGGCCGGTTGCGCACCGCCGACCGCATGATTGCCGAGTGCAGCGACCGCGAACAGCGGGTCCTCAACAAGGACGGCTCGATCAAGCGCATCGTGCCGCCCACGTTGACGGCGGAGGAGCGCGCCGAGCGGGAAGCCCAGACGCGCAAGGAGCTCGAGGAAAAGGCCGCCTACAGCGACGCCGTGCGGCGCGACCGCAACCTGAAGATTCGTTACCCCAACGAAGCGGCGCACAACAAGGCACGCGAGTCCGCGCTGGAAGCGGTGCGCACGTCGATGCGCACCTCGGCGCAGCGCATCAAGGATCTCGAAACCGAGCGCAAGCCATTGCAGGACGAGGCCGACTTCTACCGCGGCAGGCAACTGCCCGCGCGCCTGAAGCAGCAGCTCGAAGCCAACGAGACATCGGTGGCCGCGCAGCGTGAGTTGATGCAGACGCAGGAGTCGGAGCTGCAGCGGGTCAACCGGATCTACGACATGGAGCTGGATCACCTGCGCAAGTTGTGGAAGGGCGCCCCTCCGGGCTCGATCAGCCTGGTGTCGGCGCCGCTGGCGCAGACCGAGCCGCGCTGATCGCGTGATGCGCTGCGCGATGCAAGCTCTCTGGTGGTCGGTCGGCGTGACGATCATGCTGGGCGCGATGCCCGCCACGGCGCGCCCGGTCACCTATTCGTGCGGCGAGGAACTCGACGTCAAGATCGACTTCACCCCGCGCAAGGCGCAACTGCATCTGCGCGAGAAGGACTACACGATGCAGCGCGTGAAGTCGGCGCGCGACGGGCACTACGTCAACAGCAAGGAGCGCCTCGAGCTGATCGCCAACAAGGGCGACTTGAAGCTGCGCGAGGGCAAGAGCGAACTGCAGTGCAAGCTCAAGGTCACGCCCTGAGGTGATGTCGACCGCGCGTTGCCGCGTCAGCGCGCGAGCTTCTTCTTGAGCAGTTCGTTGACCTGGCCCGGATTGGCCTTGCCCTGACTGGCCTTCATCACCTGGCCGACCAGCGCGTTGAAAGCCTTGTCCTTGCCGGCCTTGTACTCGTCGATCGACTTGGGGTTGGCGGCCAGCACCTGATCGACGATCGCCTCAAGCGCGCCGGTGTCGCTCATCTGCTTGAGGCCCTTGGCTTCGATGACCGCATCGACATCGGCGCCGCCATCCGACCACAACGCGGCCAACGCGGTGCGGGCACCGGCGCTCGACACCGTGCCGTCGGCCACGCGGGCCACCAGCTTGGCCAACGTGGCCGGCTTCACGGGCGCCTGAGAGATCGGCAGGCTTTCCGCGTTCAGGCGCTTGGACACTTCGCCCATCAACCAGTTGGCCACCAGCTTCGGCTGCTTGCAGGCGTCGCGCGCCACCTCGTAGTAGCGCGCGAAGGCCAGGCTCTGCGTCATCATCGCCGCGTCGTAGGCCGGCAGCCCGTCGTCGCGCACGAAGCGCTCGGCCACTACGCCGGGCAGCTCGGGCATCGCGGCCTTGACCCGCTCGATCCACTCCGGTGCGATCAGCAGCGGCGGCAGGTCGGGGTCGGGAAAGTAGCGGTAGTCGTGTGCGTCTTCCTTGCTGCGCATCGCCCGCGTCTCGCCGCTGTCGGGGTCGAACAGCACCGTGGCCTGCTCGATGGCCAGGCCGTCCTCGAGGCGGTCGATCTGCCAGTCGACCTCGAACTTGATCGCCTGCTGCATGAAGCGAAACGAGTTGAGGTTCTTGATCTCGCGTCGTGTGCCGAGTGGCCCGCCGGGCTTGCGCACCGACACGTTGGCGTCGCAGCGGAAGCTGCCTTCCTGCATGTTGCCGTCGCAGATGCCCAACCACACCACCAGCGTGTGCAGCGCGCGCGCGTACTCCACCGCCTCGGCGGCCGAGCGCATGTCGGGCTCGGTCACGATCTCCAGCAGCGGCGTGCCGGCGCGGTTGAGGTCGATGCCCGACACCTCGTGCGCGCCCACGCCGCCAACCCCTTCGTGCAGCGACTTGCCGGCGTCTTCTTCGAGGTGTGCGCGCGTCAGCGTCACGCTGCGGCGCTGCTCGCCCAGCATGAACGGCACGCGGCCGCCTTGCACCACCGGCGTCTCGTACTGGCTGATCTGGTAGCCCTTGGGCAGATCGGGATAGAAGTAGTTCTTGCGCGCGAAGATCGACTGGTTGGCGATGCGCGCGCCCACCGCCAAGCCGAAGCGGATCGCGCATTCCACCGCCGCCCGGTTGAGCACCGGCAGCGTGCCGGGTAGCGCGAGGTCCACCGCGCTGGCCTGCGTGTTGGGGGCGGCGCCAAAGGCGGTGGACGAACCCGAGAACGCCTTGCTGCGCGTGTGCAATTGCGCGTGTGTCTCGAGGCCGATCACGACCTCGTAGCCGCGCACGAGCGGGGGCTTGACCATGGTCAGACTCCGGCGGGCACGGCACGGTGCCAGTCGGTGGCCTGCTGCAGCGCGTGGCCGACTTGCAGCAAACGCGCCTCGTCGAAGTAGTTGCCGATCAGCTGCAGCCCCACCGGCATGCCATGGTCGCCCTGCCCCGCCGGCACGCTCATGCCGGGCAGGCCGGCCAGGCTGGCTGGCAGCGTGAAGATGTCGGCCAGGTAGGCCTTGACGGGATCGTCGCCCTGCTCGCCGATCTTCCAGGCCACGCTCGGCGCCACCGGCCCGGCGATGACATCGCACGACTGGAAGCAGCGTCGAAAATCGTCGGCGATCATGCGGCGCAGCTTCTGCGCCTGCAGATAGTAGGCGTCGTAGTAGCCGTGGCTCAGCACGTAGGTGCCGATCATGATGCGGCGTTTGACCTCGGCGCCGAAGCCTTCGGCGCGTGTGCGGCGGTACAGGTCCAACAGGTCGTCGTAGCTGGCGGCGCGATGGCCGTAGCGCACGCCGTCGTAGCGCGACAGGTTCGAGCTCGCCTCGGCCGGCGCGATGATGTAGTAGACCGGAATCGACAACTCGGTGCGCGGCAGGCTGACGTCGACCGCACTGGCGCCGAGCTTGACCAGCTCGGCCACCGCGGCGCGCACCGCGCCGTCGACGTCGCCGGCCAGCGTGGTGGGGAAAAACTCACGAGGCAGCCCGACGCGCAGCCCTTGCAGCGGCTTGGCTGCGCTGGCGCCGGGCAGCGGCCGGCCGATGCCGGCGGCGTAGTCCTGCGGCGGCCGCGCGGCGCTGGTGGCATCACGCGGGTCGTGGCCGCTCATCGCCGACAGCAGCAGCGCGCAGTCTTCGGCCGAGCGAGCCAGCACGCCGGCCTGGTCGAGGCTGGAGGCGAAGGCGATGATGCCGTAGCGCGAGCACACGCCGTAGGTGGGCTTGATGCCGGTGGTGCCGGTGAACGCGGCGGGCTGGCGGATCGAGCCGCCGGTGTCGGTGCCGGTGGCCGCGGGCACCAGCCGCGCCGCCACCGCGGCCGCCGAGCCACCCGAGGAGCCGCCGGGCACGCGGCCCCGATCCCACGGGTTGTGCACCGGGCCGTACGACGAGTTTTCGTTGGCCGAGCCCATCGCGAACTCGTCGCAGTTGAGCTTGCCCAGCGTGATGGCGCCCGCGCCCGCTGGGCCGCCGGGCACACCGGCGCCCAGGCGCGCCACGATCGTGGCATCGAACGGGCTGGCATAACCGGCCAGCATCCGGGAGCCGGCGGTGGTGGGCGCATCGCTGGTGACGAAGACATCCTTGTGGGCGATCGGCACGCCCAACAAGGCGCTCGAGTCGCCCTGCGCGCGACGCCGGTCGGCGTGCGCGGCGGCGGCCAGCGCGCGCTCGGCATTCACGTGCAGGAAGGCCCCCAATCCGTGATGAGCCGTGATCCGTGCGAGTAGATGTTTCGTCAGCTCCACGCTGGACAGCTCGCGAGACGCCAGCACGCGCGTCAGCTCGGCGACGCCGAGCCGCTCGAGGGCAGTCTGGCTCACTCGATCACCCTGGGCACCAGGTACAGGCCGCCTTCCACCTGCGGCGCGCTGCGCTGGTTGGACTCGCGCTCATCACCCTCGGTGACTGCATCCTCGCGCAGCGGCAGCGCCACCTCGCCCAAGGCCGACAGTGGGGTGTACAGCGGCTCGACGCCACGGGTGTCGACGTGGCCCATGCGCTCGACGATGGCGAAGAAGCCGTTGAGCTGCGCCAGCATCGCGCGCTCTTCATCGGCGGTCAGCGCCAAGCGCGCGAGATGCGCGATGCGGCTCACATCGGCCGGGGTCAGTGCCATGATGGAACGTTGTGCAGGAATGCGTCCGAAGCGTTGCTTCGCACGCGGGAATCACAGGGGGTTGCTGTATTATCGCCCGCCATCGACAGCCCCTCGCGCGCCACGCCAAGGCATCATCTGCGCAGCGCCCGCCCGACTGCGAACTGACTGAACGACAAGCATGTTCGGATCCCTGCGCCGCTATTTCTCCACCGATCTGGCCATCGACCTCGGCACCGCCAACACGCTGATCTACGTGCGTGGCAAGGGCATCGTCCTCGACGAGCCCTCGGTGGTGGCGATCCGCCACGAAGGCGGCCCCAACGGCAAGAAGACCATCCAGGCGGTGGGCGCCGAGGCCAAGGCCATGCTCGGCAAGGTGCCCGGCAACATCGAGGCCATCCGCCCGATGAAGGACGGCGTGATCGCCGACTTCACCGTCACCGAGCAGATGCTCAAGCAGTTCATCAAGATGGTCCACCCGCGGTCCATGATGAAGCCGAGCCCGCGCATCATCATCTGCGTGCCCTGCGGCTCGACGCAGGTCGAGCGGCGTGCCATCCGCGAGAGCGCACTGGGCGCCGGCGCCAGCGAGGTCTATCTGATCGAAGAACCGATGGCCGCCGCCATCGGCGCCGGCCTGCCGGTGAGCGAAGCATCGGGCTCGATGGTGGTCGACATCGGCGGCGGTACCACCGAAGTCGGCGTCATCAGCCTGGGCGGCATGGTCTGGAAGGGTAGCGTGCGCGTCGGTGGCGACAAGTTCGACGAAGCCATCATCAACTACATCCGCCGCAACTACGGCATGCTGATCGGCGAGCCCACCGCCGAGCACATCAAGAAGACCATCGGCTCGGCCTTCCCCGGCTCCGAAGTCAAGGAGATGGAGGTCAAGGGCCGCAACCTCTCCGAGGGCGTGCCGCGCAGCTTCACGATCTCGAGCAACGAGATCCTGGAAGCGCTGACCGACCCGCTGAACCAGATCGTCTCGAGCGTGAAAAACGCGCTCGAGCAGACGCCGCCCGAACTCGGCGCCGACATCGCCGAGCGCGGCATGATGCTCACCGGTGGCGGCGCGCTGCTGCGCGACCTCGACCGCTTGCTGGCCGAAGAAACCGGCCTGCCGGTGCTGGTGGCCGAAGACCCGCTGACCTGCGTCGTGCGCGGTTGCGGCATGGCGCTGGAGCGCATGGAGCGCCTGGGGTCGATCTTCACGTCCGAGTGACGCCGCGGTGACCCCATGCCGCTGGGGACGCTCGACCGCACCCCGCCGCCCTTCTTTCGCCAGGGCCCCTCTGCGCTGACCAAGCTGGCGGTGTTCTCGGCGCTCGCGGTGTTCCTGATGGCCGCCGATTCACGATTGAAGTACACGCAGCCGATCCGTGCCGCGCTGGCCACCGTGCTGCTGCCGATCCAGCGCAGCCTGCTGGTGCCGGTGGAGCTGGTCGAGGGCGGCAGCGAGTATCTGCAAGGGCTCAACCAGGCCATCGCCAGCGAACGCGACGCCCGCGCCAAGCTGGTGGCGCAAGCGGAGCGCGCGACCCGGGTCGAACAACTCGCCGCCGAGAACGCCCGCCTGCGCGCGCTGCTCGATCTGCGGCCCGCGCTCAGCGTGCGCAGCCACACCGCCGAGGTGCTGTACGAGGCCACCGACCCCTACTCGCGCAAGGTGTTCATCGACCGCGGCTCGACCCAGGGCGTGCTGCTCGGCTCGCCGGTCATCAATGACGCCGGCGTGCTCGGCCAGGTGACACGCGTGTACCCGTTGTCCTCGGAGATCACGCTGCTGGCCGACAAGGACGCGGCGATTCCGGTGCTCAACCCGCGCACGCAGCAGCGCAGCGCCGCCTTCGGCTCCGGCGGCGACGGCGACCTGATGGAACTGCGCTTCATGTCCG
>DATDJF010000130.1:0-2870 GCA_036520715.1 Burkholderiaceae bacterium | reverse complement strand
AACCCCGACGCGCTGGTGGTGTACGGCGGCATCGGCAAGGCGGCGCGCAACTGGGACTGTTTCGAGCAGATCCTGCGCTCGCTGCGCGAGCTCAAAGAAGACGAGTCGCTGCTGATCCAGTCGGGCAAGCCGGTCGGCGTGTTCCGCACGCACGTCGACGCGCCGCGCGTGCTGCTGGCCAACTCGAACCTCGTCCCGAAGTGGGGCACCTGGGAGCACTTCCACGAGCTCGACCGCAAGGGTCTGATGATGTACGGCCAGATGACTGCTGGCTCCTGGATCTACATCGGCAGCCAGGGCATCGTGCAGGGCACCTACGAGACCTTTGCCGAAGCGGCGCACCAGCACTTCGGCGGTTCACTCCAAGGCAGGTGGATCCTCACCGCGGGGCTCGGTGGCATGGGCGGCGCGCAGCCGCTGGCGGCGAGCTTCGCGGGCGCCTGCTCGCTGAACATCGAGTGCCAGCAATCGCGCATCGAATTCCGCCTGCGCTCCAGGTACCTCGACGAGCAGGCCGATGATCTCGACGATGCGCTGGCGCGCATCGCACGCTACACGCGTGAGGGCAAGGCGGTGTCGATCGGCCTGCTCGGCAACGCGGCGGAGGTGCTGCCCGAATTGGTCAAGCGTGCCAAGGCCGGCGGCATCAAGCCGGATCTGGTGACCGACCAGACCTCGGCACACGACCTCGTCAATGGCTACCTGCCGCCGGGCTGGAGCGTCGAGCGCTGGAAGTCGGCCCAGGCCGATGCGTCGCTGCACGCAGCGCTGCGCGACGCCGCGGCGCAGGGTTGCGCCACGCACGTGAGGGCGATGCTCGAGTTCCAGGCGATGGGCATCCCGACGGTCGACTACGGCAACAACATCCGCCAGGTGGCGTTCGATGTCGGCGTCGAGAACGCGTTCGACTTTCCCGGCTTCGTGCCGGCCTACATCCGGCCGCTGTTCTGCCGCGGCAAGGGGCCGTTCCGCTGGGTGGCGCTGTCGGGCGACCCCGAGGACATCCGCAAGACCGACCGCAAGATGAAGGAGTTGTTCCCCGACGACGCGCATCTGCACCGCTGGCTCGACATGGCCGGCGAGCGCATCGCGTTCCAGGGCCTGCCGGCGCGCATCTGCTGGATTGGCCTCGGCGAGCGCCATCGTGCTGGCCTGGCGTTCAACGAGATGGTGAAGTCGGGCGAGCTGAAGGCGCCGATCGTGATCGGCCGCGATCACCTCGACTCCGGCTCGGTGGCCTCGCCGAATCGTGAGACCGAGGCCATGCGCGACGGCTCGGATGCGGTGTCCGACTGGCCGCTGCTCAACGCGCTGCTCAACACCGCGGGCGGCGCCACCTGGGTGAGCTTCCACCACGGCGGCGGCGTCGGCATCGGTTACTCGCAGCATGCCGGCGTGGTGATCGTCTGCGACGGCACCGATGCCGCCGCCAAACGCATCGAGCGCGTGTTGTGGAACGACCCGGCCACCGGCGTGATGCGCCATGCCGATGCCGGCTACGACGACGCGATCGCCTGCGCGAAAGAGCAGGGCTTGAATCTGCCGATGGTGAGCCGCTGATGCGCCTGCGCCCGGGCGCGTTGACGCTCGACGACCTGCAGGCCGTCCATGCGGGCGGCGCCGGTGCGCTGACGCTCGACGACGCGGCGCATGCGGCCATCCGCGCCAGCGCCGCAGTCGTGCAGCGCGCCGCACGCGGCGACGCGCCGGTGTACGGGGTCAATACCGGCTTCGGCAAGCTGGCCTCCACCCGCATCAGCGAATCGGATCTCGACCAACTGCAACTGAACCTGATCCGCTCGCACAGCGTCGGCGTCGGCGCGCCGCTGGCGCCGCCGGTGGTGCGGCTGATGCTGGCGCTGAAGGCGGCGTCGCTGGCGCGTGGCGCATCGGGCGTGCGCGAAGAGGTGGTCGACACGCTGCTGGCCGTGCACAACGCCGGGCTCGTGCCGTTCGTGCCGTGCCAGGGTTCGGTAGGCGCGTCGGGCGACCTGGCACCCTTGGCACACATGACGCTCGCGCTGATCGGCGAGGGCGAGTTCCTCGTCGAGGATGGATCCCGGCCTGCGGCCGGCGTGGGCGCGCGCAAGCCCGCCGCCACGGCACTGAGCGAAGCGGGCATCGCCCCGCTGACGCTGCACGCCAAGGAAGGCCTCGCGCTGATCAACGGCACGCAGGTGTCCACTGCGCTGGCATTGCATGCGTTGCTGAGCTTCGAGCCGGTGCTCGAAGCCGCGCTGGTGATCGGCGCGCTGACGGTCGATGCGGCGCGCGGCAGCGACGGCCCGTTCGACCCGCGCATCCACGCGCTGCGCGGCCAGCCCGGGCAGATCGACGTCGCGCGCTGCTACCGCACGCTGCTCGCCGGCAGTGCCATTCGCCAGTCACACCTCGAAGGCGACGACCGTGTGCAGGACCCGTACTCGCTGCGCTGCCAGCCGCAGGTGGTGGGCGCCTGCCTCGATCAGCTGCGCCACGCCGCGCTGGTGCTGCTGCGGGAATCGAATGCGGTCACCGACAACCCTCTGGTGTGTGGCGACCAGTTGATTTCGGGAGGCAACTTCCACGCCGAGCCGGTGGCGCTGGCCTGCGACGCGATGGCGGTGGCGATCGCCGAGATCGGAGCCATCGCCGAACGCCGCATCGCGATGCTGATCGATGCCGGCGTGTCGCGGCTGCCGCCGTTCCTGACCAATGACGCCGGCCTCAACTCCGGCTTCATGATCGCCCACGTCACCGCGGCCGCGCTGGCCAGCGAAAACAAGTCGCTCGCGCATCCGGCCAGCGTCGATTCGCTGCCGACCTCGGCCAACCAGGAAGACCACGTGTCGATGGCCACCTTCGCCGCGCGCCGCCTGCAGCCGATGATC
>DATDJF010000129.1:0-2940 GCA_036520715.1 Burkholderiaceae bacterium | reverse complement strand
GCAAGGGCGGCACCGTCGATCGTGCCCAGATCGAGGCGATGCAACGCAGCATCATCGAGCGCTTCGATCGCCAGATGAGCGTGTTCGTCACCAGCGCGCACCTGCTCGACGACGGCGTCATCGACCCGCGCGACACCCGCGGCGTGCTGGCGCAAGTGCTCGCGGTGTGCCGCGAGGGTGATGCGCGGCAGCCGCAGCGCATGCAATTTTCGGTGGCGCGGCCGTGATGACTGCTGCGACAGCGGCCACGCCGTTCACCAAGATCCTGGTCGCCAACCGCGGCGAGATCGCGTTGCGCGTGATGCGCAGCGCCCGCGACGCCGGCTATCGCACGGTGGCGGTGTACTCCAGTGCCGATGCCGGGGCGCTGCATGTGGCGCAAGCCGACCAGGCGGTGTGCATCGGCGAGCCGGCACCCGCGGCCTCGTACCTGAACATCGCGGCGATCATCGATGCCGCGCGCAGGACCGGCGCCGACGCGGTGCATCCGGGTTATGGTTTCCTCGCAGAGAACGCCGACTTCGCGCGCGCCTGCCGCGATGCCAGGCTGGTATTCATCGGTCCGTCGCCCGAAGCGATCGACGCGATGGGCCACAAGGCAGCCGCCAAGCGGCTGATGGCCGCCGCCGGCGTGCCGTGCGTGCCCGGCTACGACGGCGACGACCAGAGCCCCGAGCGACTGGGTGCCGAAGCCGGCCGCATCGGCTACCCGGTGATGATCAAGGCGGTGGCCGGCGGCGGCGGGCGCGGCATGCGGCTGGTCGCCGCTCCGAGCGAATTTGCGCAAGCGCTGGCCAGCGCCCAGTCGGAAGCGCTGCACGCGTTCGGCGACGCTGCGGTCATTCTGGAGCGCGCGATCGTCGAGCCGCGGCACATCGAGATCCAGGTCTTCGCCGACCGCCACGGCCACACGATCCACCTCGGCGAGCGTGATTGTTCGGTGCAGCGGCGTCACCAGAAGCTGATCGAGGAGACGCCGTCGCCGGCGGTGAGCGCCGAGCTGCGCGAGCGCATGGGTGCCGCCGCGGTGGCGGCCGCCCGTGCGATCCGCTACGAAGGCGCGGGCACGCTGGAGTTCCTGCTCGACCGCGACGGGCAGTTCTACTTCATGGAGATGAACACGCGGCTGCAGGTCGAGCACCCGGTGACGGAAGCGATCACCGGGCTCGACCTGGTCGCGCTGCAATTGCAAGTGGCAGCCGGCGAGCCGCTGCCACTGCAGCAGCACGACGTGCGCCGCACGGGGCACGCGATCGAAGTGCGCCTGTGTGCCGAAGACGCCGAGCAAGCGTTCCTGCCGCAAAGCGGCACGCTGGGCCGCTGGCAGCCGCCGCCGCGGCTGCGGGTGGAGCACGCGCTGCATTCGGGCGCCGAGATCACGCCGCACTACGACTCGATGATCGCCAAGATCGTCAGTCATGGCGCCACCCGCGACGAGGCGCGCCGCAAGCTGATCGCTGGCCTGGGCGACACCGTCGCGTTGGGCATCAAGACCAACCAGGCGTTCCTGGCGCGCTGCCTGGCTCACCCGGTGTTCGCCGCCGGTGCGGCGACCACGGCATTCATCGGGCAGCATGCCGAGGCATTGTTGCGGCGGGACGAGGCCAGCGATCGGCGCGCGTGTGCGCTGGCCGCGGTGTTGCTGCGCGAGACGTCACCTGGCGCCCAACGCGACGCCGGCCACAGCCGGCTCGCGCCCGCGCTGCCAGTCGCTTTGCGCTGCGAGTTCAATGGCCGCGCAGTGTCGGCCACGCTGACGCGTCTGGGCGAGCGCCGCCACGAGGTGACGCTCGGCGAGCAACGCCACCAGATCGAGGTGGTCGATCTCACTGCCGAGCGGATGCGCTTCGCCTGCGAGGGGGTGCTGGACAACGCCACCTGGCATCGCGACGGTGATCGCCTGTGGCTCGGCCATCGCGGCGCCGTGTTCGAGGTCGTCGACACCACGCGCGAGCCGCTCGCTCGTCACGCGGGCACAGTGGGCGACGGCCAGTTGCGCGCCTCGATGAACGGCCGCGTCGTCGCGGTGCAGGTCGCCGTCGGCCAACGCGTCAGTTCCGGGCAGCCGATGATCACGCTGGAAGCGATGAAGATGGAACACGTGCACGCCGCGCCGATCGCGGGCACCGTGAAGGCGCTGCACGTGGCCACCGGCGACCAGGTGGCGGCGCGCCGCGTCGTCGCGGAGATCGAAGCCTCGCCCGCAGCCGCTGCAACGGACGCTGCGCCCGCGTGATGCTGGCAAGGATGTCGGCCTGGACACCGCAAGGAGACGCACGATGAGCGACCCTGCTGCCCCCGTGCTGCACGACAAGCGCGGCCACGTTTTTTGGATCACGATCAACCGCCCGGACAAGCGCAACGCGATCAATGCCGAGGTGATCGCGGGCATCCGCGCGGGCTATGCGGCAGCGCATGGCGATGCCGACGTGCGCGTGATCGTGCTCACCGGCGCCGGCGACAAGGCGTTTTGCGCCGGTGCCGATCTGCAACCGGGAAAGGGTTTCGCGTTCGACACCGCGCGGCCCAACCTCGACTACGCCGACCTGCTGCGCGACGCGCAGAACGCGACGCTGCCGACCGTGGCCCGCATCAACGGCACGTGCATGGCCGGCGGCATGGGCCTGCTGTGCATGACCGACCTGGCGGTGGCCGCCGACCACGTGGTGTTCGGGCTGCCGGAGGTCAAGGTCGGCGTCTTCCCGATGCAGGTGTTGAGCCTGCTGCAACAGATCGCACCGCGCCGCCTGGTGCGCGAGTGGGCGCTCGGCGGCGAACCCTTCGATGCCGCGCAAGCGCTGGCTGCCGGGCTCGTCAATCACGTGGTGCCGGCCGCCGAGCTCGATGCCAAGGTCGAATGGCTGGTGCAGCGCATCGTCGACAAGTCGCCCACCGCGATCCGCCGCGGCAAGTACACGATGCGGGCGATCGAGGCGATGT
>DATDJF010000128.1:0-9211 GCA_036520715.1 Burkholderiaceae bacterium | reverse complement strand
GGGTCGTCCATCGCCTTCTTGAAGCCGTCGTGCAGCGTCTTGACCACCGCAGGGTCCATGCCCTTGGGGCCGACCAGGCCGTACGGCGAGTTGCCGACGATGTCGTAGCCCAGTTCCTTGGCGGTGGGCACGTTGGGCCAGCGCTTGGTGCGCTTTTCGCCGAAGGTGACGAGCAATCGCATCTGGCCGGTGTCGACGAAACGGTCCCAGCCGCTGGCATCGCTGGCCGCCATCACGTGGCCGCCGAGCAGCGCCTGCATCAGGTCGGAATTGCCCTTGAACGGGATGTGGTTCAGATCGATCTTCGCAAGCGCGCTGACCTGCTCGATCAGCAGATGCGGCGACGTGCCGACCCCGGTGGAGCCGAAGGTCACCTGCTTGGGCGCCTTGCGCGCCGCCTCGACGTAGTCCTGGAACGTCTTGTACGGCGAATCGCTGCGCACCACGAAGCCGAACGTGTAGCCGGTGAGGCCGATGATGAAAGTGAAATCGTTCAGCGGGTGCCACGGCGTCTTCTGCATGTGCGCGACGCGGATCATGCCCAGCGGGTATTGCGAGATCGTGTAGCCGTCGGGCTTGGCCGTCAGCGACATCGCACCGGGGCCATTGGTGCCGCCGCCGCCCGGCTGATTGAGGATGATGATCTGCTGGCCGAGCTGCTTACCCGCCAGTTCGGCCAGCGCGCGCAGGTGGCGGTCGGTCGAGCCCGACGGCGGCCACGGGCAGATCAGCGTGATCGGGCGGCTCGGAAACTTGTCTTGCGCCAGCAGATCGCTCGCGGGCGACAGCAGGGCCGCCGCTGCTGCGGATTGCTGCAGCACGCTGCGGCGCGTCGGACGTGAAGTGAACGAACTCATCGACGGCTCCTGAGGTGATTGCCGCATCGTCGCCTGCGCGAGCGCCGCAGCCAAGCGGGGCTTTCCGCATGACCTGTCACCGACGTGCCATCACGCGCAAGGCGGTAGCATCGTGCCGCCGGCTGCAAGGTGAGGCGGCAACCAGGAGCGAGACATGAGTCAGCACCACAACCCGCGCTGGCGCCAGCGCCCCGCAGGCTCGACCTGGGGCGACTTCGGCGCGGACGATCAGATCGGGCGCCTGAACCTGCTGACGCCAGAGAAAGTGAAGCAAGGCATCGCCGAAGTGCGCGACGGGCTGTCGTTCTGCCTCAGCCTGCCGCTCGACTACCCGGGCGAGGCCAAGCTCAACGTGCGCCGCAAGCCGCCGCAGATCAAGCCCACGAGCCTGCGCGGCAAGCCCTTCCTGAACTTCCCGCTCAGCGAGCTCGACGCCCGCAACACCGACGTCATCTGCGACGACCAGGTGCTGCTGTGCCTGCAGTACAGCACGCAGTGGGACAGCTTCGCGCACGTCGGCTCGTGGTTCGACGCCGACGGCGACGGCAAGCCCGAGATGGTGTACTACAACGGCTACCGCGCGCACCAGCACATCAAGGGGCCGAGCGACTACCAGTTCGTCGGCGACCCGTGCGACGGCCCGTCGTGCGCCGAGGCGCTGGGCATCGAGAACTTCGCGGTCAAGGCGATCCAGGGCCGTGCGGTGCTGATCGATCTGCACAAGCACTTCGGCGATCAGCGCAAGCTGATCGATGGCGCGACGCTGCAGCAGGTGCTCGCGGCCGACCGCGTCACTGTCGAGCGCGGCGACATCGTGCTGCTGCACACCGGCTTCTCGACGCTGATCATGGGCATGAATCGCCAGCCCGACATGGACGTGCTCAACAACGCCTGCCCGGCGCTCGATGGCCGCGACGACGCGCTGCTCAACTGGGTCACCGAATCGGGCGCAGTCGCGCTGTGTGCCGACAACTACGCGGTCGAGCACTACCCCGCGCGCGAGCAGGACGGCCAGCGCCCGGCGTTGCCGCTGCACCAGCATTGCCTGTTCAAGCTCGGCGTGCCGCTGGGCGAGTTGTGGTGGCTGCACGACCTCGCTGCGTTCCTGCGCAAGGCCGGCCGCAGCCGCTGCCTGCTGACCGCGCCGCCGCTGCGGCTGCCGGGCGCGGTGGGCTCACCTGTGACGCCGGTGGCCACTGTCTGAGCCGGCGCGACACGGCGCCGCAGCACGTTCGTCGCCGGCGGCAACACCGCTCGGGCATCGGCGTCGCGTCGCCCGGGTTTCATCTGACACACGGCGACAGCGTCGGCGCAACCGTGCATCAACGGCGCGCAACCATGCTTCGCGGCAGACACACCACCACCGTTTGCAGCGAGCCCTTGCCATGTCGCCGGATCTGCCCATCGGAGCGCACCTCACGACGCAGCGCAGCGGTTATGTGCACCATGGCCTGTACATCGGCCACGGCCGCGTCATCCACTACGCGGGGCTGAAGGCGCTGTGGCGCCGCGGCCCGGTCGAGGAGGTGTCGCTCGAGGAGTTCGGCGGCGGGCGTGGCTGGCAGGTGAAGCAGCGCGCCGCAGTCGCCTTTGCCGGCGACAACGCGGTCGAGCGTGCGCGCACGCGCCTCGGCGAAGACCGCTATCGAATCTGGTCGAACAACTGCGAGCATTTCGTCGAGTGGTGCTTGAGCGGCACGGCGCGCAGCGCGCAGGTAGAGCGGTGGGTCCGTCGATTGCTCGGCGGCTTCATCGGGCTGCGCTCGCAACGCGTGTAGCGCCCCCAGCCGCGCGGCGGTCATCGCCAGCGTATCCTCTGCAATGACTCGTCAGCCGGATGAACGCCGAAGGCGGCCCACCCGGCGCGCAGCTGCAGGAGAGTCGGCGCCATGGACCCGATTTTGCTGGCTCGCATGCAGTTCGCGGCCAACATCACCTTTCACATCCTGTTCCCGACCATCAGCATCGCGCTCGGCTGGGTGCTGCTGTTCTTTCGCTGGCGCTACCTGCAAGAGCATGCCGCCGACGTCAAGCAGGCCTGGCTCAGCGCCTATCGCTTCTGGACCAAGGTGTTCGCGCTGACCTTCGCGCTCGGCGTGGTGAGCGGCGTGACGATGAGTTTTCAGTTCGGCACCAACTGGCCGGGCTTCATGGAGCGCGTGGGCGACGTCGCCGGGCCGCTGCTCGCCTACGAGGTGCTGACCGCGTTCTTTCTCGAAGCGGGCTTCCTCGGCATCATGCTGTTCGGCCATGGCAAGGTCAGCGAGCGCGTGCACTTGATGGCCACGTTTTTTGTGGCCTTCGGCACCACGCTCAGCGCGTTCTGGATCCTGGCGCTCAACTCGTGGATGCAGACGCCCACCGGCCACGAAATCGTCGACGGCAAGTTCGTCGTCGTGAGCTGGTGGCAGGTGCTTTTCAACCCGTCGTTCCCCTATCGCTTCACCCACATGCTGCTTGCCTCGGCGTTGACCGCCGCGTTCCTGCTGAGCGGCCTCAGCGCCTGGCAACTGCTCAAAGGCACGGCGCAGTCCTCAGCGCCGAAAGTGCTGCGGGTCGGGCTCACGCTGGCCGCGCTGCTGATTCCACTGCAGGTCTTCGTCGGTGACCTGCATGGCCTGAACACGCTCGAGCGCCAGCCGCAGAAAGTGGCAGCAATGGAGGGCCTGTGGCAGACCACGCGCGGCGCACCGCTGCTGCTGTTCGCCATCCCCGATGGCGCCGCGCGAGAGAACCACTTCGAGGTCGCCGTGCCCAAACTCGCGAGCCTGATCCTGCGCCACGAGCTCGACGGCGAGGTGCAGGGACTCGACGACTTCCGCGACCGCCACCCACCGGTGTTTGCGGTGTTCTGGGCCTTTCGCGTGATGGTCGGCATGGGCCTGCTGATGCTGGCCACCAGCTGGCTCGGCTGGTGGTTGTGCCGGCGCGCCGGCTGGGCGGCCGAGCGGGTGCCGCGCTCGCTGCTGTGGTGGTTGTCGGCGATGACGTTCTCGGGCTGGGTGGCCACGGTGGCCGGCTGGTACGTCACCGAGATCGGCCGCCAGCCGTTCATCGTTTTCGGACTGGTGCGCACGGCCGACGTGGCATCGACCATCACCGCACCGATGATCGGATTCACGCTGGCGCTCTACGTCGCGGTGTATGCGGCGCTGGTGCTGGCCTACGTCGGGGTGCTGAAGTACATGGCCGAAAAGCCCGAGGAGGTGCTGGCCAAGGACGCGGCCGAGCGTGCCGCCACACCGCCTGGCGCGATGGCCGAGCCCGTCGCCATTGAGGGAACGCCACGATGAACTGGATGCCGTTCGACGAGGCACTGCCGGTGATCTTCATGGCGCTGATGGGCGTGTCGATGCTGATCTACGTGGTCAGCGACGGCTACGACCTCGGCGTCGGCATGCTGATGCACCGCGCCACGCCGCAGGAGAAGGACGTGCTGGTCGCCTCCATCGGGCCGTTCTGGGACGCCAACGAAACCTGGCTGGTGCTGGGCATCGGCATCCTGCTGGTGGCGTTTCCGAAAGCACACGGACTGGTGCTCACCGAGCTCTACCTGCCGGTGGCGCTGATGCTGGTCGGGCTCATCCTGCGCGGCGTCGCGTTCGACTTTCGCGTCAAGGCGCACTCGGCGAGCAAGCCCATGTGGGACCGCTTGTTCTTCGTCGGTTCGATGCTGGCCTCGCTCGCGCAGGGCTGGATGCTGGGGCGCTACGTCAGCGGCTTTGGCAGCGGCTGGAACTACCCGCTGTTTGCCGCCGCCATTGCAATCGCGCTGCCGATGGCTTACGTGCTGCTCGGCGCCTGCTGGCTGATCATGAAGACCGAGGGCGAGCTGCAGCAGCGTGCGGTGGCGTGGGCCAAGATCGCCTGGCTGCCGATGGTCACCGGCTTAGTGCTGATCTCGATGGCCACACCATGGATCAGCGCCACGGTGCGTGCACGCTGGTTCGTGCTGCCAGAGCTGATCGCGCTCAGCGCGATCCCGCTGATGACCGGCGTCGCACTGCTCGCGGTGCGCGCGCTGCTCAACACCCGCCAGGTGCTGGGCGCGATCTGCTGGCTGCCGTTCGTGCTGCTGATCATCGTGTTTGTGCTCAGCTTCCTCGGCCTGGCCTACAGCATCTATCCCTACGTGGTGATCGATCGGCTCACCCTGTGGCAGGCCGCCAGCAGCGCGGCCGCGCTGAAGGTGATCCTGGTGGGCGTGTGCATCGCGGTGCCGGCGATCGCCGGCTACACGGTGTTCTCCTACCGCGTGTTCCGCGGCAAGACGGGCGAGCTGCGTTACGCGTAGGCCGCCGTCGCCTCAGCCCGCCTTGTTGGCGGCGACGAAGCGGGCAAAGCCGTGCACGAACTCGGCCAGCTGCTTGCGGATCGCCTCGTCCTGCAGCGTGCCGTCGGCGCCGAACACCGCTTGCGCGCGCGACACCATCAGGCGCCCGCCGCTCCAGTGGCGTGCACCGAGCGTGCGCAGCACCGGCAACCACTGGTTCTGCGCCATCACGGTGCCGAAGCCGCCGGGTGAGGCGCCGATCACCGCCACCGGGCGGTCGGCAAACACCGGCGGCAGCTCGGGTGTCTTGCGCGACAACCAGTCGACCGCGTTCTTGAACACGCCGGGGATGCCGTTGTTGTATTCCGGCGTGACCAGCAGCAGCCCGTCGTGGGCGAGCACACGCTGCTTCATCTCGCGCACCGCCGGCGGCGTGCCGTCGCGCTGCTCGAGGTCGCCGTCGTACAGCGGGATGCCGTGCAGCGTGACCGCCTCGATCTGCACGGCCTCGCCCACCGCCGCCTGCGCGGCGCGCAGCAGCGCGGTGTTGAACGAGGCCGCGCGCAGGCTGCCCGAGATGCCGAGGATCTTGATCAAGGGACTCTCCAGTCAACCTGCGGCGCCGTTGGATCGCGCCTTCAGCCTCAAGCCCGCGACCTCGGGTGCCGGCACGCGCGGCAGCTGCGTGCCCGGCACCTCGCCGAAATGCCGGCCGGCATTCCAGTCGGCCGCCGCTCGTTCGATCTCGGCTTGCGTGCGTGCCACGAAGTTCCACCACATCAACAACGGCTCGTCGAACGGCACGCCGCCGATCAGCAGCAGTTGCGCCGCCGCGTCGCAGGCCAGCTCGAACCGATCGCGCCCCGCAGCGGTGAAGAACAGCGTACCCGGTTCGATGGCCTGGCTATCGAGTCGTGCCGCGCCACGCAAGCACAACACCGCGTGCTCGAACCGCGGCTGCAATCCGACGCGGATGTGCGCCGCACCGGCCGCGGCCAGATCGACGCCGAGCAGATCGCTGAACAAGGCCACCGGCGACTGCAAGCCGAAGGCGCTGCCGGCCAGCACGGTGGCGCGAAAGCCGTTCACCTCGGTCACCGGCAGCCGCGGGTGATGCACGAACGCGGGCGCGCGATGGCGCTCGGCATCCGGCAGCGCGATCCACAACTGCGCCGCGTGCACCACGCCGTGCTCACTCAACGACTCTTCGCTGTGCGCGATGCCGCGGCCCGCGGTCATCAGGTTCACTTCGCCGGGGCGGATGAGCTGCTGGTTGCCGAGGCTGTCGTGGTGCAGCACTTCGCCTTCGATCAACCAGGTGAAGGTCTGCAGGCCGATGTGCGGGTGGGGCCCGACACGCATGCCCGCTCCGGGCGGATAACGCAGCGGGCCGGCATGGTCGAGGAAGCACCAGGCACCCACCGTCCGCCGTTGCGCGGTGGGCAACGCACGCGCGATCGACAAGCCGCCACCGAGGTCGGCGTGTCGAGCCTCGAAGCGTTGCCAGGCCGCAGAGGGTGCCGACATTGTTTCTCCTTGCGCGCCATTGTGCGCGGGCGCGCCTGTCGTCCGCGGCCGTCTGTTAGATTGGACGCGGAGGCCCGGACCAACGAACACCGGCGCAGGAGAACACCGTGAAGTCGACGACAACGTCCGCTGCGGGCGCCGTGGGCCGCGCCGCCGCGCAGGCCGCCGCGATCACGGTGGCGCTGGCTGGCTGCGCAGATTCGCCACTGGTGCCGTTCTCGACCGACACGCCGCCGCTGGTGCTGGCACCGGTTGCGCAGGCCGGCGTGTCCGACAAGCGCGGCCGCTTTCGCGAGATCTACTGCGCGGTGCTGCAGGCGCGCGCGGCCGAGGTGCCCGACCACCGGCCCTGCGACGATGCGTTGACCCGTCTCGGCAGCGAGCCCGCCGGCAGCGGCCAGCCGGTGCCGCTGGGCCCATCGAGCCGCCGCCTGGTGGCCGCGGTGATCCCGGGCATCGGCTGGGCCTGCATCGCGAAATGGCTGCAAGCCCCCGGGACGACGGACCAGCACGTGCGCAAGTATGGGTACGAGTTGACGTCGATCGCGGTCGACGCGTTGTCCGGCACCAGCAAGAACGCACGCCAGATCCGCGACGCCGTGATGGCGATGGACCTCGGCCCTGGAGCACCGCGCCTCGTACTGGTCGGTTATTCGAAAGGCACGCCCGACGCGCTCGATGCGATCGTCAACCACCCGGAGATCCGCCCGCGCATCGCCGCCGTGGTGAGCGTCGGCGGCGCGGTGGGCGGCTCGCCGCTGGCCAACGAGGCCGAGCAGTACCAGGCCGACCTGATGCGCCACTTTCCGGGGTCCACCTGCGATTCCGGCGACGGCGGCGGCGTCGAGAGCCTGCGCACCGGCGTGCGCCGCACCTGGCTGGCCCAGAACCCGTTGCCAGGCAGCGTGCCCACCTACTCGGTGGTGACGCTACCGCAGCCCGAGCGCATCTCGTCGATCCTGCGCGGCAGCGCCAAGAAGCTGAGCATGATCGACGGCCGCAATGACAGCCAGGTGATCTTCTACGACCAGGTGATCCCGGGCTCGAGCCTGGTCGGCTACCTCAATGCGGACCACTGGGCGATCGCGGTGCCGATCGCGCGCCAGCACGACACGATCGGGTCGCTGTTCGTCACGCAGAATGCCTACCCGCGCGAAGCGCTGATGGAAGCGGTGCTTCGTTTCGTCGAAGAAGATCTCGCCGCACGCGGCAAGTAGCCCCTGATGAATTCGTTCCG
This sequence comes from Burkholderiaceae bacterium, assembly GCA_036520715.1. Classification (GTDB taxonomy): domain Bacteria; phylum Pseudomonadota; class Gammaproteobacteria; order Burkholderiales; family Burkholderiaceae_C; genus JAEUPI01. The sequence goes on along the minus strand of DATDJF010000128.1, from coordinate 1,317 downwards.
ATCCGCGGTCCTCACGGCGCTGGCCACCCTGGCCGGTCTGGCGTCACCCGCCCACGCCTGGGTGTATCCCGAGCACCGCGACATCGCCGTGCTCGCCGTCGACAAGCTCGACGCGCAGCGCAAGGCGTTGTTCGACAACCTGTGGCGCGAAGCCCGTGTCGGCCACGAACGGCGCCTGTGCGAACAGGGCGCCGACAGCCGGCAAGGGGTCGCTCCCGCCTGCCTGGATTGGGCGGCGTTGCCCGCGATCGCCGGCGACCATTCGTGCTCGAGCAAGAACATGCTCGACAACGCGCTGGCGACCGAGTGGATCCTGCAGGTCGCCGATGTGGCGGCGCAACTGAAGCTCGATCTCGGCCAGATCGCGGTCACTGCGCGGCCCGAACTCGACATGCGAGCGAAGAACCTGGTCGGCGACATTCAGCGCCTGGTGGAAGACGAGGCGCTGCGCGCCCAGCGCGTCAACGCGCTGCGCACGTCGGACACCCGGCTGCAGCGCGCCGACCCCGAGTACGCCACCCGCGCCGGATCGAACAACGCGCACTTCCTGATGCCGCGGCCGCGCACCGACACCACGCCCAAGGAGTACGCCGAGGCGACGCTCGGCATCGGCGCCGAGATCAGCGCGATCGGCGTCTACGCCTGGTTCCACCTGAGCGCCTTGCAGAAGGCCACGCGGCTGGCCACCGAGCAGCTCGCGCCGGCGCAGCGCCAGGCGCTCGCGCTGGCGATGCTGGCCGACGAGGCCTTCGCGCTGCACTTCCTGGAAGACACCTTCGCCGCCGGCCACGTGGCCGGCAGCTGGGGCGACGTGTCGCAGCGCAAGGGCACGCACGACAACTACAACGCCGCCGGGCTGGAGGTCTTCACCTGGAAGGGCGGCAGCGACTCGATGGTGTTGATGGGCGACGCGCACATGCGGCCCGAGGACGCCGAGCGCGCCGCCAGCGCGGTGCGCGTCAGCCTCGAGCAACTCGTCGACCACGCCACCGGCAGCCAACGCGCCGCGCGTGTGCCGCACACGCCCGCCGCACCCGGCGAGCCCGACGCCTTCGACGTGTGCAAGAACAACGCCCTGCCGCCACGCGACGCGGGCGTGCGCGCGACACCCGACATCCTGGTGCTGCTGCCCGAAGTGCTCGGCCCGACACCGGTGCCGGGCCTCGGCCCGGGGCTGGGGTCGATGCCGCGTTTTCGCGCCGAGGTCGGGCCATTCGTCGGCTTCGTCGGCTCGGGGGACACACGCATCATCGACGGCGGCTACGACCCGGCGGTCACCGACAACGGCGTGATCGCCGGCGCCGAACTGGCGCTGCG
>DATDJF010000127.1:0-12509 GCA_036520715.1 Burkholderiaceae bacterium | reverse complement strand
GTCGACCAGGCGCGCCAAGGTGGCGCGGTCGCGCACGACATCGACCTTCAATGGCATGCGCCACGACAGGCTGACCAGGAACGCCACCGAGATCACCACCAGCACGGCGCCGTAGATCAGCACCCGCGGCCGCAGCACGCGCGCAAACGTCTCACGGCGGCTGAGGCCCTGCACGACGCTGTTCTCGGTGGCATAGCGGATCAGCCCGCGCGGATACTTCATCTTGTCCATCACGCCGTCGCAGGCGTCGATGCATGCGGTGCAGGCGATGCACTCGTACTGCAGGCCGTCGCGGATGTCGATGCCCACCGGGCACACGTGCACGCACAGCCCGCAATCGATGCAGTGGCCGAGGTTCGCGGCCTTCAGGTCGGCGCTGCGCGCGCGCGGGCCGCGCGGGTCGCCGCGCTTGGAGTCGTAGCTGACGATCAGCGTGTCGCGGTCGAACATCGCGCTCTGGAAGCGCGCATAGGGGCACATGTACTTGCACACCTGCTCGCGCAGGTAGCCGGCATTGCCGTAGGTGGCCAGCGCGTAGAAGTTGACCCAGAACCACTCCCAGGGCCCGAACGACAGCGTGAAGGCCTCGGCCCACAACGTCTTGATCGGCGTGAAGTAGCCGACGAAGGTGAAGCCGGTCCAGCCGGCGATCGCGATCCAGACCGTGTGCTTGGCGGCCTTGCGCGCGACCTTTTCGAACGTCCACGGCCCCTTGTCCAGGCGCATGCGCGCACCGCGCTCGCCCTCGACGTGATGCTCGACCCACAGGAAGATCTCGGTGTAGACCGTCTGCGGGCAGGCGTAGCCGCACCACAGGCGCCCGCCGACCGCGGTGAAGAAGAACAGCCCGTAGGCCGACAGCACCAGCAGCCCCGTCAGGTAGATGAAGTCCTGCGGGTACAGCACCAGGTCGAAGATGTAGAAGCGCCGCGCGGCGAGGTCGAACAGCACCGACTGGCGGCCGTTCCATTGCAGCCACGGCAGGCCGTAGAAGACGACCTGCGTGAACCACACCAGCAGCCAGCGCCAGCGCGCGAACCAGCCGTGCACCGAGCGCGGATAGATCTTCGCCTGCTTGGCGTAGAGCGAGACGCTTTCGATCGGAATGACGCGGTTCATCGCCGGGCACGCTTAGGGGGTGCCTCCCGGGCTGCGGTTGGACAGGCTCCACACGTACGCCGCCAGCACGTGGATCTGCGGCGCGCTCAGGCGTTCGCCATGGGGCGGCATTTCGTTCTTCTTGCCGTTGGTGATCATCGCGATCACCGCCTCCTCGCCCCAGCCGTGCAACCACACCTTGTCGGTGAGGTTGGGCGCGCCCAGCGCCGGGTTGCCCTTGCCGTCGTTGCCGTGGCAGGCGGCGCAGGCGGCGAACTTGGCGCGCCCAAGGCCGGCCGCGAAGCTGTTGTGCGGGCTGCCCGACAGGCTCAACGCGTAGTTGGCGACGTTGCGCACGTCCTCGGCGGTGCCCACGGCGGCGGCCATCGGCGGCATCAAGCCCTGGCGGCCCTTGGCGATGGTCTCTTCGATGCGCTCGGGGGTGCCGCCCCACATCCAGTCGGCGTCGGTGAGGTTCGGGAAGCCCTTGCTGCCGCGGGCGTCGGCGCCGTGGCAGGTGGCGCAGTTGTTGGCGAAGAGGCGCTCGCCGAGCGCCATCGCCTTCGGATCACGCGCGAGCTGCTGCGCCGGCATGCTGGTGAATGAGGCGAACAGCGGCGCGACCTTGGCCTGCGCGGCCGCCCTCTCGTTGTCGTACTGGCCCGTACTGGTCCACTTCAGCGTGCCTTGCACGCTGCCGAGCCCGGGATACAGCACCAGGTAGATGGCCGAGAACACCACCGTGATGACGAACAGCCACATCCACCAGCGAGGCAGCGGGTTGTTCATTTCGCGCAGGTCCTCGTCCCACACGTGGCCGGTGGTGTTGTCACCGGCCATCACGCGCCGGCGCGCGGCGATGATCAGCAGCGCCAGGCAGGCCGCCAGGCTGATGGCGGTGGCGACGGCGACGTAGATCGACCAGCCGGCACTGAAGAAGTCACTCACGGCCGCTCTCCCTCGTGATTGTTGTCGCGCACCTCGCCATCGAAAGGCAGGCGCGCCGCTGCGTCGTGGTCGTGCCGGGCGCGCGGACGCCAGGTCCACGCCATCAAGGCGACGAACAGCAGCAGGCCCAGCACCGTGACGGCGCTGCGCAGGTCATTGACGTCCATGGTCGGCGCTCCTCGTGCTCACTTGACGTGGCGGCCGAGCGATTGCAGGTACGCGACCATCGCGTCCATCTCGGTCTTGCCTTTCACGGCCTCGGCGGCGCCGGCGACGTCGGCGTCGCTGTAGGGCACGCCCAGGCGCTGCAACGCGCGCAGGCGCTGCGGCACGCCCGCGGCATCGATGGTGGTGGTGGCCAGCCAGGTGTAGGCCGGCATGTTCGACTCGGGCACCAGGTCGCGCGGCGCCTCCAGGTGCAGGCGCTGCCAGTCGTCGCTGTACTTGCCGCCGACGCGGGCGAGGTCGGGGCCGGTGCGCTTGCTGCCCCACTGGAACGGCCGGTCGTAGACCGACTCGCCGGCCACCGAGTAGTGGCCGTAGCGCAGCGTCTCGGCGTGCAGCGGCCTGATCATCTGCGAGTGGCAGTTGTAGCAGCCCTCGCGCACGTAGATGTCGCGGCCCACGAGCTGCAGCGCCGTGTGGGGCTGCAGCCCGGGCACCGGCTGCGTGGTCGAACGCTGGAAGTACAGCGGCACGATCTCCACCAGGCCGCCGATGGCGATGGTGACGAGGATCAGCACGATCATCAGCAGGTTGCTGGTCTCGATGCGCTCGTGGCCGCTGGGCGCGGGGCTGCCGGGGTTGGCCATCGTGTGCTCCTCAGGCATGCGCCAGTTGCGGGATCGGCGCCGGCCGCGCCGCACCGGTCTTGATGGTCATGACGACGTTCCAGGTCATCACGCCCATGCCGGCCAGGTACAGCACGCCGCCGACGAGCCGGATCAGGTAGAACGGATAGGTCGCCTTGACGCTCTCGACGAAGGTGTAGACCAGCGTGCCGTCGGGGTTGAGGGCGCGCCACATCAGCCCCTGCATCACGCCGGCGATCCACATCGCGGCGATGTACAGCACGATGCCCAGCGTCGCGATCCAGAAGTGCAGGTTGATGGCCGGCACGCTGTACATCGTGGTGCGGCCGAACATGCGCGGGATCAGGTAGTACAGCGAGCCCATCGAGATCAGGCCCACCCAGCCGAGCGCGCCGCTGTGCACGTGGCCGACGGTCCAGTCGGTGTAGTGCGACAGCGCGTTGACCGTCTTGATCGACATCATCGGGCCCTCGAAGGTCGACATGCCGTAGAACGACAGCGAGACGATCAGGAACTTCAGGATCGCATCGTCACGCAGCTTGTGCCAGGCGCCCGACAGCGTCATCACGCCGTTGATCATGCCGCCCCAGCTCGGCGCCAGCAGCACCAGCGAGAACACCATGCCGATCGATTGCGCCCAGTCGGGCAGCGCCGTGTAGTGCAGGTGGTGCGGCCCGGCCCACATGTAGGTGAAGATCAGGGCCCAGAAGTGCACGATCGACAGCCGGTACGAGTACACCGGCCGCTCGGCCTGCTTGGGGATGTAGTAGTACATCATCCCGAGGAAGCCCGCGGTCAGGAAGAAGCCCACCGCGTTGTGGCCGTACCACCACTGCACCATCGCGTCCTGCACGCCGGCGTAGGCCGAGTAGCTCTTCCACAGGCTGGCGGGCATCGCCGCGCTGTTGACGATGTGCAGCAGCGCCACCGCGATGATGTAGGCGCCGAAGAACCAGTTGGCCACGTAGATGTGGCGCACCCGTCGTGTGCCGATGGTGCCGAAGAAGACGATCGCGTACGAGACCCAGACGACCGCGATCAGCAGATCGATCGGCCATTCCAGCTCGGCGTATTCCTTGCCGCTGGTGTAGCCCAGCGGCAGCGTGATGGCGGCCAGCACGATCACCGCGTTCCAGCCCCACACCGTGAACGCGGCGAGCCTGGGCATGAACAGCGGCACCTGGCAGGTGCGTTGCACCACGTGGTAGCTGGTGGCGAACAGCGCCGAGCCGCCGAACGCGAAGATCACCGCATTGGTGTGCAGCGGCCGCAGGCGGCCGTAGCTCAGCCACGAGATGCCGTGGGTCAGGTCGGGAAACGCCAGCTGGGCGGCGATGATCACGCCGACCAGCATGCCGACCACGCCCCACACCACCGCTGCGAGCGCGAAGGCGCGTACCGGGCCATCGGTGTAGTGCACCGCAGTGGTGTCAGCGTTCATGGATCCTCCGTTGTTGTGGTGGTGCGACCGCGCCGCCGCGATTGTTCAGCAGCCGGCGCGCGCACGGGTTGATGGCCGTCAAGCGGCGTCGGCGCGCCATCGAGAATCTGCGCGCCCTGTTGTTCGAGGTCGTCGAACTGGCCGCTGTGCAGTGCCCAGGCAAAGACGCCCAGGATGGCGAGCACCCCCACGGCCGACAGCGGGATCAGCAGGTACAGGATGTCCATTCAACGGGCCAGCCGCAACGAGTTGAGCACCACCCCCAGCGAGCTGGCGGCCATGCCGAGGCCGGCCAGCCAGGGCGGCAGCAGGCCGGCCAGCGCCAGCGGCACGCACGACAGGTTATAGGCGCAGGCCCAGACCAGGTTCTGGCGCGCGATGCGCAGCGCACGCTGGGCCAGCGTGCGCGCCGCATGCAGGTCTTGCAGCCGGTTGGACACCAGCACGCCGTCGGCCTGCGCGCGCGCCACCGCGGCGCCCTCGCCCATCGCGAACGACACGTCGGCGCGCGCCAGCACCGGCGCATCGTTGATGCCGTCGCCGACCATCGCGACGACGTCGCCGCGCGCCTGCGCGGCGTGCACGGCGGCGAGCTTGTCCTGCGGCAGCAGGCCGCCGGCAACGCTGTCGAGCTCGAGCCGCACGGCCAGGCGAGCTGCCTGCTGCGCGTGGTCGCCCGACAGCAGGTGCACCTGCACGCCATCGGCACGCAGCGCACGCACCGCCGCTGCGGCGCCGGGGCGCAGCGTCTCGTCGAAGCGAAAGCGCAGCAACGGCCGCGCGTCGCAGCCGAGCAGCACCTCGGGCGACGCCGCCGTCGCGTCGGGGCCGTGCCCCACCCAATGCGGCGCACCGAGCCGCCAGCTGCGGCCCTGGGCGTCGATCGCCGCCACGCCGCGTCCGGGCTCTTCGCGCACGCCGAGCCAGGCTGTTGCCGGCACTGCGCCCGCCGCGGCGCGGTGGCGCACGATCGACAGCGCCAGCGGATGGTGCGACCACGCCGCCAGCGACGATGCTGCGGCCAGCAGCGACTCGGTGGTCGGCGTCGCGTCGTGCACCAGCCGCTCGATGGCCACACAATCGAGCTGCGGCTGCGTCAGCGTGCCGGTCTTGTCGATGAACAGGACCGTGGCGCGCGCCAGCTTGTCGATCGCATCGAGCTTGCGCAACAGCACGCCGCGCCGGCCCATCGCGCCGGCGGCGGCGATCAGCGCCGCCGGCGTGGCCAACGACAGTGCGCACGGGCAGGTGACGATCAGCACCGACACCACGACCCAGACGGCGCGCGACGGCTCGATCGCATACCACACGGCACCCGCTGCGGCAGCCAACAGCAGCACGCCCCACAGGAAAGCGCCGGCCCAGCGGTCGGCCGCGGCCATCGAGGCCGGCCGCTCGCTGCGGGCGCTGCGCATCAGCGCCACGATCGCTTCGTAGCGGGTCTCGGAGCCGACGCGCTCGACGCGCATCGCCACCGGCGCCGCCAGGTTGATGCTGCCCGCGATCACAACATCGCCGATGTCCTTGGCCACCGGCAGCGACTCGCCGCTGAGCAGCGATTCGTCGGCCTCGGTGCGGCCCTCGAGCAGCACGCCGTCGGCGGCGAAGGCCTGCCCGACCGGCACACGCACGGCGTCGCCAACCCGCAGTTCGGCAGCAGCGATGTCGTCGACGCCACCGTCGGCGCGCAGCCGCCACACCCGCTCGGGCAGGCGGTCGGTGGCGGTTTCGAGGGCCGCTTCGGCGCGGTGCCGCGCGCGCATCTCGAGCCAGCGGCCGCCGAGCAGGAAGGCCACGAACATGGTCAGCGAGTCGAAGTAGACCTCGTGGCCGAACGGCCCCGCGGGGTCGAGCGCCGCGCCGCTGCTGGCCACGAACGCGACCGCGATGCCCAGCGCCACCGGCACGTCCATGCCGATGCGCCGCTGGCGCAGGCTGCGCCAGGCACCGGCGAAGAACGGCGTCGCCGCGAAGCCGAGCACCGGCAGCGTCAGCAGCCAGCCACCCCAGGCGAGCAGCCGCTGCAGATCAGGGGCCAGCTCGCCGGCGGCGCTGAAGTACGCGGGCGCGGCGAACATCATCACCTGCATCGCGCAGAAGGCGGCCACGAAGAGCCGCCACAACGCCAGCCGCGCCTCGCGCTCGCGCTCGAGGCGGGCGACGCCGCCACGCTCGACGCTGGCGGTGTAGCCGGCGTCGGCCACCGCCTGCAGCAGGCGATCCAGCGTGGTGCGCGCGCGGTCCCAGCGCACGCGGCCGAAGCCGCTGGCGGCGCTCACCTGCGCGGCCAGTAAGCCGGGCACGCCTTGCAACGTGCGCTCCACCGCGTGGGCGCAGGCCGCGCAGTGCATGCCGCCGATGCGCAGCGACGCCTCGGCGATGCCTCCGTCGACCCGCACAGCGCCCGCGACATGCAAGCTCATCAACGCTCCAGCATTGCGGCACGGCCCAAGCAGGTGATGCTCGCCACCGCACGCGCAATGAGGCTTGCGTTGTGTCAAGACCTGGGCACGTTGTCAAGGCCGCCGCGGCGGCGCGCGGCCGACTGCGGGGCTTCATCTATGATGCCGTGCCCCGCTGCTGGGGTAGCGCAGGGAGCCGCGGCTCCCTGCTTCAACGTTCATTTCGCATGCTGCCACTACCGCCAGTCACCCAGGCGCTGCTGCTCATCTGCACGGCGGTGTTCTGCATCAATTACTTCGTGCCGATCGGCCTGTGGCTGGCGCTGTGGCCATTGGGCAGCGGCAATTTCGGCCCCTGGCAGCTGTTGAGCTATGCGTTCCTGCACGGCGACATGCTGCACCTGTTCTTCAACATGCTGGCGCTGTGGATGTTCGGCTCGGAGCTCGAGCGACTGTGGGGCCAGCGCCGTTTCATCCACATGCTGCTGGCCAGCGTGGTGGCAGCCGCGCTGGTGCAGCTGCTGTTCAACCTGGTGGTGACGTCGCGTGTGCCCATGGTCGGCGCGTCGGGTGCCGTGTTCGGCCTGCTGCTGTGTTACGGCGTGCTGTTCCCGAACCGCACGATCATGCCGCTGTTCCCGCCGATCCCGATGAAGGCGCGCACCTTCGTGATCGTGTTCGGCGCGCTGGAGTTGTTTCTGGGGGTCTACGGCGAGACCGGGGTGGCGCACTTCGCGCACTTGGGCGGCATGCTGGGCGCCTGGCTGATGCTGTTGCATTGGCGAGGCCGCCTGCCGTTCGGCCGCCGCCGCTGACCCGCGTGCGCCGCCGGCGCGCCCGTGTTGCACAAGGTCGCGCTGGGCGCAGGGCCAACACGCGGCTGCAGGGGATGACATCGCCGCAATTTGCGATCATGCTGGCCAGCACGCGAGCGGCGCTTTTCCGGGAGATCACGATGCGCTGGAACCCCTGCTTCGTTTGGCTGATCGCCGCTTGGCGGCGTGGCGCGGCCGCTGCGGCGGCGCTGGCCGCCGTGGCCTCGGTGAATGCGCAGACGCTCGACGTCGCCGCGCAGTCGCGCCTGCTCAACCGTGCGGCGGGCGCAGTGGTGGGCTTGCGCACCCAGGCGATCGAAGACGCACGCTCCAACAAGACCCTGGGCCGCGAGCGCGAGGGCTCGGGCGTGGTCATCGACCGCGACGACCTGGTGCTGACCATCGGCTACCTGATCCTCGAGGCCGAGCAGGTGCAGCTCATCACCGACGACGACCGCGAGATCCCCGGCCGCGTGGTGGCCTACGACATGGCCACCGGCTTCGGCCTGGTCAAGGCGTTGACGCCGCTGCGCATCGAGGCGGTGCCGCTCGGCCAGTCGGGCGGCATCGCGCAAAACGAGCCGTTGATGGTGGTCAGCGGCGGCGGCACCGGCGCGGTGAGCGCGGTGCGCATGGTGTCCAGGCGCCCGTTCGCCGGCTACTGGGAATATCACATCGACGATGCCCTCTTCACCGCGCCGCCGCGCGGCGACCACAGCGGTGCGGGCCTGTTCAACTCGCGCGGCGAGCTGGTGGGCATCGGCTCGCTGGTCGTGGCCCACGCGCTGGGCAACAACCAGCCTCGCCACCCGGGCAACATGTTCGTGCCGATCGACTTGCTGCCGCCGATCATCGACGAGCTGCGCCGCACCGGCTCCTCGGCGGCAAGCCGGCGCGCCTGGATGGGCATCAACTGCGTCGAGGCCGATGGCGAGCTGCGTGTCGAGCGGGTCAACGACGACAGCCCCGCCGACGTGGCCGGGCTGCAGAAGGGCGACCGCATCCTGCGCATCGACGGTGTGGCCGTGCGCACGCTCGACCAGTTGTGGCTGGCGCTGTGGCGCAACGGCCCTGCCGAGCGCGAAGTGCGCCTGGAGATCCAGCGCGACGGCGGCCAGCAGACGCTGAAGGTCTTCACCGTCGAGCGCGCCAAGACGCTCAAGCGCTCGCAAGGCGTGTAGCGTCGCCGGCTGGCTGCGCCGGGCTGGCCGTCGGCCGCGGCAGCGCGGCCAGCGCGGCCTCCACGGTGGGATGGCGCAGCGCCAGGCGCAGCTCGCGTTTCATGCGTGTGTTGTCGAGCCGGCGCGACTCTCCCAGGAAGCTCATCTGCAGCGGCGACAGCCGTTGCTGCGCCTGTTCGCGCGTCAGCCGCGGCACACGCGGCAGCGCGCAGTGGTCGGCCACACGATCGAGGTGCTCGCCCAGCTTCAGCGTTTCGTCGTCGCTGACGTGGATCGCGCGCATCGTCGGCCCACGCAGCAGCGCGGCGACGCAGGCACGCGCCAGGTCGTCGGCATGGATGTGGTTGGTGAACACGTCGTCGCGCTCGACCAGCGCCGGTGCGCCGCGGCGCACGCGCTCGCGCGGGTCCCCGCCGTCGCGGTCGAACGCATAGATGCCGGGCACCCGCAGGATGGTGGCGCGCACTCGGTGTGCGCGCGCGTAGGCGCGCACGCGTGCTTCGGCGTCGGCGCGGCGCCGAGCGCGCTCGGTGGCCGGCTTCAGCGGGCGCGTCTCGTGCACGCGCGCGCCGGCGCAATCGCCGTAGACGCCGCTGGTGCTGGCGTAGACCAGGCGCTGCACGCCGCCGCGCGCCAGCGCCGCCAACAGCGCCGCAGTGCGCCGATCGTGCTCGCCGTGTGCGGCCGGCGGCGCCAGGTGCAGCACGGCGTCGGCCAGCTGCGCCAGCCGCGCCAGCGAGGCAGCATTGTCGAGGTCAGCCACCAGCGGCGTGGCGCCTGCCGCGCGCAGCAGTCCGCAGCGCTGCGGCGAGCTCGTCACTGCGAACACGCGCCAGCGGTGATGCAGCAGCCGCAGCACACGCAGGCCGACGTCGCCGCAGCCGACGATCAGCAATCGCGGCCGGCGCTGCAGGCGGGTGGCGCAGGGCTTCATCGGATCGGGTGCGAAGCCCGGCGGGTCAACGGCCAGCGGGCACAATCGGGCTTCGGTCAAGTGTAGGGGCGCGCCTGGCGGCACGTTGCGAATGCCGCCGCGCACCACGACGAACGATGCCATGAGCCTGCAAGTCACCGTGCGGCCCGCCGAGCGCACCTTCGAGGTCGCGCGCGACGAGCCCATCCTCAGCGCCGCCATCCGCGCCGGCATCGGCCTGCCCTATGGGTGCAAGGACGGCGCCTGCGGCTCGTGCAAGAGCCGCCTGCTCGAAGGCCGCGTGATCCACGGTGCACATCAACTCAAGGCGCTGTCGGTGGCCGAGGAGGAAGCCGGCCTCATCCTGCCGTGCTGCGCGACCGCGCAGACCGATTGCGTGATCGAGGCGCGCATGGTGCCCGGCGCCGGCGAGTACCCGGTGCTCAAGATGCCGTGCCGCGTGATGGCGATCCAGCGTCCGGCGCCCGACGTGGCGGTGCTGCGGCTGCAACTGCCGGCGAACCAGTCGTTCCAGTATCGCGCCGGGCAGTACCTCGAGTTCATCCTGCGCGACGGCTCGCGGCGCAGCTACTCGATGGCCACGGCGCCGGGCCAGCTCGGCACACCGCCGGCGATCGAGCTGCACCTGCGCCACATGCCCGGCGGCAAGTTCACCGACCAGGTGTTCAGCGCGATGAAGGAGAAAGACATCCTGCGCATGGAAGGCCCCTACGGCAGCTTCTTCCTGCGCGAGGACGGCGCCAAGCCGATCGTGCTGCTGGCATCGGGCACCGGCCTGGCGCCGATCAAGGCGATCATCGAGCACATGCGGGCCAAGGCGATCGATCGCCCGGCCGTGCTGTACTGGGGTTGCCGCTCGCGCGCCGATCTCTACCAGCACGAATGGGCTGAGCAGACGGCAGCGGCGGTGCCCACGTTGCGCTACGTGCCGGTGCTGTCGGAACCCAAACCCGAAGATCAATGGCACGGCCGCACCGGCTTCGTCCATCGCGCGGTGATGGCGGACCTGCCCGACCTGTCGGGCCATCAGGTTTACGCCTGCGGCGTGCCCGTGATGGTGGAGTCGGCCAAGCGCGACTTCGTCGCTGCCTGTGCACTGCCCGAAGACGAGTTCTACGCCGACGCGTTCACGTCGGAGGCGGATAAACATTGATGAAGCGCCGCCACACCCTTGTGCTGCTGGCCGCCGCACCGCTGGCGCGCGCGCAACCCAGGCCGATCCGCCTGATCGTGCCCTACCCCGCGGGCGGCCCGCTCGACGTGATGGCGCGTGCGCTGGCCGACAAGGTGAAGGACTCGCTCGGCACGGTGATCGTCGAAAACCGCCCCGGCGCGGGCGGCAACATCGGCGCCGACGCGGCGGCCAAGGCCGCACCCGACGGCACCACGATCGTGATGGGTGCGGTGGCGACGCACGCGATCAACCCGTGGCTGTACACGAAGATCCCGTACGACCCGGTGCGCGACTTCACGCCGCTGACGCTGGTGGCGCGTGTGCCCAACGTGCTGGTGATGAACGTCGAAGCCGCGCAACGGCTCGGCATCGCAACGGTGCGCGACCTCGTCGCCTACGCGAAGGCCAACCCCGGCAAGCTCAACTATGGCTCGGGCGGCAACGGCAGTGCCGGGCACCTGGCCGGTGAAATGTTCAAGGCCAAGGCCGGCGTCTTCATGGTCCACATTCCCTACGCCGGCGGGGCGGCAGCGCAGCTCGCGTTGCTGTCGGGCCAGGTCGACCTCACCTTCGACAACCTGGCCACCGCGTCGGCCAACATCCGTGCCGGCAAGCTGCGCGCGATCGCGATGACCACCGCGCGGCGCTCCAGCGTGATGCCCGAGGTGCCGACGATCGCCGAGAGAGCGCGCGATGCCGGCCTCGGCGACTTCGACGTCGACACCTGGTTCGGCCTGTTCGGCCCCGCGCACCTGCCGCCCGACACCACGCAGCGCCTGAACCGCGCTTTCGTCGAGGCCATGCAGTCGCCCGAGTTGAAGGCGCGCGCCGCCACGCTGATGGCCGAACTGACGCCGGCCACACCGGAGCAGTTCGGCGCCTTCGTGCGTGCCGAGCTCGCCAAGTACGGGCCGGTGGTCAAGGCGAGCGGCGCGAAGGTCGACTAAGACCTTTCCCATTGCCGCGGCAGCGGTGCCGATGCAAGATGCTCGCCGGCGAAGACGGCCTGCCGACGCACTGACTTGCGTCACGCGGTCGGCCGCCCGCCGTCCCATCCATTTCGACCTGGAGCACCCATGGCATCAATGGCATCGGAGACGAGTCGCTCGGGCAATGCCACGCAGCCCGCAACGTCCGCAAGCAACACCGAACGCAGCAACGCGCCCGACGTGGTGGTGGTGGGTGCCGGATTTGCCGGTCTGTACATGCTGCACAAGCTGCGCACGCTGGGCTTTTCCGCGCGCGTGATCGAGGCGGCCGACGACGTGGGCGGCACCTGGTACTGGAACCGCTATCCCGGCGCGCGCTGCGACATCACCACCGCCGATTACACGTACAGCTTCGACCCCGAGTTGGAGACGGCGTGGACGTGGTCGGAAAAGTACGCCACGCAGCCCGAGATCCTGCGTTATGCCCAGTTCGTCGCCGAGCGCTACGACCTGCGGCGTGACATTGACTTCGGCACGCGGGTCGACCAGGCGCGCTGGGACGACGCCGCGGGCCGCTGGCAGATCCACACCAGCCGCGGCGAGACGCTGACGCCGCGCTTCTATGTCATGGCCAGCGGCTGCCTGTCGGCGCCCAAGGAGCTCGACATCCCGGGCGCCGGCAGCTTCAGGGGCGAGGTCTACAACACCAGCCGCTGGCCGCACGGCGGCGTGGACTTGTCGGGCAAGCGGGTGGCCGTGATCGGCACCGGCTCGT
>DATDJF010000126.1:0-5836 GCA_036520715.1 Burkholderiaceae bacterium | reverse complement strand
GCGCCGGGGCGCTGTCGGGGCCGGTCGATTCCCGGCTGGGGCGTGTCGAAACGGCAATGGCTCAGGCGTCGTGGTTCTGACTGCCACCGACACGGAGCCCACCATGCGATTCATGATCATCGTCAAGGCCACGGCGCAGACCGAACAGGGCGTGATGCCCACCGAGGCGCTGTTCGCCGCGATGGCCGACTTTCACGAGCAGCTCGCCAAGGCAGGGGTCCTGCTCGACGCCTCGGGCCTGCAGCCCACCGCCAAGGGTTGGCGAGTCCACTACGACGGTCGGCAGCGCCGCGTGGTCGACGGCCCGTTCACCGAAACCAAGGAACTGATCGCCGGCTTCACCATCATCCAGACACGCGGCCGCGACGAGGCGCTCGAATGGTCGCGCCGCTTTCCCAATCCGGCCGTCGACGGCGGCATCGCCGAGATCGAGGTGCGCCAGATGTATGAGCTCGAGGACTTCGCACCCTGCGAGGCAACGCGGCGTTTGCGCGAGCTCGGCGTCACCGGCAGCCGCTGACCACGCGCACCGTCGTCCCTCACGAGGACACCACCATGCACAAGCAGATCTACGTCAACCTGGCCGTCAAGGACCTGAAGCGCTCGATCGCCTTCTTCCAGGGCATGGGCTTTCACTTCAACCCGCAGTTCACCAACGAGCAGGGCGCCTGCATGGTGATCAGCGACGACATCTACGCGATGCTGCTCGACACCGAGTTCTTCAAGACCTTCACCCCCAAGGCGGTGTGCGACACCAGGACCCACGTCGAGACACTGCTGTGCCTGTCGTGCGACAGCCGCGCCGAGGTCGACGAGCTGGTCAAGAAGGCGGTGGCCGGCGGCGGCAGCGTGGCGCGCGCGCCGCAGGACCACGGCTTCATGTACCACCACGCCTTCGAGGACATCGACGGCCACACCTGGGAGCTGATGCACATGAGCGGCTCCCCGTCCGCGGCCTGAACCCCGAGACGGGCCGCACCATGGCAGCCACCGATGTCCAGCGCGCCATCGAGGCGGTCTGGCGCATCGAGTCGGCCAAGGTGGTGGCCATCGTCGCGCGCATGGTGCGTGACGTCGGCCTGGCCGAGGAGCTGGCGCAAGACGCGCTGGTGTCGGCGCTCGAACACTGGCCGGCCTCGGGCGTGCCCGACAACCCGGGCGCCTGGCTGATGACCACCGCCAAGCACCGCGCGCTCGACTGGCTGCGCCAGGCCGCGCTGCACGCCCGCAAGCAAGACGAGCTCGGCCGCGACGCCGACGCGCGCGGCGACCACGTGGTGCCCGACATCGCGCAGGCCATCGCCGACGCCGAAGGCGACGTCATCGGCGACGACTTGCTGCGCCTGATCTTCACCGCCTGCCACCCGGTGCTGTCGGCCGACGCGCGCATCGCGCTGACGCTCAAGCTGCTGGGTGGCCTGTCGACCGAGGAGATCGCCCGCGCCTTCCTGGTGCCGGAGCCGACGGTGGCGCAGCGCATCGTGCGCGCCAAGCGCACGCTCGGCGAGGCCAAGGTGCCGTTCGAGGTGCCCCGCGGCGACGCGCTGCACGAGCGCCTGGCCTCGGTGCTGGAGGTGGTGTACGCGATCTTCAACGAGGGTTACACCGGCACACGCGGCGACGACTGGATGCGCCCGGCGCTGATGCAGGACGCATTGCGCCTGGGCCGCATGCTGGCCGAGCTGGCGCGCGACGACAGCGAGGTGCACGGCCTGGTGGCGCTGATGGAGTTGCAGGCGTCACGGGCGGCGTCGCGCATCGACGCCCAGGGCCGCCCGGTGCTGTTGAGCGAGCAGGACCGCACGCGCTGGGACCGCCTGCTGATCCGCCGCGGGCTGGCCGCGCTCGAGCGCGCGCGCACGCTGGCGGTGGCGGCGCGGCAGCCGCTCGGCGCCTACGCGCTGCAGGCCGCGATCGCCGCCTGTCATGCGCGCGCACCGAGCGCCGACGCCACCGATTGGCCGGGCATCGTGGCGCTGTACGACGCGCTGGCGCAGGCGATGCCGTCGCCGGTGGTGCAGCTCAACCGCGCGGTGGCGGTGAGCATGGCGTTCGGGCCCGAGGCGGCGCTCGAGATCGTCGACGCGCTGCAGCGCGACGGCGCACTGCGCGACTACCAGTGGTTGCCCAGCGTGCGCGCCGACCTGCTGGCCAAGCTCGGCCGCCACGGCGAGGCGCGCGCCGAGCTGATGCGCGCGGCCGACCTGGCCCGCAACACCCGCGAGCGCGAGCTGCTGCTGGAGCGGGCCCGGGCGTCCAAAGCCGACTGATGGGCGTTTTCCCGCGGCAGCCAGAAGTGCGTTGAACCCCCGGTTCGCAGGTGGCAACTCAAGGTTGTCGAAAGGGGAACCGCCATGAACCGCATCACCACCCGCACCGTTTCTGCCGCGCTGTCCGCCGTCGTCACGCTCGCCGTGCTGGTCGGCATCGGTCACGTCGCCGATACCCAGTCGGCTGCCTACCCCGAGATGCTGGCTCGCGCCAAGGCTCGCGAAATGGCCAAAGCGCCGGTCAGCGTCGCCGCTGCCCACAGCGCAGCCACCGCGCGCTGAGCATCAACCTGCCGCTGCCGCCGGTCCGGATCAGGCACTCGGCCTGAACGAAAGTTCGACCGAAAAGCCGCGTTCGCCGGCCGTTGCCGGCAGCCGCAAGCGCCCACCGTGCGCCCTTGCCACCAGGTCGGCCAGCGTGAGACCGAGCCCGGGTACGCTGTCGTAGGCCTGCGCGTCCAGCGCGACACGCAAGGCCTGGCACCGCTCGGGCGACACACCGGGGCCGTCGTCGTCGAGGCGCACCGTATCCACCGATGGCGTGGAGACGGTGATCCGCGACGCGCCGTGGCGCTGCGCGTTGTCCAGCAGGTTGGCCAGCGCGGCGGCGAGCAGATCGGGATCGGCGTTCAGCGGCTGCGTGGCGTGCAGGACGACCTGGAGGCGCTCGATCGAAAAGTGGCGCAGCAGTTCGCCCAGATCGACCTCTTCCCGCACCGGCTCGCCGTCGCTGCGAAACAGCGTCAACAGCGCCACCACCACCCGCTGCAGGCGGCCGGCCGCCTCGCGCGTGCGCTGCAGGCGCGGCTGCAGCTCGGGTGGGCTTTCGCGCAGGCACACGGCGAGTTGTGCGTCGATGCCGGCCAGCGGCGTGCGCAGCGCGTGCGCCGCTTGCGCGGTGAACGCCCGTTCGTGCGCCAGGCGCTGCGCCAGGCGCCGGCCGAGCTGGTCGATCGACTGGTGCACGGCCTGCAGCTCGGCGCGCTCGGCCGGGCCCAGCGTGGCGCCCGTCGCCAGCGGCTCATGACTGGCCAGCCGATCCGACAGGCGCTGCACCGGGGCCCACTCATGGCGCAACAGTGCACTGAGCCAGAAGTAAGCCAGGATGCCCACCGCCAACGCCGCCAGCACCGAACTGATGGCCACCTCGAACTGCGCTTCGGCCCGTTCGGCGCGCGTCTGCGCCACGTACAGCATGCGCCCGGCATCACCCAGCGCGATACCGAACACACGCCACTGCGCGTTGTCGGCAAACCCCGCCAGCGCAGCCTTGACGAGCGGCTCTTGCGGCGCCCGCGACGAGCGCATCAACACCTGCTGAGAGGCGTCGACCACCTGCCAGGCAAATCGCTCGTCGGATTTCATCGGCACGGCCACCATCGAGGGCTTGCCGTTCGACGGCAACAGCGAGCTCATCACCACGGCCGACGCCTGCAGCGTGTCGTCGAGCAATTCGTCGACCTCTTCGATGGCCGCCAGCCACACCGCCACCGCCACCGCCAGGCCGCTGACCAGCGAGCCCAGCAGCATCGCGCGTGCCAGGCGGCGCCGGATCGATGGCAACCGGCCGACTGCCGCCGGTGCGGCCTGCGGCGCAGCCGCGTGTGGGGTCGCCGGTGGTGCGGGTGTGGGTGGGCTGCTCATGCGGATTGTGTATCGTCCAGCCGATAGCCGAGGCCACGCACGGTGCCGATCACCTCGCGGCCGAGCTTCTTGCGCAGGCTCGAGATGTGGACCTCGAGCGCATTGCTCGCGATCTCGGTGTCGAAGCCATGCACCAGGCGTTCGAGTTCGCTCTTCAACACAATGCGCCCGTTGCGCAGCGCCAGCGCCTCGAGCAACGCCCACTCGCGCGCGGTGAGGTCCACCCGCTCGCCGTCGCGCATCGCCGCTCGCGCATGCAGGTCGATCAGCACGGCACCGACGTGCACGTTGGCGTCGGCCGCGCCGGCGCTGCGCCGGCAGACCGCGCGCAGGCGCGCCGCCAGCTCCTCGGGCGCAAACGGCTTGATCAGGTAGTCGTCGGCACCGCCGTCCAGGCTCACCACACGATCCGTCAGGCGATCACGCGCGGTCAGCATCAGCGCCGGCGTCGTGTCGCCCTTGGCGCGGCGCGCGCGCAGCCAGTCGAGCCCGGAGCCATCGGGCAATTGCCAATCGAGCAACCAGGCGTCGAACGGCTCGCCACGCGCCGCGTCGGCGTGCCGCAGGTCGCGAAACCAGTCCACGGCGTGCCCCTCGCCGCGCAGGTAGTCGCGCAGGCCCTCGCCGAGGATGTCGTCGTCTTCGATCAGCAGCAGGCGCACCAGGTGGTCCGATCGCCAAAGACCACACTTTAGGCTGCAAAACCCGGCTATCGACCTTCAGCGGCGCTTCAGGTGCATCCCGTGCAATCGCTGGCGATGCACTCCCTGCGCTTCTCGCCACGCGCTCGGCCGCCGCCGGCCGAGATGCCTCGCTTCACCATCAGCGCCACGGTCGAGCAGGTGCTGGTCGTGGCCAGCGTGTTCTTCGTGTTGGCCGCGAACCGCTCGTTCTTCGGCGCCGCCCTGCACGGGCACGACCTGCACGACCCCGCCACCTGGGGCTTTCTGCTCGCCGTCGCCACGCTGCTGGCGAGCCTGCACTTTCTGATGATGGCGCTGGTCAGCACGCGTTGGACGCTCAAGCCCGTGCTCACGGTGTTGATCGTCACGACCGCGCTGGCCACCTACTACATGGCGCGCTACAGCGTCTACTTCGACACCACGATGATGCGCAACGTGCTGCGCACCGACTTCGGCGAGGCGCGCGAACTGCTGTCGCCAGCGCTGCTGCCGCACCTGCTGCTGTATGGCGGGCTGCCGTTGTTCCTGCTGTGGCGTGTGCGGCTGGTTGCGCGGCCCCTGCTGCGCGCGGCGTTCGTGCGCCTGGCCGCGCTGGCGTTGGCCGCCGCTGCAGGCGTGGCGGCGCTGCTGGTTGCGTTCCAACCGTTGGCCTCGTTGCTGCGCAACCAGCACGACGTGCGCTACCTCATCACGCCCGGCAACGTGGTGTGGTCGCTCGGCGCGGTGCTGGCGCGCGATTCGCGGGGCGCGGCCAGGCCACTGCAGCCGATCGGGCTCGACGCCAAGCCAGGCCCGAGCTGGGGCCTGCGCAGCAAACCGACGATGCTGGTGCTGGTGATCGGCGAAACCGCCCGTGCCGCCAACTGGGGACTCAACGGCTATGCCAGGCAAACCACGCCCGAGCTGGCGGCGCTGCCGGTGATCAACTTCCCTGACGTCACCAGCTGCGGCACCAACACCGAGGTTTCGTTGCCGTGCATGTTCGCGCCGCTGGGTCGACGCGACTACGACGAGCGACGCATCCGCGGCAGCGAAGGCTTGCTGCACGTGCTGTCGCGCGCCGGCGTCGCGGTGCACTGGCGCGACAACCAGTCGGGCTGCAAGGGCGTGTGCGATGGCCTGTCCCACGACAGCGTGCAGGGCCTCGGCGTGCCGGACCTGTGCAGCGAAGGCCGCTGCCTCGATGAAGGCCTGCTGTGGGGCCTCGACGAGCGCCTGGCGCACGCCCAAGGCACGCAG
>DATDJF010000125.1:0-7903 GCA_036520715.1 Burkholderiaceae bacterium | reverse complement strand
CGTCATGAACATCGAATTCGATGGCCACAGCGCCTATGCCTACACCGGCGGCAAGCCGTTCGACCCGTCGCTGCCGGGGGTCGTGCTGGTGCACGGCGCGCTGCACGATCACAGCGTGTGGATCCTGCAGAGTCGCTACCTCGCGCACCACGGCTTCGCGGTGCTGGCGGTCGACCTGCCGGGGCACGGCCGCACGGGTGGCGCGCCGCTGGACGTGCCGGCCGCCGGCCGCTGGCTCGCAGCGCTGATCGAGGCCAGCGGCTTGCGCAGTGCCGCGCTGGTAGGCCACAGCATGGGCTCGCTGATCGCACTGCAGGCGGCGGCGCAGTTGGGCACACGCGCCAGCGCGCTGGTGATGGTGGGCGCCGCCTATCCGATGAAGGTGTCGCCCAAGCTGCTCGAGCTGTGCCAGCGCGACGCGCTGGCAGCGATCGACCTCGTCAACGCGCTGTCGAACTCCACGCACGCCGCCAAGCCGTCGCTGCCCGGGCCGGGCTTCGTGAACCACGGCGGCAACCGCGCGTTGATGCGGCGCATGCAGCGCGGCTACGGCGGCGGCAACCTCTTCCACGCCGCCTTCGCCGCCTGCGACGCCTACGCCGGGCTCGACGCCGCGGCGGCCAAGGTGCGCTGCCCGGTGACCCTGGTGCTGGGCGAGCGCGACCAGATGACGCCCCCGCAGGCGGCGGAAGCACTCGTCGCGGCGCTGAAGCCGCGCGTCGTCACGCTGCCGGTGGGCCACCACCTGATGGGCGAGGCGCCCGACGGCGTGTTGAATGCAATCAACGAGGCCTTGAGCCAGCGGGAGCCCGCATGATCTGCGGGCAGCGGTCTACTTGCCCTTCTTCTTGCCGCGCTCGATGATCGTGGTGGTGATGCTGGGCATCACCGTCGGGGACACCGGCTTGGAAGCGGCGTCCTTCTTGGGCTTCTTGGCTTCCTTGTTCTTGCGTTGCTGACCTTTGGCCATGGCGTGATCCGGCGAACCCGGTGTGATCCGTGGAAGTTCGATTGTGTGCCGGGGCGCGTTGCCGCGGCCATCGGGGTCACCACTGGGACGGCGCCGTGGTCTTGCGCCCGGTCCAGCGCTCGACGCACGCCGCCAGCATCGCGCTGCTGACCGGCTTGGTCATGTAGTCGTCCATGCCCGATTCGAGGCAACGCTCGCGGTCGCCGGCCAGCGCATCGGCGGTCAGCGCCACGATCGGCGTGTGGCCGCGGCCGCGCTCGAACTCGTCGTCGCGGATGCGGCGCGTCGCCTCGAAGCCATCCATCACCGGCATGTGGCAATCCATCAGGATCAGGTCGTAGTGCCGGTGCTTGGACGCGCCGAGCGCCGCGCTGCCGTCGGCCGCCACCTCGACGATGCAGCCCAGCCGCGTGAGCATCGCCTCGACCACCATCTGGTTGACGCTGTCGTCCTCGGCCAGCAGCACGTGCGCGGCCAGCTCGCCGATCTCGATCGGCGGCGGCGGCACTTTGGTCGGCGCTTCCACCACCGGCTGCAACGCGAGCTCGAACCAGAACGTCGAGCCTTCGCCGAGGCGGCTGGCGACGCCCAGCCGCCCGCCCATCAGCTCGGTGAGGTCCTTGGCGATCGCCAGGCCCAGGCCGCTGCCGCCGTGGCGGCGCGTGGTCGACGCGTCGGCCTGGGTGAAGGCGTCGAACACCGTGTCGAGGTAATCCTGTGCGATGCCCTGCCCGGTGTCGCGCACCTCGAAACGCAGGATCAACGCGCCGACCTCGTCGTGGCCCTGCACCGCCACCGACAGCGTGACGCTGCCGCGGTCGGTGAATTTCACGCCGTTGTGCAGCAGGTTGACCAGGAGCTGCCGCAGGCGCACCGGGTCGCCGAGCAGGTGCGTCGGCAGTTGCGGCGGCAGGTGGTGCTCGAGCGAAATCGGCTTGTCGCGCGCGATCGCCGCCATCAGGTCCATCGCCTCGTCGACCAGCGCGCGCAGGTCGAAGGCGGTGCTGCGCAGCGTGAACTTGCCGGCCTCGATGCGCGACAGGTCGATCACGTCGTCCACCAGCGCCAGCAGCGCGGTGGCCGACAGGTGCGCGGTCTTGGCGAAGCGCCGCTGGCTGGGCGTCAGCGGGCTGTCGAGCAGCAGTTCGGTGGTGCCGAGGATGCCGTTGAGCGGCGTGCGGAACTCGTGGCTGATGGTGGCCAGGAACTGCGACTTCGCGACATTGGCCGCTTCGGCCTGGCGGCGCGCCAGCTCGAGCTCGACGGTCTGCGTCTGCAGCGTCTCGCGCTGGTGCTCCAGGCTGTTGACCAGCTCGCGCGCGGTACGGATGGCGGTCTTGGTGCGCCGGCGCAGGCGCTCGGTCACCGAGCCGGTGGTCGCCATGTAGGCGCCCAGCAGGTACATGGTGACCAGCAGGGCCGCACGGTCCGCCCACTGGGCACGGGCAGGATCGACCGCCGCCAGCCACACCGAGTACACGAGGTAGGCGCCGCAGACCACGTGGTTGAAGTAGAACGCGCGCCGGAAGCCGAACCCCACCTGGTCGGCCACGCGCATCAGCAGGAAGTAGCCGAAGAACAGCGTGCTCGGCTCCAGGTGGTAGAGGTTGAGCAGCCACACCAGCACGTCGAGGTGCAGGAACACCAGGCCCCAGTCGATACCGCCGCGGCCGTAGGCCCAGCGCAGCAGCGGCCAGCTCAGCGTCGCGTACAGCAGGTTGGCGACGATCAGCCAGCGCAGCGCGGGGCTGTCCAGCGGTGTGCCGACGCGCCAGGCGTCGAGCACCACCAGCAGGCACACGATGATGAAGCCGACCGTGCGCACGATCGGCATCTGCAGCGTCTGCATGCGGCGCTCGCCGGCCGCCCGGCGCTCGGCCAGCAGCGACGGGTCGAGCGTGAAACCGGCCTCGTCGTCATTGGCCGGGACTTCGTTCGGGACCACGCAACCCCCTTCGCCATCCTCCGTGGCTGGCCACGATGGTGCGGCAAATCGCTGGCCCGGGCAATCCAGAACTGGCATACCCGAGCCAACTCAGCCGACGATGGTGCGCACGACCACGCGGCCGAGCAGCGCGATGCCCAACGCCACCGCCAGCAGCGACCATGAGAAGCCGATGGCATGCATCAGGACGCCGAACAACGGCGGCCCCAGCGCCACGCCGAGGAACAGGCCGCAGGCAAACAGCGCCACCGCCGAGCCGCGCGCCGACGGGGCCAGCTCCGTCGCCTCGATCTGCAGGCAGTTGTGCAGCATGTAGTAGCCCATGCCGCACACCGCCATCACCAGCGCATAGAGCCACCACGCGGGCAACACGATGAAGCTGGCGTAGGCGAGCGCCAGAGCGGCCGAGCCGATGGCGCACATGCGGCGCACGCCGAGCGCGGCGATGATGCGGCGCACCAGCAGGCCGTACACGATGCCGCCGATGCCGAAGGCGGCCAGCACGAGGCCCGTCTGCGTGGGCAGCGCGCCGCCCGCGTGCTCGTTCAGCAACTGGCCCATGTAGGGAAACGGCGCGAACACCAGCGTGCCCTCGGCCACCACGGCGCCGTACAGCCAGAAGGCCTTGCGGTTTTGAAACACGTGGGCATACAGGCCCACGAACGACAGCGCGGCCGACGACGCGGCGGGCCGCTGCGCGCGCGGCATCGCGACCCAGGTCGACGCTGCGGCCAACACCGCCACGGCCGCCGACAGCGCCAGCGCGCTGCGCCAGCCGAAGGCATCGTTGGCCAATCCGGCCGCTGCCGAGCCCAGCATCTGGCCGGAGATGATGGCCACCAGCAACCGTCCCACCACGACCTGGCGTTCCTGCAGGTCATAGGCGTCACCCATGCCGGCGAGCACCAGCGGGATCACGCCGCCCGCGAACGCACCGGCCAGCAGGCGCGACACCAACAACCACTCGAAGCTGGGCGCCAACGCACCCAGCACCAACGCGGCAGCCAGCACCACCACACACGCCTGGATGCAGCGCACCTTGCCGAAACGATCGCCCAGCGGCCCGAGGAAGGGCTGCGCCAACGCATAGGGCAACGCATAGGCCGAGGTCAGCAGCGCCGCGGTGGCCGGCGCCACCTCGAAGCGTTCGGCGATCGGCAGGATCAGCGGGTCGACGATGCGCATCGCAAAGCCGCTGGCAAAGGCACAGGTGCTGAACACCAGCGTCAGGGGCGACATCGTCGGGGCAGTCCTTGCAGGCTCGGGCAGACCGGCCACGATAATGCAGCGCCGTGGCAAGGCCCGAACGCGCACACCCGTCGACGCCGGCAGCCGGCGTGCGCGCGCACCGCCGGCGCCGCCAGCACCACCATGTGTACGTGGTCGAACTGTCCGACCGTGTGTGGAACGAGCCGAGCTTTCGCCGCGCCAACCCCGACCACCAGCTCGGCAAGCCACTGGTCTACGTGGGCATGACCGGCCTCGAGCCCGACCCGCGCTTCGACAAGCACAAGGCCGGGATCCAGGCCAACCGCTTCGTTCGCGACTACGGGCTGCGCCTGTTGCCGGCGCTGTACGAAGTGTTCAACCCGATGCCCTACGAGGCGGCGCGCGAGATGGAGGTCGAGCTCGCGATCGGCTTGCGCGAACAGGGCTATGGTGTCTGGCAGGCCTGAGTCGGACGCAGCACGGCACCTGCGTGCCGGGCTGCGCCTACGATGGGGCCGGCGCATGCAGGCGCCGGCGCGGGCTGCAAGCCTGAGTCGGCCTCAGGGGCAGCGCGTCAATCCTGATGGGTCCCACGGCCGGCGCGAGCCGTAGGCATCGGTCAGCGTGGCGAGAAATGCAGCGATGTCGTCGATCTCGCCCAAACGCAGCGGCTCGGCCGGCGCCGCTGGCTGCCGATGCTGCAATGCGTCGGTCAGCCGCTCGGCCTGGCCATCGTGAAAGTACGGCGCGGTGACCGCCACGTTGCGCAGCGTCGGCGTGCGGAACTGGCCGGCCAGGCCGGACTCCACCGCCAGCGTGCGCGTCGGCACGGCATTGCGGCGGCTGGCGTCGTCGTTGTAGGCACCCTGCAAGTTGAAGCGGCTCGCCTTGAGGTAGCGGGCGTCGGCCAGCCGGCCGTCGTCGGCAAGCGAACGCGCCACCGCGGCGGCCATGTCGTCGACCGGTGCGACGCCGGGATGAAACCGGCCGTCGGAGAAGTTGGGCCCGCCGTGGCAGCCCACGCAGCCGGCACGGCCGACGAACAGCCTGAGCCCGCGCAGCGCGGCCGCCGGGTACACCGCCATTCGAGACGTGTCGCCACGCGCCAGCGCATCACGAAACTCGTCGAACGGCGTGCGCGCGGTGACCAGCGTCTCCACGTAGGCGGCCAGCGCCTTGCCGACGTTGACCACCGTGCGCTCGGGGTCACGCAGCGCCGACACGCCGAACACACGCCGGTAGCAGGCGGCCAGCTCGGGCTCGCGCGTGAACAGGCGCGTCACCAGCGCCGCGTTGCCGCCGAACTCGCGGGCATCGAGGATCGGCTTGATGCTGGCCATCCACAGGCTGTCGCTGGCGCCGCCCCAGCCGTACCAATGCTGCAGGCCGAGGTTGGCCAGCGCCGGCGTGTTGCGCGGCAGGTCGGCCAGGCCGTGCGCACGCGCCTTGATGTCGGTGAATGCGCGGTCGGGCTGGTGGCAGGTGACGCAGGCGATGTAGCCCACCGGCGACATGCGCGGGTCGCGAAACAATTGCCGCCCGAGCTCGATGGCCTTGGCATCGCCCGACACCCGGTTGCCAGGATCGCGCCGCGCCTCGGCGGGCCACGGGCCGAGCGACAGGATGCGTGGCGCTTCGTCGCGCGACAGCCCGCCGATCGCGGGTTGCGCGCCGACGCTGCCGCACAGCGCGCTGCCCAGACATGACGCAACCAGCGCCAAGCCACGCCGCAGCCGCCGGGCGGCAGCGGTGCGATGCGTCGGCGGATGCCCACGTGCCACGGCGCGACTGTAGTCCGGTTGCGGCCTGCCTGCAGCCGCGCACGCACCCTTGCCGCGCTCAGGGTCGATGCCGACGCGGCGCCGGCGCAGGCCGATACTGCGCCCTCTCGCCGAAACGGGCATTCATCGATCGAAGGAGAACGACCATGGACCTCGGGCTCAAGGGCAAGCGGGCACTCGTCACCGGCGGCAGCAAAGGCATCGGCCGCGCCATCGCCGAAGGCTTTGCGACCGAAGGCGCGGATGTCGCGATCTGCGCGCGCAACGCCGATGAAGTGGGCATCGCGGTGGCGGCGCTGAAGGCCAGGGGCGTCAAGGCCTTCGGACGGGCGCTCGACGTGGCCGACGGTGCGGCGCTGGCGGGCTGGGTGGCGAGCAGCGCCAAGGAGCTCGGTGGCGTCGACGCGCTGGTGTGCAACGTCAGCGGGCTGGCGGTGGGCGACAACGCCGACACCTGGGAGAAGTCGTTTCGCGTCGACATGATGCACTCGGTCAACGCGGTGCAGGCAGCGTTGCCGTTCCTCGAGCAATCGAAAAGCGCGTCGATCGTGCTGATCTCCAGCGTGTCGGGCTTCGAGGTCGACTTCGCCGCAGGCTCTTACGGGGCCATCAAGGCGGCGTTGATCCACTACGCCAAGGGCTTGAGCCGTCAGCTCGTCGGCAAGGGCATCCGCGTCAACTGCGTGTCGCCGGGCAACACCTACTTCGACGGCGGCATCTGGCAGACGATCGAGAAGAACATGCCCGATCTGTTTGCGTCGACCCTGAAGGTGAATCCCACCGGGCGCTTCGGCACCGCTGCGGAGGTGGCCAACGGCGTGGTCTTCATCTCCAGCCCGATGGCCAGCCGCATCTCGGGCACGAACCTGGTGATCGACGGTGCGCTCACCGTCGCCGTGTAGGAGCCGATCTTGAGCGCACACGACCATTCGCAGCACACGATCCACCGCCAGCACATCCACCACGGCTGGAACAACGAGTTCCCGCCGCGCCTGAAGATCGCGCCCGGCGAAACGGTGCATTTCGAGACCGTCGACGCCTCGTCGGGGCAGTTGACGAAAGCATCGACGGCGGCCGACCTGGTGAAGCTCGACCTCGCACGCGTCAACCCGGTCACCGGCCCGGTGTTCGTCGATGGCGCCAATCCCGGCGACGCACTGAAGGTGACGGTGCTGTCGTTTCGCCCGTCGGGCTGGGGCTGGACCGGCAACATCCCGGGCTTCGGCTTGCTGGCCGACCAGTTTCCGAATGCGCATCTGCACCACTGGCACTACGACACCGGATTGAAGCCGGCGATGTACGGGCCCGGCGGCCGCGTGCCGTTGAAACCGATGTGCGGCACCATCGGCGTCGCGCTCGCCGAGCCGGGATTGCACAGCATCATTCCGCCGCGCCACGTGGGCGGCAACATGGACGTGCGCGACATCAGCGAAGGCACCGAGCTCTATCTGCCGATCGAAGTGAACGGCGCGTTGTTCTCGGTGGGCGACACCCACGCCGCGCAGGGCGATGGCGAGGTCTGCGGCACCGCGATCGAGAGCGCGATCGACGTCAGCCTGAAGATCGAGCTGATCAAGGATGCGCGGCTGCGCTCGCCGCGCTACGTGACCGCGGGGCCGGTGGCGAGCCACTTCGACAAACGAGGCTACGAGGTCACCACCGGCATCGGCCCCGACCTGATGACCGGTGCGCGCGCCGCGGTGTCGGAGATGGTCGAGCTGCTGAGCAAGCGCTACAACTACTCGCCGATCGACGCCTACATGCTGTGCAGCGTGTGCGCCGACCTGCGCATCAGCTCGATCGTCGACCAGCCGAACTGGGTGGTGTCGTTCTACTTTCCGCGCATCGTGCTCGACTGAATCGCGGGTGCACCGTCACGCGGTGCGCTCGGTGCGCAGGCCGAGCTGCTCGATCATCGCCTTGCGCATCTCGAACTTCTGCGGCTTGCCGGTGGCGGTGAGCGGAAACTGTTCGACCACGCGCACGTAACGCGGCACC
>DATDJF010000124.1:0-3806 GCA_036520715.1 Burkholderiaceae bacterium | reverse complement strand
ACCGACCTGCGGCTGAACGAGCCGCGCTACGTGACGCTGCCCAACATCATGAAGGCCAAGAAGAAGCCGCTGGAGACGCTCAAACCCGCCGACCTCGGTGTCGACGTGGCGCCGCGCATCAAGACGCAGAAGGTCAGCGAGCCGCCCAAGCGCGGCGCCGGCGTCAAGGTGCCCGATGTGGCCACGTTGGTCACCAAGCTGAAGAACGAAGCCAAGGTGATCTGACATGGCCACCCTCGTCATTGCCGAACACGACCACGGCACGCTCAAGCCCGCCACCCTCAACACCGTCACTGCGGCACTGGCCTGCGGCGGCGACGTGCACGTGCTGATCGCCGGCGCCAACGCCGGCGGCGCGGCCCAGGCCGCCTCGCAGATCGCCGGCGTCGCCAAGGTGCTGCATGCCGATGGCGCGAGCCTGGCCGAGCAACTGGCCGAGAACGTCGCAGCGCAGGTGCTTGGCATCGCCAAGAACTACAGCCACCTGCTGTTCCCGGCCACCGCGCACGGCAAGAACGTCGCGCCGCGCGTGGCCGCGCTGCTCGACGTGGCACAGATCAGCGATGCCACCAGGATCGTCAGCGCCGACACCTTCGAGCGCCCGATCTACGCCGGCAACGCGATCGCACAGGTGCAGAGCAGCGACCCGATCAAGGTGATCACCGTGCGCACCACCGGCTTCGACGCCGCGGCGGCCTCGGGCGGCGGCGCAGCGATCGAAACCGTGCCCCCCGTCGACGACAGCGGGCTGTCGAGCTTCGTCGGGGCCGAGATCGTCAAGCTCGACCGGCCCGAGCTCACCGCCGCCAAGATCATCGTCAGCGGCGGCCGCGCGATGGGCTCGAGCGACAAGTTCAACGAGGTCCTGACGCCGCTGGCCGACAAGCTCGGCGCCGCGCTCGGCGCCAGCCGCGCCGCGGTGGACGCGGGTTATGCGCCCAACGACTGGCAGGTCGGGCAGACCGGCAAGATCGTGGCGCCGCAGCTGTACATCGCCTGCGGCATCAGCGGCGCGATCCAGCACCTGGCCGGCATGAAGGACAGCAAGGTCATCGTGGCGATCAACAAGGACCCCGAGGCGCCGATCTTCAGCGTCGCCGACTACGGCCTCGAGGCGGATCTGTTCACCGCGGTGCCGGAGCTGGTGAAGGCGCTGTGAGCGCCTGAGTGGTTGTCTCAATCAGCGGGCGCTGCGTGCGGCGCTTCGCGTCACTGGAGGTCGCGCCATGAGTTACCGCGCACCGGTCACCGACATGTTGTTCGTGATGAAGGAGCTGGCGGGCCTGGAGGCCGTGGCCAAGCTGCCGGGCTTCGAGGAGGCCGGGCTCGACACTGCGCAGGCGGTGCTCGAGGAGTGCGCGCGCTACAACGAGCAGGTGGTGGCGCCGCTCGACCGCGCGGGCGACACCGAGCCGTCGTCTTGGAGCGCCGGTGAGGTGCGCACGACGCCGGGCTTCAAGCAGGCGTTTCGCCAGTTCGGCGAAGGCGGCTGGCAGGGGCTGCAGCACCCGGCCGAATTCGGCGGCCAGGGGTTGCCCAAGACCATCGGCGGCGCCTGCGTCGAGATGCTCAACAGCGCCAACCTGAGCTTCGCGTTGTGCCCGCTGCTCACCGACGGCGCGATCGAAGCGCTGCTGACCGCGGGCTCCAGCGAACTGCAGCAGGCCTACATCCCGAAGATGATCTCGGGCGAGTGGACCGGCACGATGAACCTCACCGAGCCGCAGGCCGGTTCCGACCTGTCGATGGTGCGCTCGCGCGCCGAGCCGCAACCCGACGGCAGCTACAAGGTCTTCGGCACCAAGATCTTCATCACCTACGGCGAGCACGACATGGCGGACAACATCGTCCACCTGGTGCTGGCGCGTGTCACGGGTGCTCCGGAGGGCGTGAAGGGCATCAGCCTGTTCGTGGTGCCCAAGTTCCTGGTCAACGCCGACGGCAGCCTGGGCGCGCGCAACGACGTGCACTGCGTCAGCATCGAGCACAAGCTCGGCATCAAGGCGAGCCCGACCGCGGTGCTGCAGTACGGCGACAAGGGCGGCGCGGTGGGCTACCTGATCGGGCAGGAGAACCGCGGCCTCGAGTACATGTTCATCATGATGAACGCGGCACGTTATGCGGTGGGCGTGCAGGGCATCGCGGTGGCCGAGCGTGCCTACCAGAAGGCGGTGGCCTACGCGCGCGAGCGCGTGCAGAGCCGCCCGGTCGATGGTTCGCTGCAGCGCGCGGCCACGATCATTCACCACCCCGACGTCAAGCGCATGCTGATGACGATGCGTGCCTACACCGAGGGCTGCCGCGCGATGGCGCTGGTGGCTGCCGCGGCCTACGACGCCGCGCACGCGCACCCCGATGCGCAGGCGCGCAAGCGCAACCAGGCGTTCTACGAATTCATGGTGCCGCTGATCAAGGGCTTCTCCACCGAGATGAGCCTCGAGGTGGCCAGCCTTGGCGTGCAGGTGCACGGCGGCATGGGCTTCATCGAGGAGACCGGCGCCGCGCAGCACCTGCGCGACGCCAAGATCCTCACCATCTACGAAGGCACCACCGCGATCCAGGCCAACGACCTGGTGGGGCGCAAGACGGCGCGCGACGGCGGCGCGGTGGCGCGCGCGATCGCGGCGCAGATCGAGGTCACCGAAGGCGAACTCGCCAAACAGAACGGCGAGCACGCGCGGGTGGTGCTCAAGCGCTTGCGCGCGGCGCGCCAGGCGTTCCTCGACGTCGTGGCCTTCGTCGTCGACAAAGGCAAGGACGACCCCAACGCCGTGTTCGCGGGCAGCGTGCCGTACCTGATGCTGGCGGGCAACCTGATGGCCGGCTGGCAGATGTCGCGCGCGTTGCTGGTGGCCGAGGCCCATCTGGCTGCCGGCGATCAAGCCGAGTTCATGCGTGCCAAGATCCAGACCGCGCGCTTTTATGCCGATCACATTCTCAGCCGGGTGCCCGGGCAGCGCGACAGCATCGTCGACGGTGCCGTCGGCGTCACCGGCATGGCCCTGGAGGCGTTCTAGATGGCGTTGCCACCGATCCTCGCGAACCTGCCGCTGCCGGTCATCGGCGCGCCGCTGTTCATCGTCAGCAACCCCAAGCTGGTGATCGCGCAGTGCACGGCCGGCATCGTCGGCTCGATGCCGGCGCTCAACGCGCGGCCGGCCGAGCAGTTGGAACAGTGGCTGGCCGAGATCACCGAGGCGCTGGCGGCGTGGAATCGCAAGCATCCAGACCGGCCGGCGGCGCCCTATGCGATCAACCAGATCGTGCACAAGAGCAACGACCGGCTCGATCACGACATGCAGGTGTGCGCCCGGTACAAGGTGCCGATCGTCATCACCAGCCTGGGCGCACGCACCGACGTCAACGACGCGGTGCACGGCTGGGGCGGCATCGTGCTGCACGACATCATCAACAACACCTTCGCGCACAAGGCCATCGACAAGGGCGCCGACGGCCTGATCGCGGTGGCCGCCGGTGCCGGTGGCCATGCCGGCGTCAAGAGTCCGTTCGCGCTGGTGCAGGAAATTCGCCAGTGGTTCGATGGCCCGATCGCGCTGTCTGGATCGATCGCCACCGGCTCGGCGGTGCTCGCCGCGCAGGCGATGGGCGCCGACCTGGCCTACATCGGCTCGGCCTTCATCGCCACCGACGAGGCGCGTGCCGCTGATGCCTACAAGCAGTGCATCGTCGAGTGCAGCAGCGACGACATCGTCTACTCGAGCCTGTTCACCGGCGTGCACGGCAACTACCTGAAGCCGTCGATCCGCAACGCCGGCATGGACCCCGACAACCTGCCCGACGGCGAC
>DATDJF010000123.1:0-2368 GCA_036520715.1 Burkholderiaceae bacterium | reverse complement strand
GCGGCACCGCCAGCGATCGAAGCGGGCGTGCCGACAGATCTGCTGCGGCGGCGTCCCGACGTGCGCCAGGCCGAGCTCGCCGCGGCGGCGCAAAGCGCGGTGGTCGGCGTCGCCGAGGCCGACCTCTATCCGAGCTTCGGGTTGAGCGGCTTTCTCGGCGTGGTCGCCGCCGACGGCACCAACACCACGCGCACCGGCAACAGCGGCTTCACTCAGCTGTTCAACGGCAACTCGCTGACCTTCTTCGGTGGGCCGTACTTCAGCTGGAACATCCTGAACTACGGACGCATCCGCAACAACGTCAGGGTCAAGGACGCCCAGCTCCAGCAACTGCTGGAGAACTACCAGAGCACCGTGCTCAACGCCGTCAAGGAAGTCGAAGACGGCATGGTGGCCATGTTGCACAGCCGCGAGCAGGAACAGATCCTGGTCGAGACCGAGGCGTTTGCGCAGCGCTCGCTGGCCATCGCCAACGTCGGCTACCGCGAAGGCTTTGCCGACTTCCAGCGCGTGCTGGATGCGCAGAACGCGTTGCTTCGCGTGCAGCAGCAACTCGTCGCCGCGCGCAGCACGACCGTCAGCAGCGCGGTCGGCATCTATCGGGCGCTGGGGGGCGGCTGGGAGATCCGCTCGGGCCAGGGCTTCGTCGACGAGGCGACCCGGGACACCATGCGCCAGCGCGTGGACTGGGGCGATCTGCTGCAACCGAACGCCACCGAACCACCGTTGAAAGGCCAGGGCAGCGGCTGGCCGTCGCCGGACTGGTAGCCGCGTCAACCCGAATCCAGGCAAACCATGAACGAAGCACAGAAGACGCCGCAGGTCGGTGACGAGCCGGGCAGTCCGGCGCAGCACAGCGCGGCTGGACAAGCGGCCGCGGATGCACCGGCACCGGCACCGGCATCAATGCCCCAAGGCGGAAGTGCACCCGTCAAGCCGGTTGCGGCCGCGCCGCGGCGCATGGACCCAGTGCGCAAGTGGGTACTGGTCTTCGCCGTGTTCTGCGCCGTCCTGCTCGCCTGGTACATGTCCGCCGACCGCTACACCCCGTACACGACGCAGGCGCGCGTCAACGCCTTCGTGGTGCCGATCGCGCCGCAGGTCGCAGGGGAAGTCCTCTCCGTCGACGTGCGCAGCAATCAGGCGGTGAAGAAGGGCGACCTGCTCGCGCGCATCGACCCGGTGCGCTACGAGATCGCGGTCGCCTCGGCCGAGGCCCAGCTCGCGCTCACCCGGCAGAACCTGAAGGTCGGCAGTTCGACCGTCGACGCCGCCGCGGCGTCGCTGAATGCCGCGAAGGCCGCGCTGCTCAAGGACACGCAGAACGAGGCCCGCCTGAAGCGCATCGATGCGGATGTTCCTGGCGCGATCTCGCAGCGCTCGCTGGAGTGGGCGACGACGTCCCGCATCGAGGGGGAAGCCCAAGTGGCGGGCGCCAAGGCCAATCTGCAGAAGGCGATCGAGGGGCTCGGGCCACGCGACGAGAAGAACCCGCAGCTGCTGGCCGCGCGCGCCGCGCTGGACAAGGCCAAGCTCGACCTGCAGTACACGCGCCTGGTCGCGCCGAACGACGGCCTGGTGACCGACCTGCGCGTCGATGTCGGCAACTTCGCCGCGACCGGGCAGCCGCTGATGACCTTCGTCGGGGCGCAGAAGATGTGGGTCGAAGCGAACCTCACTGAGAACAACCTCGGCCACATCAAGCCGGGCGACACGGTCGACCTGGTGCTCGATGTCTGGCCCGACAAGACGCTGCGCGGGCGCGTGCGCAACGTCACCTTCGGCGTGACCGCCGCCGAGTCGACCTCGAAGCCGGGCACGCTGCCCACGGTGCAGAACGCGCGCGACTGGCTGCGCAACGCGCAGCGCTTTCCGGTGCTCATCGACTTCGAAGACCCGGTGCAGGCGGCGCAGGCCGGTGCGCGTGTCGGCAGCCAGGTCAACGTGCTCGTCTACACGGGGGAGCATCCGCTCCTCAACCCGATGGGTCGGTTTCTGATGTGGTTCAGCGCGCTGCTGTCGTATGCCTACTGATACCGCCGTCACGGTGGCCGCGTCCCAGACGCGTGCCCTCGACAACCCCAGGGCGCGCCGCATCCTGCGCTTCACCATCGGCGTGACGCTGGCGACCGGCTACAGCACCTACATCAACTGGCCCTTCTCGTTCCTGTTGCCGGCGCTGGTGATCCCGTTCCTGGCCTTGCCCATCCCGTCGGCGCCGTCGCTGCGCTACGGGTTGTGGATCACCGCCAAGCTGATTGCCTTCGCCGGCCTCGGCGCGGTGCTGATGCTGCCGCTGCACAGCCACCAGCTGTTCGGCTTCGCGGTGATCGCGCTGATCCTCTTCATCAACTTCTACCTGCAGGCC
>DATDJF010000122.1:0-3642 GCA_036520715.1 Burkholderiaceae bacterium | reverse complement strand
AAAGCCGTGGGTGGGTGTGCGACGGCAGCGACATTGTGCGGCGCCGAGGAACGCAGGGCTCGTGGCCGCGCGCGCCAGCGCGCTTCGTCTTCTGACTCGTCGCGATTGTTCGAGCGTAGCGACCGAAGGGAGCGTAGCGAGTTTCGCGACGGGCCACGAGACCGAGTACCGCAGGGGAGTCGGCCCGAAGGGCCGACCGCCGTACACGAGCGCCGACGCATACCCGCCCGCGGCTTTGCAACGCCCGGTCTTGGCGCACAGCCATGAGCGCAGTCTCACCCGCCACCACGGTCGGCATCCCACTGCAGACTGGAGCGCGTTCGTCGAGCTTCTTCGCACGCCTGTTCCGCGACAAGCCGCTCGGTGCCGCCGGCGGCGTGATCCTGCTGCTGTTCGTGGTCGTCGGCCTCACCGCGCAGTGGATCGCGCCGTACGGCTACAACGAGATCGCGCCGGCCGAGCGGCTGAAGCCGCCGACGTGGGCGCACTGGTTCGGCACCGACAACCTGGGGCGCGACGTGCTGTCGCGTTGCATCTACGGTGCGCAGCTGTCGGTGATCATCGGCTGCAGCGCGGCGCTGCTGGCCACCGTGATCTCGGCGCTGATCGGCATCGTCAGCGGCTACGCTGGCGGGCGCTTCGACCTCATCGTGCAGCGTTTCGTCGACGCCTGGCAGAGCTTTCCGGACCTCATCATCCTGATCGTCGTGGTGTCGGTGATCGGGCCCGGCATGCCACAGATCATCGGCACGCTGGCGCTGCTGCTGGGCATCGCCGGTTCGCGCATCGTCAGGAGCGCCGTGATCGGCGTGCGCGAGCACATGTACGTGCACTCGGCGCAGTCGATCGGCGCCTCGGTGCCGCGCATCCTGTGGCGCCACATCCTGCCCAACGTGATGCCGCCGATCATCGTGCTGCTCACCACCCGCGTCGGCACCGTGATCCTGGCCGAGTCGGGCCTGGCGTTCCTCGGCCTGGGTGTGCCCCCGCCCTCGCCCACCTGGGGCGCGATGCTGTCGGGCGGCGGCCGCACCTACATGCTGCAGGGCCCGTGGCTCGCGTTGGCGCCCGGCCTGTGTGTGACCGCGGTGGTGTACGCCACCAACGTGTTCGGCGACGCGCTGCGCGATCTGCTCGATCCGCGCATGCGCGGCGCCAAGTGATGACGAAACCAAAGGAGACATGATGACCCCTTCTCGTCGTTTGATCGCCGGCGCACTGCTGGTCGGCACCGCCGGCGCCTTCGCGCAGGCGCAGAAGCCCCAATACGGCGGCGAGCTCAATATCGGCGTGGTGTTCGCCACCGTCAACCCGATGTCGCCCGACAACGGCGACTGGGCGTGGAAGCATTCGCAGGACACCGGCCTCACCTATGAGCAGCTGTTCGCGGCCGACCTGAGCAAGAGCATCCGCAACGGCGGCAAGTACCCGTTCACCGCCGACGCCTGGATCGCCCCCGATGCGCTGCGCGGGGAGCTGGCCGAGAAGTGGGAGATGAAGCAGAGCCCGCTGCGCGTGGAGGTGCAGTTGCGCAAGGGCATCATGTTCCCGGCCAAGGCCGGCGTCATGGAGTCGCGCGAGTTCACCGCCGACGACGTGGTGTTCAGCTACGACCGGCTGAACAAGAGCCCGAAGAAGATCCCCACGTATTTCGACCACGTCGACCGCGTCGAGGCCACCGGACGGCACAGCGTCACCTTCTTCATGAAGGCCTACAACGCCGAGTGGGACTACCGCTTCGGCTGGGGCTACTACAGCGGCATCGTGCCCAAGGAGGTGATCGCGGCCGGCCCCAGCCAGTGGAAGAACGTCAACGGCACGGGTCCCTTCCAGCTGCAGGAGTACGTGCAGGGCAACTCGCTGGTGTTCACCAAGAACCCGGTCTACTGGGACAAAGAGAAGATCGGCGGCGTCGACTACAAGCTGCCGTTCGCCGACAGGATCACCTACCGCGTCATCAAGGACGAGACCACGCTGGTCACCTCGCTGCGCACCGCCAAGCTCGACGTGCTCGAGACGGTTCGCTGGAGCAATGCCGACGAGCTGAAGAAGAGCGCGCCCAAGATCCAGTGGAGCCGGCGCCTGTCCAACGGCGGGCAGTTCGTCGCGATGCGCATGGACCAAAAGCCCTTCGACGACATCCGCGTGCGGCGCGCGCTCAACCTCGCGGTCAACAAGGCGGAGATCGTCAAGTCCTACTACGGCGGCAATGCCGAGTTGCTGGCCTGGCCGATGCACCCCACGTACACCGGCTACTTCGAGCCGCTCGAGGAGATGCCCGACACGGTGAAGGAGCTCTTCACCTACAACCCGGCCAAGGCCAAGCAGCTGCTGGCCGAAGCCGGCTACCCCAACGGCTTCGCGTTCAAGGTGCAGACCAACTCGTCCAACACCGAGGGCGATTTGCTGCAGATGGTGGCCGCGTACCTCGACAAGGTCGGCGTCAAGATGGAGATCCAGACGCTGGAGTACGCCGCCTACTTCTCCGCGATGATGACCAAGACCAATGCGCCGGGCTACTTCATGTTCCTCGGCAACACCAACCCGACCACCGCGCTGCGCAAGAGCTTCGTCAAGGGCCAGGTCTGGAACCCGATGCAGTTTCTCGATCCCGAGATCGACCAGAAGATGGGCGAGGTCTACGCCGAGCCCGACGAGCGCGTGCGCCAGGTCAAGGTGCGGCTGATGACGCGCCAGGTGATGGAGAAGGCGCCGGTGATCTTTCTGCCGTCGTCCTACGTCTACACGGGCTGGTGGCCGTGGGTCAAGAACTACGGCGGTGAGTTGCGCGCCGGCTCCGAGCGGCCGGGGCCGATCCACGCCCGCATGTGGGTCGACCAGGAGATGAAGAAGAAGATGGGCTTCTGAGTGACCGAGCCTCTGCTGTCAGTTCGCGGCCTGACCACGCGCTTTCGCACCGACCGCGGCCACGTGGTCGCGGTCGACGACGTCAGCTTCGACGTCGCGCCGGGCGAGACGCTGGCCATCGTCGGCGAATCGGGCTCGGGCAAGAGCGTCACCGCGCTGTCGATCCTGCGGCTGATCCCCAATCCGCCAGGGGAGATCGCCGGCGGCCAGATCGTGTTCGACGGGCGCGATCTGCTGCGCGTGAGCGACGCCGACATGCGGGCGATCCGCGGCAACCGCATCGCGATGATCTTCCAGGAGCCGATGAACTCGCTGAACCCGGCGCTGACGGTGGGCATGCAGGTCGCCGAGCCGGTGCGCCAGCACCGCGGCTCGCCCTGGGCCGCCGCGCTCGAGGCCGCGAAGGCGCTGCTCGCCAGGGTGCAGATCCCCGACGCGGAGAGCCGGCTGCACACCTACCCGCACCAGTACTCCGGCGGCATGCGCCAGCGCGCGATGATCGCCATGGCGCTGGCCTGCAAGCCCAGGCTGATCATCGCCGACGAGCCGACCACCGCGCTCGACGTCACCGTGCAGGCGCAGATCCTCGACCTGCTGAAAGACCTCACGCGCGAGACCGGCGCCGCGCTGATCCTGATCACGCACGACCTCGGTGTCGTCGCGCGCTACGCCGATCGCGTGGTCGTGATGTACGCCGGCCGCGTGGTCGAGCAGGCGCGCGCGCACGAGCTGTACCGCACGCCGCAGCATCCGTACACGCGCGGCCTGCTGGCG